>JBLIRH010000006.1:0-73814 GCA_049472215.1 Thermoplasmatota archaeon | reverse complement strand
CTCGTGCAGATGGCCGCACTGCTAGTAGAGAAGAGAAGGGGCGATAGGGCTCACCCCTCGCCCCTCTTTTTTCTACTATACATCTGATCAGTAGCTCATTCTTTTCTTTAGATCTTCAGAGGGCCCCGGATATCGGTATTCCACCGATGATAATTTTTCGCAGGTGATCGCTCCGACAGGGCAAAGATTGTAACATGCAAAGCAGGCATGGCACTTCTTTTCATCAAATACCGGGCCATCCTGCATGGTGATAGCCCCGTAAGCACAATTCTCTACACATGTACCTGACCTGTCGCAAATGTCCAGGTCAGCCCTCATCTTTCCGATCCCTTTAAGCCTGTTCGTTCTGATCTTCGAGGGGAGCAGCGAATTGAAAAGACCGACCTTGATCTTATCGGGCTCCACGCTGCCCTTGAGATGTTTGGTGATGATGAGGTCACCAAGATGCCTTATGAACTGCCTGTATCCTTCCAATTCTTTTTCTTTGGGATTATTTTTCGCCTTGTATCCCCTTTTCCTCATGACCGGATTATTTTCAGGCATCAGCAAGCAATGTCCGGTGATGACCTTGTATCCTCTTTCCTCAACCAGGTCCTTCATGGTCTTGAGGACCTTTCCCGAGATGCCCGCATAGGTCGCTAGTACGAATGCCTCCTTTCTATTGGATGGGTCTAAATCCTTCACTGCATCGGCAAAGTACCTCGGTGGAGCTTGGTAATCGGTAAAGGTAGCAAATCCGACGAAAGTGTATGGGCTAGGATCAAAGTTGCTCAGGTCTTTCATGTCAAAGAGGTAGAAATCCACCTGCGGTATCCTGTTTGAGAGATATTCGCATGCCAGTTTTGTGTTACCTGTAGTTGAGTAATAAAGGATGGCGCAACTAGGCATCCCTGGTAACATCACTTCTCCGGAAATAAAGCTATCCTCTGTGTATTCAGATCTCCGGGATATCATGCATGAACTTCTGAAATTCCAATCTTCTCCCTTCGGGGTCCCTTGCGAAGAAGTGGTATATTCTGTACTTCTCGTTGTATTTTGGGGGGCCCTCGGAGGATCCTGAGAAGCGGGAGTAATACCTGTCGACCTCTTCCTTATCATCGAAGAAAAGTGTAATTATACCCTGGGTGTCGGGCTCTTCCCTTTTACAGAAACCAATGAGCAGGTTCCCATGTTTGAGGATGATGCACTCTGCTTGTTCCAGCCAGATCTCCATTCCCATCTCCGTGATATAGAAATCCCTGATCCTATCAAGCATTGCAGTTCCGAGAAATATGAGACCGGACATGTATTGTTCATGGTCCTGTTCGTATTGAAACATTTGGTGACCGCTCATCGCCGAGATACGAATTGCACAAGGACCGGATAGGTAGATATATTCGTTCAATACCATATCATCTTTTCAGGAGGTGACGCCTTGGAGGACATCTGCTGGAAATGCGGGATGGAGGTAGAGGTCCATCATAGTTATCAGGGCATGTGCAGGTCCTGTTATTTCAAGGACCATGACATGGAAGACGAAGACATCCTTTGATCTTTGTTCGATTATTACGGGTAATGTTCGAACCCCAAGTTCGATGGCCCGGGTCCTTTTTCCAACTATTATATTTGATGATGAAAAAGGACATGGCGGGCCTGAAGGGGTTCGAACCCTCGGCCTTACGGTTAAGAGCCGTCTGCTCTACCTGGCTAAGCTACAGGCCCGGGTGTTGGCGGGTGAGGGGATTAATCACATTTAGCATTTAAAGGTTACTGAAATTCACGTTAGACCCATTAACCTGATATTCATTGGATTTTATATGTAAAAGAAATGAAGCAGGAAGGTTTTTAAACACACTCTATCTTTAAAGCGTGACAAGGGGAAAGGAGCGATTTGAATGACGGTAATAGAAAAGGGCGAGAAGATCGCCAAGGAGATCGATGACAAGATATCCGGCAGCGTGGTTTCCGCCGTTGTATACGGCACGGACATCCATTCTGAACCCAAGGAGGGGATCGATTGCAATCTGGTTCTCGTTCTTGACAGGATCGACCCCGGCACCCTTGAAACCATTGAAACCGTCATCAAAGAAGCTGACGCCCCCTGTATGGTGTCTCCAATGCTGGTGGAGATGGCAGAGATCGAGGGAATGATGGATTCGGTCCCCTTGAGCTTTCTGAACATCCTTGTATCATATCAGACCGTTTACGGGAGATCCATTTTCAAGGGTCTCTCATCCCTTAATCATGAGCACCTCCGGGCTCAGACGGAGCAGTCCCTGAGAGAGTATCTCATCACCGCTCGCAGAAGACTGTACCGGTCTTTTTCCAATGATAAGGACATGCATAAGGAGATCGAGATGATGAGAGGTCTTCTGAAAAGGTCGATCCAGCTCTATTGCATAATAAAGAAACCATGGCTGACAGAGGACAGCGAGAAGTGGGAGGCATTCTTCGAGGAGTTCCAGATAGACGATATCTGGCTTAAGAAATACTATGAATCGGACCTTAGAAAGCTCTCGAAGGAGGACCTGAGGAAAATGGGTTTCTCCATCATCGACCACGGAATAAAACCCATTCTAAAAAAGGTCGATGAGATGGGTCCGAACTGATGCTCGGAAAAATAACCTTCACACCGGGGAAGAGGTTTTAACTATTGTCCGTATCTGGTATCCTATCTTATTCCCAAAGGAAGTGACCCCTATGGTCGGAAAGGATAGCCAAACCAGCAGTGATGAAACCCATGAGCTCATAGAGGACCTCCCCAAGGACCTTGTGGAGAGTATCCTAGCTTCCATCAAGGATGGAATGGATACCTATTCCATCGTTGAAAATCTGGTTACCGACGGTATGGACGAAGGGATCGCATCCGATGCTGTCTCAAGGGTCCACTATGTCACCACCATAGAGCCGCTGATGAACGAGACAAGGGCCATGGTCCTGGATTTCAAGGAGAAGGATGAGGTCATGGAAATGCTACTCAGCAGGGGTCTCGACCATGCTTCTGCCGAGAACATGTTCTCAGAGGCTTTCTACGAGATAAATATCCAGCCCATCATAGACCACATGAAGCAGAGACTTCAGGAGGGAGGCGTGAAGGAGGAGATCATCTCAGAGCTCGAAGCGGAGGGTCTAGATAGGGAACTCGGGGAGAAGTTCTTTCAGGAAGCTTACTACGAGGTCCATATCGAACCGATAATGCAGATGATCGCCGATGAGCTGGAAGCCGGGAAGACCAAGGAAGAGATAATTCAGAAATTACAGGACGAGGGCCATACCGAGGAGTATGCCAACGAGCTCTTCACCTCCGTCAGTTTCGATTATTACATCAAACCGGCAATGGAGCAGGTCTTCGACCTGATGGACCAGGGCCTCTCGCGGGATGAGATCATCAAGAAGATGGTGGACATGGGCATGAACTCGGAATTTGCAGACGCCCTCTATCATGAATCCTTCAACGAGATCTTCCTCAAACCCGTCCAGGAGCTCATATCCAAGGCCAGGAGCAGCGGAAGGTCCGATGATGAGATCGTGAAGGACCTTGCGAACCGGTTCCAGATGAAGGAAGCCGATGCCCGTGAGGTCTTCAAGCAGGTGGATCAGAGGTCCTGAAGGACACTTCCGATATCCCAGAGGTCTTTTATTGTCGGGTCCCAATTGGAATCCTCGGTTATCCTGTAATCCCCAGCGATCTCTCCTCTGTCGATCTTTACCGCCTTGATCCCTGCTCCGGATGATCCTTCCAGTTCGTAGTTGTCTCCGTCCCCGATGAACACAGTTCTCGAGTGAACGGTACCCAAAACCGAGCAGGCCTTTTCGAAGATCCTCCTGTCCGGTTTCATTACACCCTCTATGGTAGAATAGGTGGCGCTGTCAAGAAAGGGGCCGACCTCGGAACGTTCCACGATCTCCGGAACGTTGGGACCGCAGTTGGTCAGGAGCCCTATCTTGAACCCTTTGCCTCTGAGATATCTCAAAGCAGGCACCACGTCGTCAAAGAATCGGAAATGTGACAGTGTCATTTCCTCCCATATCGAGGTCATCCTCCGCTGGACCTCGCTTTTAGTAGGAACATCCAGGGATCTCAGAACAAGCGACATCATGGAATCTGTGTCAGTACCATAATGCGTACATCGATCATGATAGGTTGACATCCAGATCTCCCTGAACCTGGACTTATCGACCCCGGAGACCCTGGCAAGGTCGTTCATGAAGTTATCATGCAGTTTCCTTTTAGGCCTTGGTATGATCGTCCCGAACAGGTCGAAAAGAACTCCATCCACTTCCAATATATCACCGCGATCTGGATATGGCCTTGTTCTGATCCCTTTGAATGGTGTTCTCCACCTCTTTCAGACCACTGCCGAAGAGCTTTCTTTTGAATTGCTTCGAGCATCTGAAACAGTAGAGGTATTTCGAATAATCATGGAGCCTTTCCCCGCAGACCGGACATACCTCGCCAACCAATATGTTCCTCTCCATTGGTCCTGTTTGTAGAACTTCATTCCTCCTCTACCGGTTCGACCGGCCCACCTGCCCTCTTCAAGATGAAATAGATAAAGGCAATTCCGACGATTAGGATGACAAGGAAGATCATCAGCTGGACCTGCCAGAGCTCGATCCCCTTATCACCGGTTTCATCTTCCGTTGATATCAAGGTCATTTCAATATCACCGAGGTCCGATGTACCATCCTTTGTTACCTCGACCTCTTTGAACACTCTGGTAAATCCGTCCCTTGCAAAAGAAATGGAATAGTTGCCTATCTCAACGGTGAAAAGGAACTCTCCATTGTCCGATGTGGTCGCGGTCTCCCCAGAATCAAGGGTTACTATGACCCCCAGCAGCGGGTCTCCCTCGACATTTACGACCCTTCCTTTAATTGTGCCAATATCGATCCGTTCCTCGAGGTGGACCGGTCCAAGGTCATAGGTCTCTCCCGCTATCAATCCGAACTCCTTTATGAAGGTTATATACCCAGGCGCTTCGATGGTAACCGTCCTTGGTCCGGAAGTAGCTGTTAGCTGAAAATTTCCCGCCCCGTCCACCTTTGTCGAGTTGTGGTCGACGATCGTGACAACGGCAGACTTTATGGGGAAATTGGAGACATCAAGGACCCTTCCCTTGAGATAGCCTCGATCATCTGTTGAAAAGGACCACTCGAAGGGTTCCAGCTTATTGCCGGCGAAATCGGTTCCGGATAGAAGTATGTCGTAGGTCGTCCCGTACTTCAGCTCATCACTTGGCGTCAGGACAACGGTCCCGTCCGAAGTCCATATTGTCGTGGCCGTCAGGCCATTGATAGTAAAGACCATATTATTGTTGTCCAGATATTCAGAAAGCGTTGCGAATATCTTTGCTGTTGTGGGATCAACGGAGATCCCTGTCGGACCGTGATCGATCACCTCCGGGGCCGTGAGGTCCAGGGTAACCATCAGTGAAACCATTTCCTGGTTACCGGCCCTGTCGATAATCTTTAGATATACGATATGGTCCCCTTCATCTCCCAGGTCCACGGTGGAGTTGTAAACGATACCAACGTCCGTCCATTCTCCGTCATCCACCCTTACCATGAAGGTCTGGGTTCCACTTTCCAGGTCCATTCCTACCCAGTTGAACCAGAGCAGGGGTTCGTTGGTCAATGTGCCGTTATCAGGGGATTCGATCCAGACCTGGGGCTGTTCGAGATCGATGGTAACGTTCACCGTCTGCATGAACTCATTACCAGCTATGTCAAAGACCTTAACATAGACCAAATGCGGTCCTGAATCCAGGTTTTTTATGGTCACCTCTGTGGATAGCCCTTTATCGATCCAGTAAACATCGTCCCAGCGGACAGCAACATTCTTAATGCCGGAATATTGATCAAACATATTCCATCTGACCAAAAGCGAGGTCGTATTGGTCCATCCTCCGTCGACGGGACCGGTTATGGACAGTTGGGGTGGCTCCATGTCCATGGTGAAATTGACGGATGTCTCATTGAGGTTCCCCGCCTTGTCGAAACCCTGGACCCATATCGTGTGGGGGCCGTTCTCTTCAACGATCATGGAAAATTGCTCATCACTTCCGGCATCCAACCACTCCCCGTTGTCCAGTCTGACCAGGTATCCAGCTATGTTGTTCTGCGGATCAGTACCTTTCCATGAAACGAGGACCTCCTCCTCGTTCAGGAATGATCCTTCATTGGGTGAAAGTATCTTTATCTGGGGTCTGGTATCATCCGGGACAGCAGAGATCCTCTGGGAAGCTGGCCCTTCCCCGATCGTGTTGAAAGCTGCTAGGTAGTAAGTATATTTCTCCCCGTTGAGGAGACCGGTGTCCTGGTAGGAAACTGTCGTTGGTTCCTCGGAAGTTATCATGATGAACTTGCCTGTTGAGTTTGACCTGTAAAGGTTGTAACCAATGATGTTTTCTCCTCCATCATGAACGGCTGGTTCCCACCTTACGATCACCGAACCCGGGAGCGGCTGAAGAGACACGTTCTCAGGTGCGGATGGTACTATTTCATGTTCCGTCGAGGTTAGGGGGTAAAGGTCATAGGCAACGAGACCTGCCAGTTGATACGGCGTATCGACGATCCCGTCCAGATCGCTATCAGGGACCACGTGGTCCCTCCAATAGTTACCCTTTCCGTCGAGATGGTAAACGTTGGTTTCGAAGCTGTCCTGAGCCTGTCGGGCTGATGAATTGAAGACGTAGCCTGCTTTGTTGTTGTAGGCCAATGTATTGGCATGGATATTGTTCCTGGAAGATGAGAGAAGGTTCAACCCGTAGAACTTGCATTTCATTATGGTGTTGTTGGAGATGATGTTATCGTTCGATTCGGAGAGCGTTATACCGCTAGAGGTCGAATCCGTGATAGAGTTGTTGTCCAGGACGCACCAATCCCCTCCCCGGAGGAGTATCCCATGAACACAATCCGCTATTCGATTGAATTCGATAGTGGTATAATCGGCGAAGCTGTCCTCGATGCCTGTCTGGGAATCTCGTATCACATTGTGCAGGACCGAATTTGTGAAAGAATTCTCGACGTAGATACCGGCGACGGAACTATACCTAAGGTTATTGGTTGTGACCGAATGGTCTCCTCCCCTTATGATCGATATACCCTTATCAAGGGAACCGCTGATATCATTACCATCCACCACGTTGTAGCGGGAATTGTACATGTAAACACCGCTCTCGGCCGAATCTTCGATCGTATTTCCCTGGACCAGGTTATAGCGGTTATTGTCAAGCCTGATCCCGGTGGGACAGTTACGTATCGTATTGCCGATCACCTCGTTCCAGATGTGGTTAACATAGATATGGACGCCGATCCTGGTCGAACCGTCGATCGTGTTCTTGTAGACCGTGTTGTAGCTGTGGGATGCGAACCCCATTATTCCTATCCCAGTCTGGCAGTTCCTGACCGTGTTGGATGAGAAGTTCCATCGGGTAACGGAAGAAGAAAGGTAGATGCCCGTGTCTATGCTTCCGGTGATCGATGAGTTGGACATCCTTGAATCCTGACTTCGGTAGATGCTGACACCGAACCTGCAAGCCGTCATCGTTTCGTTATCCAGAGATATATCGTTCGAATTCTCGAGGTAGACCCCGATTGAATTTGAATTGTAGGTGTTGTTCATGAATGTGACATGGTCCGAGATCATCAGTTCGACACCTTCGGTATCATGGTTGTCGAAAAGATTGTTCGTGATCGTCGAGTTCGGGGATTCATCCAGATGCATGCCCAGATAGTTCTCAGTGAAGTTGTTCCCGTCCACAAGTGCCCCCGGGGATGATTGAAGGTAGACGCCGTTCTCGTTATCGGTGAACAAGTTCTCCATGATCATGCAGCTGGACCCATAGATCCACATCCCTGACCAGATGTTCGATCTGAAGGAAGTGTTGAACACGGAAATGGTGGTTTCCCTCGCATATAGTCCAGTCCTGGATCCGGTGAAGTTGCTGTCCACAATGTGAACCTCAGTGTTGTTGATCAGCCTTAATCCGGAAACGGAGTACTGTCCAGTTCTCGATGTGTTCCTGAATATGCAGTCAACGAACTTGATATGCATGGTCGTATTGGAGATGCTGAGACCGTAATCGGTTCCCTTGGCATCGAAATCAAAAAAGCTGATCACAATGGGGTCATTTGCGGTCCCGGTCCCCGTCCACCCGTTCAAAGAGGCGTTCTCGTACAATGAGTAATCGTCCTCGATCGATATTGGTGGAAAACCCGTGTGAGAGGAAGAAGTGGGATTTCCATTCTGGAGGTATCCATTTCCGGCATCTGCTTCATCAATGAGAAGCACCGGAATGGAAATGGACAACATCAGGACAATAAACAGGACCCAGCCTTGCCGGAGCATCATACCTACTCGCCTCTTAGGGGTTTGACTAGCTGGTTTATAATTAAACCTTCTGGTTCATTGGAAAATCGATGATCTATTTGTATGCAACTTCCAGGACCTCCGGTTCAAACCCAAGAACCCCCGAACCTATCTCACCCGATTATTTGCTTAAATGAGATAGGTTAGGTGCGGGGGAAGGGATTTGATACAGCAGCAATTTCTTCCTTCCGATCGTCAGTCAGAAATGGTGCGCACCTGCAAGTTTCGCGATAAGGAGACACGAAACTTCCAGGACCTCCGGTTCAAATCCAAGAACCCCCGAACCTATCTCACCCTATTATTTGCTTAAATGAGATAGGTTAGGTGCGGGGGAAGGGATTTGAACCCTCGAAGGACTAACCACAGGATCCTAAGTCCTGCCTCTTTGACCGCTCGAGTACCCCCGCGAGAAATGTACTGATCTACCGGCAAACGGTAGAATAGGAACGCCGATAAAACTGTTTCTAGTACACTAAACTAATCATCGACATCATCCAGAGGTATCTCCTCCATGACCTCTTCATACATGTCTAGAGCGAAGTTCAGGTCATCAATGGTATGGGTTGCCATCACAGAATTCCTCAGAAGGTTCCTGTCCTTCGGTGTGGCGGGGTAGATCACCGGATTTGTATAGACACCCCGGTCAAGAAGGAGCTTCCAATAGGCCATGGTGGGGGGCTCTTCACCAATGATCACTGGTACGATAGGGGTCTCGCTGGCGCCTGTATCCAATCCCAGTTTATGAAGTCCCTCCTTGAGATAGTTCGCGTTCCTCCAGAGGTTCTCCTTGTGCTCCGGCTCATCCCTCATGATCTCCAATGCCTTCATCGCTGTGGCGACGTTCGATGGTGGAGGGGCAGCCGAGAACATCAGGGATCTCGCCGCATGTTTTATCTCGAATATGATATCCTCGTTCCCTACGATGAAGCCTCCCATGGACGCCATTGATTTGGAGAACGTCCCCATGGTTATATCCACATCCAATCCGAAATGAGCCGCCGTTCCTGTTCCTTTGGGTCCAACGACCCCGATGCCGTGGGCGTCGTCCACCATGATCATCACATCATTTTCCCTGCAGACCTTGTGTATCTCGGGGAGTTTTGCGATGTCCCCCTCCATGGAGAACACACCGTCTGTTATCTCGAGGATCCCGAGTTCCCCCGGGATCTGTGCCACTATGCTTTGCAGGGACTCGACATCGTTATGGTCGTATACCATCACCTTAGCCCTTGACATTCTGGAACCGTCGACTATGGAAGCGTGGTTGTACTGGTCGGACACGATGATATCGTCCTTCCCGGCCAATGCGAAGATCGTTCCGAGGTTCGTCTGGTATCCAGTTGAGAACATAAGGGCCGCCTCTGCTCCCATGAACTCGGCAAGAAGTGTCTCCATCTCGAGATGAATATCCAGGGTTCCATTGAGATATCTGGACCCGGTACAGCCCACTCCATACCTATCGATGGCTTCTTTCGCTGCTTTTTTAACCTCAGGATGCTCGGTGAGTCCAAGATAGTTATTGGACCCCAGCATCACTGTGTCCTTTCCATTGATCTCCACTCTGTGCCCTTGTTCGCCGGTTACCGGGATGAAATAGGGATAGAGGCCTATCTCCATGGCCGATTCGATGACCAGTCTCGAAAAAGGCACCCTGTTTCCCTTTAGAACCCTTTTATCCCCCATGACTTTCACTTGATTGGGAAATCAGAACAGATATTTAAAAACACTATGGACCTTGAGATCGTGATTTCGTTATCCAACTCGAATTTTCATATGCCTCGATAATTGGAATATAATATGGCGCCCCGAACGGAACCTTTGAAAAAGTGCATTCAACGACGCTATTTCTTTTTCAAAGGTCAGATGAAAACTCAAAGGAACATTTTCCCAATCAGTTTTCATCGTATCTCATTATTCTGAAGCATCGGTTCCTGCGGCCAGAAGAAATATGACGCGAAAAGTACGATGCGGGACAGGGGCGCCAACCGACCGTGATAATATTATCTCCCATTATTGAAACAATAAGAAAAAAGGTTGGCGCCCCGAACGGAATTTGAATCCGTGTCCTCGGCTCGACAGGCCGAGATGATGGACCGCTACACTATCGGGGCGTATGTGGGCAAGGCGGTTAATCAGGATGTAATATAAATTCGTTTCCATGGTCATCCAGAATAGCTCAGGGATACTGGTGTACTCGACAGTAAACCCGTAACGATCGTCTCCTATTCTGCTTTATGACACAAACGGTTTAATCCCACCTTTCAGTTGTACCGTGCATGCTCTATTCCGACCTTTGCTCCTTCTTCGACAGGATCGAAAACCTGAGCGGAAGGTTGGAAATGACCGACCAGCTGATTGAGCTATACATATCGACCCCGCCGGAAAATATAGAGACAGTGGTCAGGTTGACAAAGGGTGAGATCCGCCCGGGATACGAGGGAGTCGAGCTTGGGGTGGCAGAAAAACTGGCAGTAAAGGCCATCTACCTTGTCACGATGATCTCCGCCGAAGAGATCGAAGAAGAGAGGATCAGGACCGGGGACATCGGCAGTGCCGCCGAGATCCTTATTGGCAGAAAGAGGCAGGCTGCACTCTTCCATGAACCCTTGACGGTGGACCGCGTTTTCTCAAGTTTGACGAGGATCGCATCGGTAGAAGGACGTTCCTCACAGGACCTGAAACTCAAACTCATAGCCGAACTCCTCCATGATTCCTCCCCCCTCGAAGCAAAATATCTGACAAGGACCCTCTGTCAGAAAATGCGCCTGGGTATTGCCGATATGACCCAGATAGACGCTTTTGCATATCTGCACACCGAAGAGATCGACGAATTGCATCGATCTCTCATCGAGGCCGGGATCCCAGGGATGGATGCCCTGATCGAAGGGATCGGCAAGCACCTGGCAAAACCGCTTGCAGAAATGCTGGAATCAAAGGTGAGATTAAAAGAGGCCGGGATGGAAAAGGACCGAATAACCGAACTCCTTGAACAGGTTTCAATGGTCAAGAACCTTGTGCAGAAGAACAGGGAGGAGATAGTGAAGGCTTACAACATCCATCCCGATCTCGGTCATATCGCTGTCACCCTTGCCAGAGGGGGCATGGGTTCCATACGGGAGATCGGTGTGGTCCCGGGGATACCTTTGAGAGCGATGCTTGGCGAGAGGCTACCATCGATCTCGGATATAATTGAGAAAATGGGTGGAACAGCAGCCCTCGAATACAAGTATGATGGACTGCGAGTACAAGCCCATCTTGACGATTCCGGTGATTCGATACACCTCTTCTCTAGACAGCTTGAGGATATTACGGAACAATTCCCAGATGTGGTAGGGTCATTGAGAAAAGGGTTCAGAGGTCAAAATTCCATTCTCGAAGGTGAGTGTGTTCCCGTAGATCCGAAAAATGGTGAGATGCTTCCCTTCCAGGTCATATCCCAGAGAAGGGGACGAAAGTACGAGCTGGATAGCAAGATCGACGAGATACCGGTGGTCCTCGTTCTTTTCGATTGCCTCTATCTCGATGGTAAGACCCTTATCGATCGACCGTATATGGAAAGGAGGGCAGCAATCTCAAGGGCTTTGCCCGGAGTCTCGGAGAAGATCGAAGGGAGTGTCGGTATATCTCTTTCCCGTATGGAGATCGTTTCCGAACATGGGGAAGGGGAAGATTTCTTCAACAACGCTCTTGACGATGGTTGTGAAGGTGTTATGGCGAAGTCGACATCCGAGAGGTCAGTGTATCAGGCTGGGAGCCGGGGATGGTTGTGGATAAAATACAAGAAGGATTACCGCTCGGAACTGGAAGATACGCTCGACCTGGTCGTGGTCGGAGCCTATCACGGGACCGGGAGGAGGGGCGGAACATTCGGAGCCCTGTTGATGGCTGCATATGATGAGGATTCGGACATGTACAGGACCGTATGCAAGCTAGGCAGCGGTTTTAACGACCAGCATCTTGAAATTTTACCAGGTCTCATTTCGGATATAAGGACCGGGGGGGCGCCTCATAAGAAGGTCGACAGCAAGATGCCCGCCGATGTTTACATCTCACCATACGTCGTACTGGAGGTCAAGGGAGCAGAAATAACATTCTCTCCGATCCATACATGTGCATGGGGAAGTTTGAAAGAGAATGCGGGCCTGGCGCTTCGTTTCCCGAGGTTCACCGGTCGGTTCAGGGAGGACAAGGCACCTACCGACGCAACGACTGTAAAGGAGATCATGGACCTTTACAAAGCTCAGGTTAAGACCTTGTGAAATTTCCTCAGACCAGGTTCCTCATATGGGGGAGGAATCTGGGGATCATCTTGAGGAGGGTCGGGTCCTTCCTTATTAGAAGAAGTGCCAGCCTCAACGGGTGGTCGATATCACCGTCCCTGTTGATTATATCAAGTAGCTCGGGATCGGAGAATCTTTCAACAACCTCCTCCACCTCCCTGTCCTCCACCTGGCGGATCAATTTCCTGAAGAATCTTGAACGCGAGAGCTCTTTACCGTATCCGTTAAGCCAGGATCCACGGAATTCCTCAAGAGCAGTCAGAGATAGCTCCCCCACCTTTTCCACAGACATTGCCAGTTCATCAACCGCCATAAGACCCGGGTAGATGCCTCCGCCCGATGTCGGTTTTGCCATCCCTGCAGAATCACCCAGGATGATCGCTTTTCCTGAGATAATTGTCCTGGGGGACCCCATAGGAACGGGGCCTATGTTGAAAGAGAGCCTGCTGAGGTTCGGCATCATTCCATTTTCCATACCGAGCCATTCTCCAAGCCTTGGATCCTTCATCAGGTTGCTCCATCCTGACCTAAGGGACCCACCGTCGACGGCAGCAAGTCCGATCCTCATCGAGGTAGTGGTCCCAGAAGGTACCGACCATGCGAAGAAACCTTTCGCAGTATCTTTGCCGGTGAAGACACCTACAATATCCTGGGGCACGATGCCGTCATCGGTCTCTATCCGGATCGAGACTCCAGGAATGACGTCCTGAGGCTTCTCCAGACCAAGGCTCTTCCTGACCATGGAGGAAACCCCATCGCATCCAAGAACGAAATTTGCTTTCAAGGCACCCGTTCCAAACATTCCCTTGGTCTTGATGATGTGATCCTCGTCCGGTGTCCTCTCCATTTTTATAGCCTTCGTCGATAGGAATGGTTCAGCGCCACTGGAAACTGCTTTTTTAAAAAGCAGCTTGTCAAATCCGGACCTGTCGATCGATACTGCTTTCACCTTCCCGGCTCTCAAAGCGAGGTTCTTTCCCGAGGGCGAGTAGATATTTGCACCTGTGATATCGTGCAGCCTCACCTTGTTCAGGGCCTGATCGAGATAGGGTAGATCGAACATCGTCCTGTTTACCAAACCTGCACACTGCTCGGGGTGTCCCACCTCCGGGTGCTCTTCAATGATGGCAACCGAGAACCCTGCCTTGGATAGTCTCAATGCGGAGTAGCTGCCAATTGGTCCTCCGCCTATGACGGCAACATCAAACCGCGATCCGATGTTCAAAACCAATGACCTCCGCAGACCATGCAGGGATCCATAGAAATAGATTACCCCCGCTCAAAGGTAAATAATCGGAACCCTATCAACCATCGATGGGTTCTTCCTATGACCGGAGCTCCAAAGGTGAGGACATTCATTTCAAGAACGGTCAAATATGGGACAGTGTCGGGATGAGGTTCAGGAAAGGAGAGCTGATCCTTTCCGATGGAATTATCGAGGAGATAACTTTCGGCGCCACTTCCAAGGCCCAGCATGGAAAAGGTACAGAGGTCTTCGACATAAAAGGAGGATATGTTTCACCCGGCTTCATCGATGGCCATATGCATCTTTTTCAATGGTCGATCTCCCGGTCAGGTCTCGATCTTTCTCACTGCCGGTCGTTGAAAGAGATCGTTGCCTTGATCGAAAGTGTGGTGGACGGTCGTCTTGAGAACAGAATGTTCCAGATGACCGGGATAGTGATGGGGGTCGATTTCGATGATTCTCCCTTCCAGAGCGGAATTGTGGATAACAACAGGCATTTGGAAGACAGATTCCCTGATATCCCGGTGATCGCCAGAAGGATCTGCGGTCACAAAGCGATCGCCAATACCTTGGGGCTTGAGGTTCTCGGCATCTCAGAGGATGGTCACATTAACGGTCTGTTGATCGAGGACCATGCAATGGATATACCCTGGCATCTTCCTATTCAAGAAAGTGTTTCGATCGATCTCTACCGAAAAGCCGCAGAAGAGCTATACGGTAATGGAGTTGTTGGTGGGGTCGATATCATTCCTTTGTCTCAATATGGGCGGTTGATGGATATTCAAGATACCTCGGAGATAATTTTCAGGTCAGCGATATCAATGATAAGGGACGTGTCGATGGGACCTCCATACGAGAATGGACCCGAAAATGACAGTCCTTTCATTTCCGAGATTGGAAAGCCTGAGTACCGGCTTGGATTGAGCTTCGAGAAGTTCTTCCTCGACGGGTCCATCGGTGCCAGGACGGCAAGCTTCGATAGAGATTATCTTGATGCTCCGAAGTTCCCGCTCCTCCATAGCGACGAGGAATTGAAGGAAATGGTCATGAGGTCCTACGGGGAAGGCCTGGTCCCGATGGTCCATTGTATCGGCGAAGCTGCCATATCCCAGGCCATAAGAGTGTTAGAGGGTATCGGAGGACCTTACAGGCTCGAACATGCAGAAGCAATGACCGACGAGCATCTCGCGGCCATGAATAATGGGAAAGGGGGTTTATGTCTCCAACCGAACTTTCAGCATATCTGGGGTCGGAAGGGTGGTCTTTATGAGAAGGCTCTCGGAAGCTCCGAAGGTCTGAACAGATTGAGGTCGATCGTTGGATCGAAAGTGCCATGGTGTTTCGGAACCGACATGATGCCCCCCTCTCCGTTGTACGCTTTCAAAGGTGGCATGGAGCACCCCTACCCTTCACAAAGATTGCTCCTTTCGGAGATGGTGGAAGGATTCACAGTGGGTGCGGCCCGACTATCTTTCCTTGAAGATGAATATGGCTTTAATTTCAAGGTAGGGTCCAGCCCGGACATCGCTGTATTGAACAAGGACCTGGCATCTGTTTCAGCAACATTGATCGGGGGACGAATGGTATTCAATGAAGGCACATAGTCAAACCATCCATCGAATACCGAGCCTTTCAACAAACTTTATATAATAAATCAATTTTTTCTCAAATCTTTATATATATATTTCTTTGATTTTTTCCCTACAGCAACGGTTCTGAACAAAGACCATGCAAAGAAACCAGGGGACTACCCTTGAAACGATCATCCATAACACACCTTGAACCCCAAACAAACCCCACTTCCGGGGCCCAGGAGAACAAGACCCGTGCTTTTGTACGGGATGTGATCTCCTCGACCCATTTCCTCAAGATGGGAAACGAACCGGGTCCCGGAATCCCCTTTGACTTCAGACCGTTCTCGGACCAGAAGGCCCAGGCTGTAAGGATCAGCGATTACAGCTTTCCGACCTTCGTGATCCGCAAACCCAAGCAACGGAGTTCGTATAGCAGAAAAGGCGAGGGGGAATTACGTTCCCCCTCTCCTGGCGATGATGCTCATCTATAAAACCTCTATTAGGAATCTGAAACCCCGGTTGTGCCGACCGAATTTTCCCCAAGGCACAACCACTTTCCTTTCATTCGAAACTCAAAGGCCTTGGACCGGCCTTAAAGGTCCTCGACGTTCAAGTCGACAATCGCAAAGATGTTCGGGGCTGGGACTCGGGATCGGTTCTTATGACCCTTCCCATACGGCTATTTCCCCACAAATTTGGTCTCTTTGTCCCGAGGCCCTCGCCCCGACATCACCTTTTGGCGAAAAGCCGGAATAGGTTTGTCTGGACCGAAATTTTGCTGATGTGGACGAAACCCTTATTAACTCCATCCCCTTTAGAACCTGTGTACGTACAGGTAGGATTCGGTGATCGGAAAATGAAGGCTGCACGGATAAGGACATTCGCGATCGTCATGTTATTCATGACGGCATTCCTTTTCCTGTTAGCTTTCGACGCCTCCGGTGAAGGGTCCCAGGTCACCTCCTACCGGGAAATCGAGCAGGATTCATGCCAGGATTTCCTGGGACCCATTTCCTTCTCGAACGGTGGAGGTGGCGGATCCGACGAGATGAAGCACATTACAACCAAGATCGAGAATGTGCACATATCTCATCTGATCGCCGATAAGGTATTCCCGAACACACCTGTCGATTTTATAGTGGAAACCAGCGGGCCAACCCCTGAAAAGATCACACTGAACCTCGACATGCACCAGAACAGCATGAATATCACGTTCGATATGAACGGGGGTGCGATCCAGGTATCGGATGGATTAACTGATATTGTATTCGTCGATGCCCAGAGGACCCAAGCCAATTACAATGCAAGCAGCAGACATTGGGAGATCAGGTTCGCACTTTCCTTTGGCTGGTCGTTCCCAAAGGACCTTCCCAAGGACCTTGAAGTGACCGTGGTCGATCCGTATGGCGGATGGGACAGGAAGGTCATAGAGGAAGCTTACTCCTTCGAGCCCGATATCGAGGTGACAGGGGAACCAACATACCGCGTTGATGACCCGTCAGCTGTTACCGAGGACCACTACCTCAGAGGCGGCGTGAACATACTTCTCCAGCAAATGATGGTCCATTTTGAGGGCGTCCCGGAGGTTTCCCCAGCTCCATCTGACATCATTGTCGGTGTCAAGGACAGCAGCGGAAGGTTCTGGGAATATAAACCAACGAACAGGGAACAGCTTCAAACGGTTTCCTTCTCCCTTCCGGTCCCGAGGATGGATGGAAGGAACATATTCGAATTCACAGTCTTCGAATCACCACCCGGTTCCGTGATCGAGGGTAAAGCTTATTTCGATTTCAAGATCGATTCGACCCCGCCAACACTTGCGGACTTCAGATATTCATCGAAGAACGGGGATGTTCACCTGGACTGGGCACTTGTTGAAGATGGTTCCGGTCTGGACTTCGGGAGTATGGAATATTCGCTGTTCGATGGCGATTCCATAATCCACCCCTGGTCACCTATCGTACCTGAAATGGTTGTGGAGGGAAGATTGAAGATCGATGTTTCGGACATCGGGGGAGATGAACTATCGGTGAGATTGAAACTTGCCGACAGGGTCGGTAACGATCACCCGTCTGACCAATCATACGATATCGTTTTGGATCCCAAACCAGCACATGATATTTCGATCGGTGACCTCACCCACTCTCCTGATAACATTATAATCAACCAGGGCGTGACCTTCTTCGCAACGGTATACAATCACGGGACCGAGGATGAAGGAGAGGTTCAGGTCGAAGTTTCCAGAAATGGCGATGTTGAGAAGTATATCGATGTCGAGCTGCCTGCAGGCTCATCCAGAGAGATCCGGTGGACATGGAAGGCAGTTGAGGGGACCTCCGACTTCAGAGTGGTGCTCGACCCCCAGGGAAGAGTGGAAGAGGATTATCCCTCCGATAATACGATAAAGTTCCTCGTCGAGCCTGATTATCTCGACATCACAGCAAGAACTGACCATTTGATGATATCCGATCCGGATGCTGAGAACACGGATATAGTTACCCTGACCTTTGCGATCCGGTCAATTGGAGGGATCGAGAGCGGTCCCATAAAGGTAACATTCCTCCAGGATGGAAAGTTCATGGGCCTTTATCAGGTCCCATCGATCTACAAGGAAGGCTCAAAAGAGCTTAACGTCGACTGGAAAGTGGACACCTCAGCAAGGAACCTCACTCTGATGATCGATCCATACAATGAGATCCTGGAATCAGTGGAGGACAATAATAACGTGGTATTCCCCAATCCGTTCTATGAACCGGAAACGGAAGCCCCTGTCCCCGTCGAGGAACCTGAACAACCTGTCGAACCGAACGAAGACCAACCGGTGATCGACGAGAGTGTAAAGGATGTTCCAACCGGTGGAACCATTTGGAGAGGGGAGGAGATCAAGGAAGAGAAGATCGACACCGAGGTCCAGCCCGGTGTTGCACCTCTCATCACACCTGCTCCCGAAGATCCTGAGGTACTGCCCCCCTATATTCTTCCAACGGCCGGTTTCGTGATCGGGACAGGACTATTTGGCCTTGCAGTCTTCGGAATGAGGAGTGAAGTGTTCAAGTTCAAATTGCTTGGTCTGCTGATCCCCTTGTACTCTAAGCTAAAGAAGAACAAGATCGAAAAGGGTGTCCGACATGAGATCCTGGGTTATCTAAAAGCTAAACCCGGGGCGAATTATTCGGAACTTAAAAGGAACCTGGACCTCAACGACGGTTCGCTGGTCCATCATCTAAGGGTCCTTGAGAGGGAAGAAAGGATCTATTCGAAGAAGATGGGCAAGTACAAGCTCTTCTATGTGAGCTCGTACAGAAGACAGGCCTCCATAAGGGATTACATTTCCCCCTTCCAGCTCAGGATAATGGAGTTAATTCTGCAGAATCCGGGGATCGTCCCCAAGAAGCTTTCCAGGATACTGGATAGGAGCCAGACGGATATGTCATACCACCTCGGCGAGCTGGCCAGGAACGGACTCCTTGAGAAGAGGAAAAAGGGAAGGAACATTCACTATTACATCTCAGACGATTACTCCGATCTGTTCTCCATTTGAATGTTTTAGCTTTTTCGTAATAATGAGTATCTTGGATAATGTACGAGTCCTTTCTCAATTAGCTCCTCAAGTACCTCCTCGACCGTATCCTTATCGTGACCCTCCCTGACGATCTCTTCTATCAGGGCATTCCGTGGAAGATCTGTCTCGAGCTTCTGAAGAATCGCTTTCCTGATGCCGTCCCTTCCGTGGAGCCGTTTTTTCCTTTCGACCGGTTCCCCGGTCGTCTGGACGACCTCTATCAGATCCTCCTCGTCACCCCCTTCCCACTTTTTAGCCATCAGGTTCCCCTGCATCTCCTTGAGGTCATCATACACCCCTATCAATCCGGTCCTATGCAGGTCGATCCGTTTGGAGCAAACCTGACACCTTGTGGTCTTTACCGGGTACACGCCTCCCTGAAGGTTCTTGCAGAATGGACATTTCACGATGCAGTACACGGCCTTTCATCGGTTTTTCCAATGATAAACCTTCACCTGACACTTTCTGCCACCTCTCTCCTATGAAACCCCTTAACTGCCAGTGTTTCCATTGGAATAACAGATGTAAAATAATAGACCGGTGTATGCTCCTGAAAAGGGGTATTGCTTCTCTTCCGGTTCAGGGTGAGTAATGATGGTAAGGTTCGTGGATGAGGAATATTTGTACCAGCTATGGCTGGACTATTTGACCATAAGGAACCTTTCCCCGCAGATCAGGTTCATTGCCGATTCCCGTCCCGATGTCCGCTCGTTGGAGGTCGAGTTCAACGACATCTTCAATGTGAACGGAGAACTTGCCGAGGTGATCCTCGATCTACCAGAATTGGCCATAAGGTTGGGGGAATCGGCCGTAAGTTCTCTCCTGGAGCCCGACCAGAAGGGAATCATCAATCTCAGAATAAGGGACCTTTACAAGAAACAATGGATCAGCATTAGAGACCTTCGTGCCGAGAATCTCTCCAAGTTCATTGCTTTGGAGGGTCTCGTCAGAAAGGTCACCGAGGTACGACCAAAATTGGTGGTCGGAGCTTTCGTATGCACCTCCTGTGGTTTCAAGCAGGAGATAGATCAAGAGCCCTTCCATTATCAGGAGCCTCTCGAATGCAACAAGGACGACGGCGGATGCGGAAAAAGGGCCGGTTCCACGAACTTCAAATTCATCATCGCGGAATCCATGTTCATAGATTCCCAGAAGATCGAGATCCAGGAGATGCCCGAGGGACTTAGAGGAGGCGACCAACCGCAGAGGATCTCCATTATCCTTGAAGATGACCTTTGCGGGAAGGTGGCCCCTGGAGATAAGATCAATCTCACAGGAATACTCAAGGCGAAGCAGAGAAAGGAAGGACAGACCAAAGGAACCGTCTTCGATATATTCCTCCAGGGAAACTACGTCAAACTCGACGACCAGGTATTCGATGAGATGAACCTTTCCGAAGAGGATATGGACCGGGCAAAGATGCTTGCCAAGGACCCTGCCATCTACAAGAAGATCGTGAGATCGATCGCCCCCTCTATCTTTCGGATGGACCATATAAAAGAAGCGCTGATGCTACAGCTTTTCGGCGGGGTTAACAAGGAATTTCCCGATGGCTCCAAGGGTAGGGGAGACATACATGTTCTTCTCGTTGGAGACCCGGGAACTGCAAAGTCCCAGCTGCTGACCTACATGGCGCGTCTCGCACCAAGAGGAATATTCACATCGGGGAAGTCGGCATCGGCAGCTGGCCTGACCGCAGCGGTGGTCAAGGATGATTTCGGGGAGGGCAGGTATACGCTTGAGGCTGGGGTGATGGTCCTTGCCGATAGGGGGCTGGCTTGTATAGATGAGCTTGATAAGATGACCGAATCGGACCGGTCGGCAATGCATGAAGCGATGGAGCAGCAGACCGTTTCAATAGCGAAGGCGGGGATACAATCGACCTTGCAGAGCAGATGTTCCGTTCTTGGAGCAGCAAATCCCAAACAGGGCAGGTTCAGACCTGGCGAGGGTAGGCACGACCAGATCAATCTCCCTGCTCCTCTTAAATCTAGGTTCGACCTGATCTTCACCATGACCGATGAGCCGGACAATAAAAAGGACAGGGAGCTCGCAAGCTCGGTTATAAGACACCACAGGATCGGGGAGCTCGCAAGCCTTTCCAAGACCGGTGACAGGACCTACGAAACCATGGTGGAGACGGGAGATCCCGATCTGGTGGAAGCGATGCCTACCATCGAACCGGAACACCTCAGGAAATATGTTGCATATTCAAAGAGGGTGTGTTTTCCGATCCTCACGGAGGAGGCAATGACGGAGATCATCGACTTCTACGTTTCCCTGAGGGAGAGGAGTGCCGGTCCTATGGGTGATTCGGGAATGGTCGCGTTGACAGCGAGGCAGCTTGAGGCTCTCATTAGGTTAGCTGAAGCCTCCGCAAGGATAAGGTTGAGCAATTCTGTAACAACTGCGGATGCAAAGACCGCCATCCGGCTAATGGAGAATTCGCTCAAGGACGTGGCAATGACAGAATCCGGGGATTATGATATCGACGGGATAATGGGGTCCGGTTTTAAAAGCCAGAAGGACAAGATGTACGAGATCATCAGCATAATCCGGGAATCCAAGGTCAAGGAAGGAAAGATCTCAAGGTCCGAACTTGCCAAAAGGGCGAAGGATAGAAATATTACTGAGACCGAACTTGACAGGTACCTTAAGAAACTTCAGGACGAGGGTGCGATCTTCGAACCCCGTTCTGGTGAGTTCAGTATACTATAGGATGTGAAATGATGGAAGGTACCCCTCGCATCTATATGAGGCTGCACTCTGCAGGCGGGCAATTCATCCTGGCCGCCTGCGATGATCATCTACTGGGTGTCAGATTGGAGATGGGTGAGGTTCAATTTCTGGTCTCACAGCATTTCTACGGGGGCGATCTTGTCAACGATGATACCTTCCTCAACATGCTTGGTCAGGTCACATCTGCAAATATCGTTGGCAACTATTGCGTGGACCTCCTTTTAAAAAAGGGTATTGTCGACCCTGACTCGATCGTTATGGTCGGGGACGTAAAACATGTCCAGATATACACGATATCCTTGGACAGGTGATCCTTATGTCCGAAGTATCCCAAAAGGACCTGGGAAGGCCTTTGTCTGTCTGGAAAGAGACCGACAGTATTGACGGGAACAAGGTGGATGTTCTGGTAATGATCCTTAAGACAAGCGGATGCTCATGGGCAAGCAGGACGGGGTGCACCATGTGCGGATATAACGTGGTGACTTTCCCTGACATCACTGCGGAGAACATTGTGGCACAGGTGAATTCCGCGCTTGAAAGATACAACGGCGAACCCTACATCAAGATCTTCACGTCCGGTTCCTTCCTTGATCCTGGAGAAGTACCGGTAAAGGCTTTAGATGAAATGATCAAGAGGATATCGGAAAAGGCCCCCCTCGTCAGACTCCTTATCGAATCGAGACCGGAATTCATCACCGAAAAAAGTCTGAAGCCCTTCATCGAAAGAAATGGACCAACAGAGATCGCCATAGGTCTCGAAACCTCATCCGATTGGATCAGAGGTTCTTATATCAGAAAAGGATTCACCTGGCAGGATTATATTGAGGGGGGAAGAACCGTTATACAGAACGGTCTGCATTTAAAGACCTACCTACTTCTCAAACCTCCTTTTCTGGGTGAATCGGATGCTATCAGGGATTGTCTAGGATCGATAGAAGAGGTGCATTCACAGTTTCCCGGTTCAAGGATATCCATCAATCCAATGAACATCCAATCGCAAACTCTGGTTGAGCATCTTTACAGCAAACGCGCTTACAGACCCCCATGGCTTTGGAGCCTCCTGGAGGTTTTAATGGAGGGATACGAGATCACGAAAGGATTAACGCATCTGATGTCCTCGCCTACTGCAGGTGGCAAGAAAAGGGGAGTTCATAATTGCGGGAAATGCGATGAAACGGTCCTTGAAGCCATCGGAAGGTTCTCCCTCAAGAACGACCCGGCGTACCTGCAGAACCTGGACCACACCTGCAAGGAGGAATGGAAGGAATATCGGATGGGATCGCTTCTAGACCCAATTCTCCGGGGTAAATAGATCGTGCGGTTGTATGCGAACAGAACTGGACATATCATCTTCCTGGATATTGATTAGAAAAATATTATCTACTAACGAGGTATTCGTGAAATCCAACTGTCATCTGGTGGTCATATGAGCTTTGATGATGAATTCGAATTCGAACTTGACGATGATGATGAAGATGAGGAGGAGACCAGACCGGTACGCAAAAAGAAGGGGTCTAAGTCCTCTCCCTCAAAAAATGTGAAGAAGACATCCAAACAGGCAAAATCCCCACCAAAGTCCCAGAAAAAGAAGAAGGAACAGAAACCAAAAAAGGAACCGGTCAAGGAGAAGCCAAAGACAATGGCAAAGAGAAATCCGGTCCCCGACGGCCTAAAAAGAAAATTGGCGATGGACCTACGGGAGATCAAGAACCTGAAAAAGAAGGTCGAGGAATATCGCGATGAGAAAGAAACCTTCGAGCATGAGCTGGAACTCCTGGAGGACGAGATAGACAGGATCAGGTCGGAAAAGGAAAGGTTGGAGGAAGACATCAACAAGCATATCGCAACGGCTACAGCTTACGAAAAGAAGCTCAATCGGAACCAGAAGGATTTCGACAACTACAGGAAAAGGACCCAGAGCGATGTTGACCGGCAGGTCAAACTCGGACACAAGAAAGCCATGATGGGGATAATCGAGATAATAGATAATTTCGACAGGGCGATAGTCGAAGGCCGAAGATATGATTACAAACCCGAGGTGTCCCAGATCCTCGATGGGGTCGACTCGATCAGAAAGAGTAT
Organism: Thermoplasmatota archaeon; assembly: GCA_049472215.1. Lineage (GTDB taxonomy): Archaea > Thermoplasmatota > Penumbrarchaeia > Penumbrarchaeales > Penumbrarchaeaceae > JAFGLL01. The sequence goes on along the minus strand of JBLIRH010000006.1, from coordinate 49,978 downwards.
GTTAAAACTTCTTTCAGATAACGATGTAGAGATGATCGACCCGGTAAACGAGGCATTTGATCCGCACTTCCATGAAGCCATCGAGATCAGGGCCGACAGTTCGGTCCCCGACAGTACGGTCGTTGAGGTGGCAACAAAGGGCTTTATCATGGAAGATATCGTCCTTAGACCCGCCAAGGTCTATGTATCAAAGGGTGGGGAGCCCAGGAAAAAGAAATCGAAAAAGAAGGGCCACGATCTGGGTTCAAAGGATGAAGATTACGGGAAAGATGGAGAAATGGACGTGGAGGATATCTCAGAGATCGACGACCTTGACGAGATAATGGAAGAGATAGACGAGATGGAGGATGAGGAGTAGAACGAATCCGAAAATAAATGAATATCTGGCATTATGAAAGTATATTATCCAACAATAAGATGAAAAGGGAAATTTATAAATAGTTATGTTATGTTGAAACGAATCTGTCAAATGACTATTCTAGTAGTCGGGAAAGATTTGGTCAATTATGGATGACGTATCCATGACATATCAAGAGGTGGTTTAGCATGGCAAAGGTTATCGGGATAGATCTTGGAACAACCTATTCTGCAATGGCCGTACTGGAGGGTGGCGAACCTGTCGTCATTCCGACGGCTGAGGGTACGAGAACAATGCCTTCGGTGGTGGCCTTTACCGAGGATGGGGAAATACTTGTTGGTCATGTCGCAAAGAGGCAGGCCGTTACAAATCCAGAGAGAACGATCTCATCCATAAAAAGGAAGATGGGAACGAAATACAAGGTGAAGGTGGATGACAAGATCTACACACCTCAGGAGATCTCCGCAATGATCCTCAGGAAGCTCAAGAAGGACGCGGAGGAATATCTTGGTGAGGACATAGACAAAGCGGTCATCACCGTCCCTGCCTATTTTGAGGATCCCCAGAGGCAGGCCACAAGGGATGCTGGGAGGATTGCCGGACTCGATGTTCTCAGGATCATCAACGAACCTACCGCGGCATCTCTGGCCTACGGACTGGACAAACAGGAGATCGAGCAGACGATCCTGGTCTTCGATCTTGGAGGTGGAACTTTCGATGTATCGATCCTCGATATCGGCGAAGGTGTTTTCGAGGTCAAGGCAACATCAGGAAATAACCTCCTTGGCGGCGATGATTTCGATGCGAGGATCATGGATTGGCTCATCGAGAAGTTCGAGGATGAGACCGATATATCCCTGAGAGAGGATAGAAATGCCATGCAGAGGTTGAAGGAAGCCGCCGAAAAAGCCAAGATCGAGCTATCATCGAGGCTGGATACCAACATCAACCTCCCATATATTGCTGCAGATGAGGATGGCCCGAAGCATATCGATTACACCCTGACCAGGGCGAAGTTCGAATCCTTGACCGAGGACCTTATCGATGCGACGAAGGGACCCACGAAAAGGGCATTGAAGGATTCCGGGTTGACGCCCAAGGACATCCAGCAGATCCTGCTTGTCGGTGGAATGACGAGGACGCCTGCGGTCCAGAACTTCATCAAGGAGTTCTTCGGGAAATCACCGAACAAGGGCATCAATCCTGATGAGTGTGTTGCAGTTGGAGCAGCAATTCAGGGAGGCGTTCTAACCGGTGAGGTCAAGGACGTTCTTCTTCTCGATGTGACGCCGCTGTCCCTGGGTGTGGAGACCGTGGGCGGGCTGACCTCGAAGCTGATCCCAAGGAACACTACAATTCCATGCAGGAAGAACCAGATATTTTCGACAGCCCAGGACAACCAGACCTCGGTGGAGATCCATGTTGTCCAGGGAGAAAGAGAGATGGCAACCGATAATAAGTCCCTTGGCAAGTTCCATCTGATCGGTATTCCACCCGCTCCGCGGGGGGTTCCTCAGATCGAGGTAACATTCGATATAGATGCGAATGGTATCGTCAATGTTTCTGCGAAAGACCTTGCAACCGGCAAGGAGCAGAAGATCACGATCCAGCCATCTTCTGGTGTCACCGAGGACGAAGTAGGAAGAATGATAGAGGATGCCGAGAAGTACGAGAAGATCGACAAGAAGAAGAAGAAACTTGCAGAACTTCGGAACCAGGCGGATGCTCTTGTTTACTCCACCGAAAAGGCGATGGTGGAACTCGAGGAGAAACTCGATAAGAAGAAGATGAAGGATACGAAGGCCGCCGTCAAGGAGCTCAAAATTCAGATGGAGGGTAAGAACATCAAAGAGCTGAAGGAAGCCATTGACGTTCTAACCGAGAATTCCCAGAGCCTTTTCGCGGATGCCTATTCTGGCGTTAGCGGAGAGGATGAAGAGGGATATGAACCCATCACCATCAAATGTCCAAAGTGCAAGAAACCGATCAAGATAACCTCTCCGAAGAGGCCGCTGAAGATCACCTGCCCGCACTGCGGTGCAAAGGGAACGATCAAGGGTTCCCCTCCGAAGAAGAAACCGGTTAAGGAGGAGAAGAAGAAGGAAACAAAGGAGGAGGAGGAGGAGAAACCGAAGAAGAAGAAGAAATCGGAGAAGGAGGAGGAGAAACCCAAGAAAAAGAAAAAGCCGGCCAAGGATGAAGAGGAAGAGGAGAAACCCAAGAAGAAGGTAAAGAAAGAGCCGGAGTACGAGCCGGAGTATATCGACTGCCCCAAATGCGGCGAAGAGATTGAGATAGACTCTCCGGAAAGACCTTTAAGGGTCGAGTGTCCTGGCTGCGGAGCGAAGCTAAGGGTCACTGAGTGATATTCTTAATTGGCCCCCTTTTGGGGGCCTTTTTTTTTCTTTCCGCACCACGGGATTGGATAGAATAAAATAGGATAATGATATAATGAGCATTCCCTTCTGAAAGGTGGTCTATTGGCAGATAATTATTACGTCATACTCGAGATCGAAGAGGATGCCACTCAGGATGACGTGAAGAAAGCCTATAGAAAACTCGCAAAAAACCTCCATCCAGACCTGAACAAGGATGATCCTTCAGGTGCAGCTGACAGGTTCAAGAAGGTCAAGGAGGCCTACGAGGTCCTATCCAACCCTCTGAAGAGGGAGAAGTACGATCTTGAACTCATGAGGAACAGTGGAGGAGCATCCGCTCACTCAGCTCAACCTCAGCAGGCCGCCGGATTTGTGTATACTGGACCGCAACTCGCACCACAGAGAGGTTCCGATGTTAAGCTCGTAATGAAGATATCCTTTCAGGAATCCTTCACCGGCGTGAAAAAGGGCGTCGATGTCAAGATGCCCATAAGATGTCTGTCCTGCGGAGGTTCCGGAGCCGCTCCGGGCACTCCAGTTTCCGCCTGTCCGACCTGCAGGGGTTCGGGTGCACTTCTTCAACCTGTTCAGACCCCCCAGGGGTATGTCAATCAACGTGTGGTATGCACTACCTGCAACGGCCGAGGGATACTCATGCAGCAGTTCTGTCAGCGGTGTTCCGGAGTTGGGCTGATCAACGGGACTGAGAATGTGGTTATCTCGCTTCCCCCGGGTGTGGAGGATGGAGCGATAATAAAGCTTAATGGAAAGGGCGGATACGGTCTAGGCAACGGTCCAAGAGGAGACCTCCTCATCACGGTCAACGTCGAGGAGCTATCGAACATGAGGCGTGTGGACAACGACCTCTACATAGAGGAATCGATATCCCTGCCAAAGTCAGTGTTCGGTGGAAAGCAAAGGGTGCTCACCCTGGAGGGAAGGAGAACCCTGCGTATCCCGCCCATGACCAAAAGCAGAACGGAGTTCTTGATCGAGAGCGAGGGCTTCCCCGATCCTGTCACAGGCGATCACGGAGATCTGTATGTTGTGGTCTATATCGATCCCCCCGAGGAGATCTCCGACGGAGCAAAGAAAGCTCTGAAGAAGTTCGCGCTGGAGATGGGGGAGGACCTCAACGACCTCGGACTTTAGCCTTTGATTGAGCCAATCATTAAATATTGGCGCCCTTCTCCCAAAGCTGAAATCGATGATCACGCTGATAGGGATAGGACATGTGTTCTCCATAAAGGAAGCGGTCAAATACCTGGTGTTCAAAAGCGACCCTGATGCTGTCTGTCTTGAACTGGACCGGCTCAGGTTCGATGCTCTCGAGAACGGCATGAGGGGCCAGGAAGATGCTCCATTCCTCTTCAGACGGCTTCAGAAGATCTACGACAGGGCCGCCGAGACACAGGGAGCAAAGGTTGGTGAGGAGATGCTCGGAGCGGCCGAGGCCGCACAAGAACTCGGTGTCCCTCACTACTTCATCGATATAGAGGCATCACCAATGGTGATGAACATCTTCCAGAAATTGTCCGTGACCGAGAAATTGAAGCTCTTCGGTTCCGTCATCGGCGCATCCTTTCTCCCCAAGAGAACGATCGAAGAGGGCATCAAGCAGATAGGGGAGAATCCCGAGGAATACATGGACCAGTTCGAGAAGTACTTCCCCTCGCTAAAACGGGACATTGTCGATTACCGGGACCGTTATATGGCCAAGAGGTTGATCGATATCTCGAATGAACACGAGAATGTACTCGCCGTCGTCGGCCAGGGTCACATCAGGGGAATGTCGGCATATCTGGAGCATCGGGGTCTTCGGATCATCCCTCTCAAGGAAGTACAGGAGATCGCAAAGGGCCTCTCTGACGGAACACTGAAGATGCCCGTGATCGTTCGGAGGGCCGAGACAGAGGTTGCTAACAGCGAAGTCCAGTTCTCCTTTTCCATTGAAGTGAGAGACCAGGAGGAACAATGATGAGAACCAAGAAGAGGATCGCAATGGGATTGTTCTTTTTACTGGGTCTTTCAACCTTGGTATTCGGTGCGTTCATCTTCTATGTCACGTACGAGCTTGAGTCTCTGGAGGGAAGGACCATTCTTACTGGCACGGTACGGGACACCGACGAGATCCTTCTGGAAGGGGTCAATGTCAGATGCGGGGACAGGGAGACCACCTCCGATGCCTATGGAAGATGGACCCTTCACGGGGTCGATGAAGGCCTCATCACCGTTGAATTCTACAAGGGAGGTTTCGTCAGGTTCACGATGAAATGGCTGGCTTATCCCTTGGCTGACATAGAGGATGATATCGAAAACAGCGCCAACAACATCTCCTATTCACTGGAAGAGTCGGGTTTGGATGATATCATGCTCAAGAGGGAACTGGAGGAACATGAGGTCGAGTTGTACTCGAACAGCTCCCTCCCTGTTAGGGTCGATGCCAGTTTTCGTGGTCTGTCATGGGCCAGTGATCTGTACTATTCCAACGGGACCGGAGAGATGTCATCGATCTCCCTCAATGCAGAACCGGTGGTGATCGACATACCTGGAAGCGGGAGCTTCAAGGTCTCTTTTTGGGAGAATGGGCCCTTCGTCACGGGGTTCCACCCGGTAACCGGAGAGATCGATATCACGAGTGAGATGTTGGAGCTTGTATCAAAGAACGAAAGCGTGATCTGGGAAGGGGAAACGGGAGGTCTGAACATTTCGATGTCGTACTACGAGGACCATCATGCGGTCACTCTTTTCGTCTTTGACATTTTCACTGGCGAGGTCGAGGATACAATGGACCTTGCCTCACCGAACGATATGAGGTTCGTTCTGCCTCCAGGCGTCTACAAACTGGAGTTATACAGCCGGTCCTACAGGGATATGGTCTTTCAGGATATCATCGTTGAGGAAGGCTCTTTCGTTTCCGTCGATGTTTATCTTCCAGAAGCGGATATTGAGGCGGAGTTCGACGATCTGTCCGTCAAGGCGAACTATACGATCGCTGTGTCATATATGGTGATATCACTTGTACTCTTCTTCGGCGGTTATTACATGAAGAAGGGGGGTTCTTGGGCGGTGCTTCTGATACTGGCCTTTGTGGGCTTCTTCTCGAAGGGATTGATCGATCTCTACATTTTCAACATCAATTCTCTTATAGCGATCATCCTTGTGATCGTCCTGTTCAGTATAAGGTCCGAGTACAACCTGAAGAGGCAAAAGCTGATGGATAGGAAGGCAGGAAGGACCGGATAAAAGATCTCTTCATTCCTTCTGCGAGATAGATATGGTCCTCTCCACATCCTCTATTATCCGCTGAAGACCGTTACCGGCATCGCTCATGAAAACCTGGTCGCTGCTGAAGACCTCCCCGTGGGGGCAGGACGGATCGATCTCCATCCCCCTTTCTCCCATGGTTATGGGAAAGATCCGGCAGGAAGTAGGCCGGTTGGCGTACACAGAGCATCTTCCCTTCTGCAGGAAAATACATTCCCCTTGGTAGAAGATGAGCTCTTTCAGGTTGTGGCCCCATTTCGAGGGTCTGGAGAAGGTCTGTTCGTAATGACCCATCGTCAGAAGCCTGTCAATATCATGATGGGTCAGAATAACCTCCCTATCATGACAGCACTTACTACAACTGATATCCCCGCATATGGTCAATGTGCATCCCGTCCCGAAAGCATTATCCAATCGGTGTGTTCATATAAAAATATTTTGTACCATCATTTCCACTGGAGATCATTTTCTGGGTATTTTCGATATATTATGATATGATAGGGGATTAATGCAATTGGAGGCCGCTATCCTTTCGGGAAGCGACATATATAAACTCCGGCGGGTCATGTATACACCAGAGTTTGGATCTGAAGCAGACCTTTGGAAAATTCCATGATAGACCTTTCATCCGATCGAATTGCATCAAAATGCGGTGATCGACCTGATCCCATACCGGACCTGGCCTCAATGGTCTTAAACAAAGTATTAATAAAGAAAGCAGGATTAACCAAAATCGCCGATCGATGGGGAGGCCGCTGCAGATGGTCGATTATGAATACGGAAAGATCAAGACTGGCCTATTTGCCGGGAAAGCCGTAGGTTATGAGAGCAAGCTTGTGAGGCCTACTGCGACCGGCGAGGTCAGATCGCTCACTATGTACGATTACGATACCTCGAAGAGACTGGGAAGCATGGAATACGAGGTGGACGGGAACCAGGTCAAGGTCAACGGTTTTTCCTTCACGGAATGGGGGGATATGCGCCTTCCCGAAGGTTTCATAAAGTATTTTCTGAAGAAGATGAAAAGAAGGGGCGTTGGAAAGGTAATTGTCGAGCTGTACGACGTGGACGCCAATACCCACAACAAACTCACCGTCTTCAAATCCATGAAGTTCGTTACCGATACGACAGGGAACATGACTGGCTACCAGTCATGGCTCCTGATCCGTGATATCTGAGGTCGATCGAATGTTCCCCGGAGGGAGAATGAACCCGCGCCAGATGGAGCGGATGATGCGCAAGATGGGTCTCAACATGGAAGAACTGGAGGGCGTGAAGGAGGTTGTCATATACACCGAGACCAAGGAGATCCACATATCGGCTCCACAGGTAACGGTCATGAACGTCCAGGGTGAGAAGAACTTCCAGGTCCAGGGAAATGTGTCGGAGAAGGTCCTGAAGGCCGAGATCCCGGAGGAGGATATCCAGCTTGTGATGGACCAGGCGGGCGTATCTCGGGAAGAAGCCATTAAAGCCCTGGAGAAGGCTGATGGTGAACCCGCGGAAGCGATAATCACCCTCATGGGTGGTTAGGAAAAGATCCATTGGGACCCCCCAAGGCCCTCCCCATTGTACTTAATTAGTATACAGACCCATTTTGGTACGGGTCGGTACATGTACAGGTCAAGAACACCTCTCACCCCTGGTCAGCACGAGAAAGGACAGATGACCGAAAGGGCGGATGACCTTATCTCAAACATCGGCATCACGAACACCGAGCTGAAAATAGTTCCGAACCACGAATACCTCTATCTCGGATTTCCCGGTATGGAAACCGACCGCCAATCTTATTATACCAAGGACAGGATAATCGGGATAATCCGAGAGGAAGGCGAGATGACCAACCCGTTCCCTCCCTGGTCCGTGATCGTGCTCGAGCACAGCAGTGTGAACTCCATCAGACAGGAGTTCAACATGGCGAGGAAGATGGGGCTTGATCTTATCGGCATCAGGTTCGACGGTCTCAATCCAAGGTACACGCCGGAGTCAAAGGCGAGGATGGGCGTCTACATAGTCCAGATCGCATCTTTTTCAAGGAGGAACGTCGTCGCATCGCTTCCACCGGGTCGTTTCGGAGGCCGGGTGGACGAACGGTTCCTTCCGGAGCTTGTCAGGCTGGAGATGCTGATGACCCTTGCCTCCCAGGGATTCGCATGGCTGGAGCTCGAGGAGGATATCCCGCTGATAGAGCTGAAGGAAATTGCCCAGAGAGCACATACTTCGAATACAAAGGTCCTGCTCACCAAATATCAGAAAGGGACCGAGAATTGGATACCTCCTTCTGCCGAGATCCTCGAGACCGTGGATGGATACAAACTCGAGATGACGGTGGAGAACAAGGGAGACCTCCAGAGGGTTCTTCGGGCTTCCAAACTGGTCAGGGATTCGTTGAAGGGAAAGCTGAAAGTGATCAAGATAAGGGGGCCGGAGCTTGACGAGCTCGGATGGCTCTCACCGGCGCTCGGATCGGACCTGGCCTTGCTCGACCCGCGTTCGGATACCGACATGAGGTTCGGCGATCCGATCCGCATGAAATCCGAAGCTCCGATGGATTTCTGGAAGAGGACCGGGATCATAGGGGACGGCGCATCCAAGGAATGGTCGCTCTTAAAGCGGGAGATCAACGAGAACACCTCCATCATAGCACAGATCGGACGCCAGGGTGACGCCGATTACAAGGTCCCCCTCCACAACAGTGTATTCAACAGGATGGACACAGATGCCATGGTGCTTCCATGGTACACTTCGAGGGGAGGGGTTGACAGGTTCTTCAGAATGGTAAGGACCCTCGGGATCAACGGTGTTGTCATCGACATGCCCTTCATGACAGACACCATGCCTAGTATGGACTGGACGGACGGCAACTCCAAAAGGATAGGGGCCCTTAACCTGGCAGTAGGTAAAAGTGGCAAACTTTACGGGTACAATACCGAGCTCTATGCTACAATGGACGTCCTCAAGGAGCATTCGGATCCAGGTGGGAGCAGTATCCTCGTCCTGGGCTGCGGCGTAAGCGGAAAATCAGCCGCTCTTGCCTCCAGCATTCTGGGAGCAAGGACAACGATATCCGGGTCCACGATGGAAAGGACGCTTGAGGTCGTCTCCTCCATCGGCGAGATGATCGAGGCGACAACCTATCACGACCTGGGAAAGGGAGGAAAGCGTTTCGATATCATAATCAATACACTGCCGGCCGAACTCTCCTTCGGCAGGGGAGACGAGGGTCTTACCGTTGCGGACATGGTAAGGGGAATGGAACCTTCACTCGGTATAGACATGGTCCGGTCATCTTTATGGACCCCCTTCCTTTCGGCGATAGAATCAAGAGGGGGAGAGGCCGTGCCGGGGACGGAGGTCCTTGTTCACACGATAAAGAGGGACCAGAAGCTCCTCCTGGGGAAGGAGGTTCCGGAGGAAATGGTCGGTGAAATCCTGACGTTCCTCTAGACTATTTTTCACTGCACTCCGGACATGAACCTTCCTTTTTCAGGTATACGGTGCCGCATTTCCTGCATTTGACCTTCCCTGTCATATCCACCTTGCGGCCGAGCTTCTTGAGGTCCGGATCTTCCTTTTTCTTCTTCTTTACCGGTTCCTTGTCGGGGTCCGGTCCTTTCAGTTTAACGCCGCATTTCCTGCATCTTTGGTCCTTTTCGGAGATGACAGCTCCGCAGTTACCGCATATGTGCTCCTCTTCTTCGAACTCGGCACCGCATTTCGGACATTTCTCGTCGTCCATGGATATAGGCGCACCGCATGCGGAGCAGGCGATCTTGGAAGATCCCGTGGAAGCTTCCACCTCTTTTTGCATCCTTCTTCCCTTGAAGTATGACCATGTCAGGAAGATCACGATGAAGGTGATGAACAGGACCGATATGGCGCAGTAGGTCTTAGGCAGTCCCAGGATAGTATCCGCCTCATTCCCGGCCGATCCATTGATGAATATCTGGTGCCCCTCGTTGAAGATAGCGGTATCGTTCGATAGGAGGGCAATGTAGGTCGTGTTGAAGGTACCGGACTCTTCCATCGTTACCTGGCAGAAATATATCGTTCCTTTGGAGGTGGGGTCATCTAAGGGTCCGAAGTACGGTTCCATCACATGCTTTTTCCCATCTATGTCGAGATCGACGGACCTCACGCCTGTATCGTTCTCGTCTAGGACCAGAACGAAGAACGTCACCGTGTCTCCTTCCTCGGGATCAAGCGGTATGAAATGGTCGCCCATCAGCTGGACGTCCCCGTTCGCGACGGTCACTGCTGGCAGGAACACCAGCAGGATAACGGTCAGGAATATGTGAGCGTATCTCATCAGAAACCCGAATACCAACTAAACATATAAGTTGATGGAAAGATTAATCGGTGTTCCTGCAGTTGCGGGTCCATGGGAGTTAAGCTCGGCGACCTCGTTGTGAAACGGGCTATCCGCGAAGGTGAGCTGGAAGGGAAGGTCGTCGGTATGGACGCATACAATATCCTTTATCAGTTCGTGGCTTCCATAAGGACACCCGAGGGATTTCCCCTTACCGATTCCTCCGGGAACGTCGTATCCCACCTCAAGGGCCTTTTTAACAGGACATCCAGCCTTGTTTCCGATGGTGTAAGACCGGTTTTCATATTCGACGGGAAACCCCACGAGCTGAAGAAGGGGACGCTGGAACTGAGAAGGGAGAGGAAGGAGAAGGCCAGAATGGACTGGGAAAAAGCCCTTGAGGAAGGGGACCTTGAGACTGCAAGGACAAAGGCCCAGCAGACCTCGAGGCTTTCGGACGAGATGGTCGATGATGCAAAACGACTCCTCGACCTTATGGGGATGCCGTGGATCCAGGCGCCGGGGGAGGGAGAGGCACAGGCTTCCTACATGGCAGGCAAGGGGGACGTGTACGGAGCATCATCCCAGGATTTCGATTCGCTTCTTTTCGGGTGCCCTCTGCTTATCCGTAACCTTGCCGTTACCGGAAGGAGAAAGTTACCCGGAAAGAGGGTATGGATAAACGTGGAGCCCGAGGTCGTTGACCTAACAGGGACATTGACGGATCTCGGAATATCCCGGGAACAGTTGATCGATATGGCGATCATGATGGGTACCGATTTCAACGAAGGTGTTAAGGGGATCGGGCCGAAGAAGGCCCTGGCCCTCATCACCGAGTACGGGTCCCTCGAGCAGGTGGCGAAGGAGAAGAGGATCCCTCTCCTGGAATGGGATCAGGTCCGCAGTATCTTCATGAAACCGCTCGTGACCGATGATTATTCACTGGATTTCGGAGAGTCGGATAGGGACGCCCTCATTTCGTTCCTTGTCGATGAGAGGGAGTTCGGAAGGGCCGGTGTTGAGAAAACTCTGGACCAGATGGGATCGTTCACGAAGAGTCCTTCCCAATCATCTCTTGATGCCTTCTTCTGATCCTGCGGAAGGAGGCGGAAACGCAGGTGGAGGTGAAGTTCTGGGTGGGGGTGTAGGGCTATGGGTCTGGGTCTTCAGGTCCGTCACATTCACCCATTCATCAAATACTGGCCCCATCCTGTTGTATTCCCTGGTCTTTTTGACCTGATACGCGACCCCGATCCCGATACCTATGACAATGACCGTTACAACGATGACGATCAGGATGATCATACCGACATTGGTGTCCTTCCCCTCATCGTCCGTCTGTGCCTCCTTTTCGGACCTGAGCGGTATGTCCCCCAGGTTCTGCACATCTCCCTGGTATACCTCGAAATCAACCTTGGTATCCCTGAACGTATTGTTCGAGACTATGATGAAATTCTCCCCGGTCGTAACAAAGGTATCGAACCTTCCCTCGCTGTCGCAGGTCCCTTTCTCTCCTGTCTTGAACCTGTAGCTTGCGTAAGGTATGGGAGCTCCGTCGGTGGTTACGGCCCTGCCGTAGACCCTTCCGTATTTCAGCGAGAGGTCCTCGACGGTCACGAAGAACCAGTTGAAAGGAACCATATCGTTCCCCGCGAGGTCCCTGCCCTGGACAGCTATCGAGTATTTCCTGGAATAATTGAGTGAGGAGGCAGGGTCCAGGGTCAGGTTGTTTCCGTCCCATAGCAGCCTTCCCTCTATCCCGGGAGAATCCACAACGACGGATTCTCTGTCCATTGCCTCCGAGAACATGATCGAGATGCTGGCATTGATCGGTACGTTGATACCGCCGGGATTCGCAAATGCGATGAAGGGCGAGGTCCCGTCGAAAAGATACGAGATGTTCAGCGACAGGACATTCCCGGCCTTGTCGACGGCTTCGATGAGGACGAAATGTTCCCCGTCCTCGAAGACCTCGAGGAGTACAGGTTTCGGTGTGGTGTAGGACTTCCATTCACCCCCGTCATTGCTTATCCTGGTGTGCTCCATCCCGGACAGCACATCCCAGACCTCCCATTCAAGGGTCACGGGCTTGTTGTACATCACACCGTCTTCAAGGTTCAGAACGTTGAGCTCAGGGGGGGTCATATCGACCGTCCCGGTGGTCGAAACGATCACCTCGTTCCCTGCCCCGTCGATGGCCTTCACGTAAAGGTAGTGTTGCCCCTCGTCGAGGTAGGTGAAATTGTGCGACCTTGCAAGACCTTTCGACATCCAGTTCCCCGTGTCGATCCTGACCTGATATTCCGATATATTTGTCAGGTCGTCGAAGGAGGAGTAGACGATCTCTATTGTCCGGTCATTGTAATAACCCGGTCCAGCGGGTGCGACTATCCAAAGCGTGGGCGGCTCAAGATCGACTATGATCTCTACCCGGTCCTCGGCCCAGTTCCCTCCCTTGTCGACGCATCTCACTGTTATGGTGTGATGTCCAGCATCTATGGGTGAGGTGAACTGGTATTCCTTCACATCCCCGAGACGGGTCCAGTTTTCGCCGTCATGGGTGATCATATGATGATCGATGCCGGGTCCGATATCCTGCGATGACCATGATATCAATGGAGTGTCGGTATCGAAGAGGATCGGACCTTCTTCAGGAGCTTCGATGTCTATGGACGGTTTGATGGTATCGATGATGAACCACGTCGTATCGCTCCTGTTATGCTCGGCCATATCGAAGATCCTCACCTCGAAGGTATGCGGCCCCTCGGTGAGGTCCAGGAACAGGTAGTGATCGTTGAGTCCGACGTCTATGGTCGGATCTTCGTCAAGGGTGATCTCGAATCGGTCTATGGCAATGTTGTCAACACCTATCCAATCAACGTAAACGTCCGGGTCGTTAAAGACGGCTCCCTCTTTGGGGGACCCGACGGTAACCGTGGGTCTCACAACGTCCGGGGAGCTCTTTACCCTGTTGGAGCGGTTGCTTTCCGCTATATCGGTCACGGCCGTGATATAGTAAAAGTAGCTTCTGCCCGGGACAACGTCCCAGTCAGTGTAGTGCAGAACATCGGAGGCAGCGCTGTCCAGGTAGAATTCGCCCCCTTCCCTTTCATTCTTGAAGATGTTGAAATACTGGACCCTGACCCCCATTCCGTAGTTGACCGGCCACCATGTCAGGTTGATATGGTCCTTTCCCGGTTGAGCCGCAAGTTTCTTGGGCGGAGTGAAGACGTCGGGTATAACGGAGTTGACCAGCGGGCGAAAGTCATGCTGCTCACCACCCTCCAGGAAATACCATGCATCCACTATTCCGTCGTCATCGTTGTCGGGGGACCTGAGGTCATGCCAGTAATTCCCGCGGTTGGAGGTGGAATGCCAGGTATTATCCTTGCTGAGGTCCCTGGCCTGCCTCTTCTCGAACACGTAATAGCTCCCCGTGCCGTTGTTGTAGAAGAGATGATTGTCGAATATCCTGTTCCCGCTCGCCGAGGTGTGTTCGACATCTATTCCGAACTTGTCCGATTTTAGGATGTAATTGGAATAGACCTGGTTGTCATCCGAGATGAATATCCTCACACCGTAGTTGTTCCTGACGAAGTTGTTGTTCCGTACGATGTTCCGCCCCCCGGTGTGCAGGTTGACCCCCCAGGAGTTCTGCCTGAACTTGTTCCCGCTTATCTGGATATCACTTCCATCCACCGTCACGCCCACCTTGTTGGCCCACAAGGTGCCGTCGATCACCTGGTTGCGATCCGAACCGAGGAGGATCCCGTTGTTGAGGTTCTCTATCAGGGTATTGCCGCTGAGAACATTGTCGGTAGAGGTGTCCTCGATCCGGATGCCGTCGTTCTCCGAACGATGGATGCTGTTGTTGCGGATGAGATTTCCCGATGAGGAACCGATAAGATGGATCCCGTTGTAGTTCATAACGAAGATATTATCGGCGTCCATTGTGTTGTTGTCTATTAGATTACCCGGGGAATTGCTGAGCCTGATGCCGTCAGCATCGTTCGGTCCGATCAGGTTCTCGGTGATCCTGACATTGCTCGATCCTGAAAGGAGTATTCCGGCCTGTGAGGACACGGTGAGATTGCATCCCCGTATCACCAGATGGAGGTCGGTATTGGATATCGAGATGCATGTGGCTCCCGATGCCATTATCCTGTAGTTTTGAATGATGTACGGGTCCACGTCAGAACCTGATCCGGGCCATCCCTCCGATGAGGCCCTTGTTTGAAGAGCCGAGTTACCGTTAATGGTGATAGGCGAATGGTCCACTGTAGCAAAGGGTTCGAAGTGAATGGAAGGGTCTCCCTGGCTTCCGGTGAGTCCCCCGAACACCATAACCGAGGCTGCCAACAGGATAAGAGCCACTGCAAGGTGAACCCATCGCATGACTTCGCCTAATGTTTGATGGATGATTAATCTTTCCCACACAATTGCATCTATGTCATTCCCCAGATGAAGAATACGATCATTGCGGTGAACATGCCCAGCTTGGCTATCCGCTGTCCGATCCTTGGATCGTGCCAGGACCTGATAACAGATATTAGAAGCACCCAATCGGCGACGGCGATCCCGGCAATGTATAAGGTATCGGCCCCGATCGAGAAAACGGGGATAACGCTTGCGATGACAGCAAGAAGCATGACCGCCGATGCGATCATCATCGCAGGCTGTTTCCCAAGGTCGGTGGCAACGGTCGACCGATGCCCCTTGTCCACTTCCATGTCCTCGACATCCTTCATCATCTCCCTGGAAATGTTCGAAAGCGAGGCCATGAGAAAGATGGCAGCTATCATCGAGGAGAAACTTCCGGCGGATGCCCCAAGGAGAAAGGGCGCGCCTGTCAGGACACCGATGCAGACGTTACCGAACGCTCCCTTTTCCTTCAGGCTCCTCTCGTACAGGACCAGAAGTCCTATCGAGACCAGAACGATCACGACCGGAAGAACGGCCTTCAGGAGCAAAGAGGCTGTTGATACCAGCAGGATGGCGGCTGTCCATGAAGCAGCCAGAAGACCTCTTGCGTCCTTTTCGGCCAGGAGCCCGGAGGGGAGCGGACGTCTGGGGTGGGCCTTCCTGTCGATCTCGATATCCCCAAGGTCGTTGAGGATGTTCCCTCCGGAAGCCACAAGGAACGCCGAAATGGAAAGGAGAATGACGGCTGCGGTGTGATCGAAAAGACCCTGTTCAGGTTCAACGATGGAACCTATCAGGACCGCTGCGGCTGCCATGGAACCGTTCAGGGGACGCAGAACGGCGAGGTAGGCCGACATCCCTCCCATGGGCCTCTTCAAGGTCCTCATCACGATTTAAATCTCTCGATGCACGGAGCCTGAAATACAGACCGGCTCCGGCTGCCAAGAACAGGATGGTTCCGAGGATGATCAGAAGGATGATCCGTCCGTTGTCATCATTCCCGTCGGCGGGTTCTTCTTCCTTGATGAGGGTAACCTCCGAACTCCATGGTCCTTCTTCAGGTCCGGAGACCTTGACGAGAACAGATCCGGGAGCCTCCTTCTCAGGGCCGGTGATCATGAAGGAGATGTTGATGGGATAGTAGAGGCTCTGCAGACTTTTCGGGGCGTAGGTGGCGGTGAAATTATCGGGAAGACCCTGTAGCTCGATCTTGAGGTCGCGGAGCTCCCCGTTCCTGGGTGTGAAGATCACCCAGAATCGGGAGGTCGCCATCCCATTGTCTTCATTTTCGTAGGTATAGCCGTCCCGTTCGAAGGTCAATTCCAGGAATTTCGCAGGCGGCTCGACCTTCAGGAAGAGGTAGGTCTCGATCTTCAGCATACCGGCAGTCCCGATCAATGTGATCAGCTGGTCCTCAAGTGGTTCGGTCAGCTCTATCAGAACCTCCACCGAACCTGTAGGTTGCAGGCGGTCCTCTGAAAAGGATATCGAGATCCCGGGGACATCAGGGGAATACGTCAGAGAGACGTTCTCCTCAAAACCGTTAAGGGAGATGGCGTTCAGGACCAGTGTTGTGTTGCCGCCGACAGGGATCGAAACCAGAGGCTCCTCGATGCTGAGCCTGAATGTCGGTTCCTGCCAGGGATTCACTTCAACATTAACTCCAACTGCTCTCAACGTACCGTTACCGCCGTCGGTTATCATGAAGAACCTGTAATCCCGGACAGGGACCCATCTCTCGGAGGAGAGGATTCCGTAGATCTTGAAGTGATTCTTGTCCACCATCAGATCCTCATCGACCCCCTGAAGGGCCATCCCCACAGGCAGGAGAAACTTGGAGAATTGAAGGTCGAAGGGCTCCTGGTCCTGCGAGACCACATCGAAGGAGATACCTGTCTGACCGTCTGCATTCACTTCCGTTTCAATGACCGGACCCGGAATGGTATATTCCGCAACGTTCTCTTTTACATGTACAAAGACGGACTTTCTGAAAATGCCATGGCTGGTATTGGCCTGGATCATTCCGGGAATGGGATCTTCGCTGGGGGAGATACCTCTTACTTCCAGATATGAGATCGAATTGGCACTGACCGAACTCTCGGAAAGCTGGATATTGTAAGCCCCTCCGTTACTATGTATGGACAGTTCCACATCGCCCTCGTATCCTCCAAGGCCTTCAACGATGAAGGGCACCTTGACGGTCTCTCCCACCGAGACAGTGAACCATTGGAAAGGCAGGATGATCTCCGCCCCTGCATCCTCCTGGTAGATCATTGTTACCCTTCCGAGGTAGCTGAGAGCAAGTATCTCGGCCCCCTCGTATGCCGGATCGATGTCCAGGATAGCTGTCCCCATGATGAGGTATTCCTCCCGGTATACCTCCTGGAACTGAAAACCGTCCTGATACCAGATGATGCCGACCCTGTTGTTCCATGTTCCGATGGAAAGTATGGCAGCATCCCTGTAGATCCCGGTTTCCATGCCGTAGATAAGTTTATTCTCCGAATGGATGACCGTGCCTGTCCAGTTCCCTTCGGTCATCCAGACCTTCCATACATTCCCCTTTATGGTCGATGCATAGACCTCTTCCCCGTCTATCGCCGGATCCATATCGACGACCAGAAGGTCCGTTATCTGGCTTTCCAGGTCAAAGAGCTCCTCCTGCTTCCATATCCCGTCCTCAAGATAGGATGAGAAAAGGATACCCCTACCGCCGCCCAGCAGGACCTCGTTCCCGGGCCTTTCGGGGTAAAGGTCCGCTATCCAGCAGGCCTCGAAGATGTCGGAGTCGGTTGCGATCGTGGTCGATATCCAGATATCCCCGCTTCGGGACAGCATCGTAGCCCTTTTCTGCTCTCCGACCACTACGATCTCGGGCTGTTCTGGACCACCCACAAGCTCCCCGATGTCGACCTCGTAGAGCCAGTCCATGTCCCTCCAGAGGACATCGGTCGACCACGCCTTCGCTTTCTCGTTATACTGGATGAGCTTAACGGAGTAGGTTTCATCGACGGCAATAAGCTCGTCCCCCTCCTCCTCGGGAATTACATCACCGGAATCCAGGGAGTAGACCTGTGCAGTTTCGGATCCCCCGGCGGCGTGAGTGGCCCTGTGGACCACCGTCGATGTCCATGACCATCTTGTCCCATGAATGACAACGACCTTCCCGTTCTTGGAACAGGTTGCGAGCTCGTCCCCTGGATCATCGGCCATAAGGTCAGCTGAAGTGGCCCTGTAGACCAGATCGTTCTCGTGGTATATTCTCTCGGTGAAGAAGGAAGGACCATCAAATGATCTTGTAACGTCATTTGATCCAACCACTGGATCATCATCGACCATCAGGATGATCAGAGCCGGAGCAAGCATCAACAATAATAATATCGGTACCAGCCAGACCTTGCCCTCCATGGAGTAATTATCGAGTGTGAGAATATTTCAAGATATCGGTTCATATTGGTATCCTCTGGATACCATGCTCACCGACAACCCTTAAAATACATCCACCGGATTACCCCTGTTCCCGGGATCGTTCCACCCGGCAAACTTTCTGGAGGCGTCGAGGATGATACCGATGGCAAAGCCCGAAATGGGCCCGGAGGAGATCGCTGCGGTAACCAGGGTGATGAAGAGCGGAATGCTTGCCCATGGTCCCGAGGTCGAGTTGTTCGAGGAGGAATTCGCCAGGTACTGCGGGGTGAAGTTCGGGGCATCGGTGTCATCCGGGACATCGGCGATCCATCTTGCTCTCGCGGCCCTTGGTATCGGCCCCGGTGACGAGGTGATAACAACATCGTTCAGCTTCATCGCCAGTGCGACGCCCATTCTGTTCCTCGGAGCGACCCCGAGGTTCGTTGACATAGATCCTGATACCTTCAACATGGACCCACAACGTCTGTCAGAGACGATCAATGAGAGGACCAGGGCGATAATCCCCGTTCACCTATACGGACAGTGTGCTGATATGGACAGTATCATAGAAGCTGCCGGGGACATCCCAATACTCGAGGACTGTGCGCAGGCGCATGGGAGCATATTCAAGGGAAAGATCGCCGGAAGCATTGGCAGCTGCGGCATGTTCTCGTTCTATCCCACAAAGAACATGACCACCGGTGAGGGAGGCATGGTGGTCTCGAACGATGAGGAGCTTATCGACAGGGTGAGAATGCTCCGGAACCACGGCCAGGTCGCGATATACGATCACAGGTCCGTCGGCTACAACCTCAGGATGACCTCCATCGCAGCCGCGATCGGCAGGGAGCAGTTGAAGAAATTGCCGACATTCAACGAGGCTCGCAGGAGAAATGCCGCTGCCTTGACAAAGGGTCTTGCGGGACTGGAAAAGGTTTTCCCTCCCTTTGTCCCGGAGGATATGGACCCCGTGTATCACCAGTATACGATAAAATATGAGGGGGATAGGGACCTTCTTTCACAGAAGCTGAACGAGAAAGGAGTAGGAAACAAGGTGTTCTATCCGTCAACGATACCTTCATCACCGGCGATGAAGACCTACTCATCCGGAGAATACCCGGTCGCGGAGAGGACGGCTAAGAGGGTACTTTCGCTCCCCGTCCATCCGAAGGTTTCAAAGGACGATATTGAATATATCGTCGGGACAATTAGGGATACGGTACAGGAGGCCGGGTAATGTTCGATATCAAGGTCGGTGTCATCGGGGCAGGGTCCATGGGCAGGAACCATGTAAGGGTCCTGTCCGAACTCGGAAAGCTCGTTGGAGTCTGCGACATCTCGGAGAAAGCCTCATGGGAGATCGGCAAGAAGTTCGGGTGCCCCTCATATACCGACATGGATGAGTTCCTGAAGGAGACCGGTGTCGAGGCCGTTTCCATAGCAACACCGACGACGCATCACGCTGAAGCTGCGATCAAGTGCCTCGGATCAGGCGTTGACGTCCTCGTGGAAAAACCCATTGCCAGTACCTTGGAGGACGGAAAGCGAATACTTGAAGCCGCCGATCAGAGCGGGAGGACCCTTGCCGTCGGAATGACCGAGCGTCACAATCCGGTGGTCAAGTTCACGAGGGAGCTGATCGAAAAGGGAGAGCTCGGCGGGATCGTGACCATTATGTCGAGAAGGGTGTCGAACTACCCTTCGAGGATCAGCGATGTCGGGGTGATCACCGACCTTGGCGTCCATGATATCGACGTTCTTAGATACCTGACGGATTCCGAGGTATCCTCCGTTTATGCTCTGGGAGGCAGGGTCAAGGGCGGAAAGTACGAGGACCATGCCACGATCATGCTGAGTTTCGAGAACGGCGTCGAAGGCGTCCTCGAGGTATCATGGCTGACACCCATGAAGCTCCGGAAGATCACGATCACGGGTGTTGAGGGGGTCGCGGAGATGGATTACATCGATCAGGAGGTAATGGTCTCGACATCCACCTCCTTCGATAAGGATAAGTTCGATCTGTGGAGGATACCCCAGATCTATGACATGAGGAGGATCCGGGTCCGAAACGAGGAGCCCCTTGTGAGGGAACTTTCGGATTTCCTGGAAGCTGTGAGGGATGGTAAGGAACCTCTCGTGAGCGGGCAGGATGGTTTGAAGACGCTTCAGATCGCCAAGGCTGCAGAGGAATCCATAGCCACCGGGAAGAAGGTTGAGCTTCAGTGAACCGGCCCCGCATCCCCGCTCGATCCTTCGATCTTCACCTTGACAAGATAGTCGTAGGTCACCTGAACGTTGAAGGAGTTGCCGGTATCCCTTGGGCGACCGGGAAGGGAGACCGGAGGATCGAATCCGCTCTGATAGTCACCGACATTAACGAGGGTGATGACAATTATGTGGGTCCCCGTCCCGTTCGTATGGTCCGGGTCCATGGTGTATCGATGGTTGAATGCCAGGGAACCCTCACCGTTCCTCGGATTGGCACCACGATCTGAATAAGGGGTGGCGTTGCAGGGAGTGAAGGAGAGCTCGAACTGGTCTGGCTGGTTCTGGAAATTGCGGAGAAGGAAGGTCTGGTCCGGTTCGTCTGTCCAGGTAAGGGTGGCATTGATCCAGACGATGTTGGGTTCCATGATCATGAATTCGTTTGTGTCGCTGTCCCCTTCGGAAAGAGAGCCGGAGAAGCTGAGGGTCGTGCTCCTAAGCTCGTATCGGTATTCGTCCCCCCCGCCATTGAACGGGTCCCCGACATAACCTGTGATCCCGAGAGAGAGGCCCGCTATTATGACAATAGGCACGACCGACCATGGAGCCAGGAACGACAGTTTATGGTTGAAAAAACCATTCTTCCTCGGTGTTGAAGCCTCTGTTTTGGGGCTGATGACCTTGTTGTAGATGAGGAAACTGCCCATTGTAAAAAGTCCGATCGAAACGTATATCGCCCAGAATAACCTGGAATGACCACTCCCGACTGCTATCCAGTCCCACATCACTCCACCGAACAGCGAACCGACGACGTTTCCGACCGCCGAAGGCAGAAAGGCATATCCCATGTAAAGTGCCACCTTGTCCTCGGGAGCGATCTTTGATACATAGGAAATGAAGTTCGGATGGGTAATGAATTCACCAATGGAATAGATGAAGATGCCGAGTCCCATCGCATACCATAGAGGTATCATCCCGATGATGAAAAGACCGAGGCAGAAGATCAGCATCCCTGTGATCATCAATTTCAATGAATCGAACTTGTCTGTATATTTTGCCAGGAACGGTCCCAAAGCGACTATTGTAAGAGGATTGATCGCACTTATCAACGGGGCCGTGAACCACCTCCAAGGCTGTATCCCGAAGCCGAAATAATATGCGGGAATGAAGGTATGCATGGATGAGAAAATGATGAAGAAACCTGAATAGAGAAGAAGGAGGACAGCAAACTTCCTGTCCGAGAGGACCACATTGAGCTTTTTAAAAGCCGTCGTGACCTTTTCGGTCGGATCCTTCTCAACCGGGTCCTTGTAGAAAAAGAGGGTTATCAGAAGGTTCACTGTTATCAGAACGGCACCGACCGCGAAGACTATCTGGGCGAAATGCTGCGGGATCAGGAAACCCGTTGCTAGCATCGCAAGGAAAGATCCCCAGTTGATGGAGAGGTAATAGATCGAATATGCGGAGTTCCGCTGTTCTTTTTTAGTGACATGGGCGATGGTCGCAGAGACCATCGGTTTGAAAGCACCTGCCCCAACACCCCATGCCACTATCGCAAAGAAGAAGGACACTTCCGACCTCATGAAGGTCATTGCGATGTATGAGGGTATCAGGATCAGGAACGCCAGGGTGAGGATCCTTTTGTAGCCGATCTTCCTGGCCAGGGAAGCAGATATGATCGGTATGAAATACAACAGGAAGACGAGAAGGGCATAAAGAGCACCATAAACCGTCCCGGAGAACCCAAGGTTATAGATAGCATGGACCGGGAAATATCCCATGATCCCGTAATAAGCCCCTCTCTCGAACAGTTCGAGGGAGATAACGACCCAGTACTGGGTGGTATACTGTCGGAAAGATCTGGGAACAAGTTCCTTCAAACCCACTTCTTTCGACCCCCGGCCCTCAGTTGGAAAAAGCAGGGGCTCATATAGGTAGTTTATGAACCACCGATGAAATATTGTATCATCTGATTATCCTGAAGTCTCGAAATTCTCCGGTAGGTTTTCCCCAGGTGGCCTCCGTTGAATCCACTCTTGCCATCGGCTGGTGGTGTATGTTCCATTCAAGAAGCTTCTCCAGGGTATCCCTTTCGCCTTCTGCGATAGATTCGACCGATCCGTCTGGCATGTTCCTCACCCAGCCCAAAACACCGAGTTCGACAGCTTTCTTCTGACAGTTGGCCCTGAACCAGACACCCTGGACCCTTCCCCGGTAAACGACATGAAGACGTTCCATATCTTGTGAATGTATTGTGGGATATTTCGAATTTTCCGAGACCTTCGTTCATAGGACCAGGATGCCATTATGGCCAGTCCAGAAATCCGGATGGAAAGCTTTATACCATATCTGTCTATACCACCCTCGCCCGGGCCTTCTAGGAGGAACAGGTGTTATAGATTATCAAACACAGGGTGATCCAATGTCCGCTAAGAAGAACATGAAATCCATGGATGGCAATACCGCCGCAGCCCATGTCGCGTATGCATTCTCAGATACTGCTGCGATATATCCCATTACGCCCTCCTCCCCGATGGGTGAGGTGGCGGATGCATGGGCAGCCCATGGAAGGAAGAACATTTTCGGTCAGGTCATGAAAATTGTTGAAATGCAGTCCGAAGCCGGCGCTGCCGGGGCCGTTCATGGCTCTCTATCGGCGGGAGCCTACACAACGACGTTCACTGCATCCCAGGGTCTGCTGCTCATGGTCCCCAACATGTACAAGATCGCCGGGGAACTGATGCCTGCCGTGATACATGTTGCAGCCAGGGCAATAGCGGGACAGGCCCTTTCTATCTTCGGAGATCATCAGGACGTCATGGCCGCCAGAGCTACAGGGTTCGCCCAGCTCTGTTCCGGATCCGTCCAGGAGGTCATGGACCTTTCCCTAGTTGCCCACCTGTCAACCTTGAGAGCACAGGTCCCCTTCATATCCTTCTTTGATGGCTTCAGGACATCTCATGAGATACAGAAGATAGAGGAGATAGACTACGAACAGATGAAGGAGCTGGTGGACTGGGAGGCCGTAAAACTGCACCGCCAGAGGGCTCTCAATCCGGAGCATCCCCATCTCAGGGGGACCGCCCAGAACCCTGACATATACTTCCAGGTGACCGAAGCGGCGAACAAGTACTATATCGCCGTCCCCGACATCGTGGAGGAGGAGATGGACAAGGTCTTTAAGCTCACCGGAAGAAGATACCATCTCTTCGATTACTACGGATCAAAGGATGCTGAGAACGTCATTATCCTTATGGGGTCGGGTACCCAGGCCGCCGAGGAGACCATCGACCTCCTGAACTCCCAGGGGGCCAATGTAGGTATGCTGAAAGTAAGGCTCTACAGACCTTTCTCCGCAAAGCACTTCCTTGCAGCTCTGCCACCGTCCGTCAAGAGGATAGCGGTCCTGGACAGGACCAAGGAGAACGGGGCGTTCGGGGAGCCCCTGTACGTGGATGTCACCTCTGTCCTGAAGGATGCGGGCAAGGACATACTCACCGTTGGCGGGAGATACGGTCTCGGATCGAAGGACCTTACACCTACCATGATCAACTCCGTTTTCGATAATCTGAAGCTGCCCGAGCCCAAGAACCACTTCACCGTCGGGATCGTGGACGACGTCACCTTCACTTCCCTCCCGATGGAAAACGAGATAGACGCCTCCCCGAAGGGGACCGTCAGATGCAAGTTCTGGGGTCTTGGCGGGGACGGCACAGTGGGCGCCAACAAGGATGCCATCAAGATAATAGGCGATAACACGGACAAGTACGCCCAGGGATACTTCGCCTATGATTCGAAAAAGTCCGGCGGTGTCACGATATCTCACCTGAGGTTCGGAGATGTCCCGATCAAATCCACCTATCTCATCGATGTGGCGGACTACATAGCCTGCCACCAGCCGGCATACGTGGCGAAGTACGACCTTATCGGAGGGATAAAGTCCGGCGGTACCTTCGTCCTCAACTCCCCATGGACCGTTCAGGAGATGGACGAGAAGCTTCCCGGACACCTGAAGAGAATGATCGGACGCAGGAAGGTCAAGTTCTACAACATAGACGCTCTCTCCATAGCCCAGAAGGTGGGACTCGGCGAGAGGATCAACATGATCATGCAGACGGTCTTCTTCAAACTGGCCAACGTCCTTCCGGTGGATGAAGCCGTCGCCCTTCTCAAGGAGGCCATCGAGAAGACCTACGGAAAGAAGGGTCAGAAGATCGTGGACATGAACCAGAAGGCAGTAGACATCGCCCTCGAGAACATAGAGGTCGTCAACTATCCGGAAAGCTGGGCGGATGCTCCCGATGAGATGCCGGGTTTAGGATCCAACAGACCGAAATTCATACACAACGTCTGCGACGTCATGAACTCCATGAACGGTGAGAGCCTCCCTGTCAGCTCCTTTACTCCGGGAGGGTTCTTCCCACCCGGGACAACGGCTTACGAGAAGAGGGGCATTGCGGTCAACGTCCCGGAATGGCAGCCGGAATATTGCATACAGTGCAATCAGTGCGCCTTCGTCTGCCCCCATGCTGTCATCCGGCCATTCCTCCTGACGAAGGAGGAAGCCGCGAAAGCCCCGCAGGGTTACTCGGGACTGAAGGCGATCGGGCCTGGAATGGAGGATTACGAGTTCCGGATACAGCCCTCCGTACTTGACTGTACCGGTTGCGGGAACTGTGCCGACATCTGCCCGGCCCCGCAGGGAAAAGCTCTTCTGATGAAGCCCCTTGCTTCTCAGGAAGAGATGCAGATCCCTCAATGGGACTATATATCGAAGCTTCCCGTGAAGAAGAACGCCATGGACAAGTACAATATGAAAGGGTCCCAATTCCAGCAGCCGTTGTTCGAGTTCAGCGGAGCCTGTGCAGGCTGCGGAGAGACGCCCTACGTCAAGCTTATAACCCAGCTCTACGGGAACAGGATGATCATCGCCAACGCCACTGGCTGCTCCTCGATTTACGGAGGATCTGCCCCGGCGGTCCCATGGTGTCTTGACGAGAACGGCCATGGACCTTCCTGGGCGAACTCCCTCTTCGAGGATAACGCGGAGTACGGTTTCGGAATGAACATGGCCTTGAGCCAGAGGAGAGAAAAGCTCAGGGACATGGTGCAGGAAGCCGTCTCCGGGGACATGGATCCGGAGCTCAAGGACATGTTCGAGAAGTGGTTAAATGGTTACAGGGACGGGGAGGCCTCCAAGGTGCTCTCCCTCGACATCAACCTTAAGATGCAGGGTATGAAGAAGGAAGGGATCCTTGCCGACATCTGGGAGTCCAGGGACCTCTTCACAAAGCCCTCTATATGGATCTTCGGTGGCGATGGCTGGGCCTACGATATCGGTTATGGCGGCCTTGACCATGTCCTGGCCATGGGCCATGATGTCAATGTCCTTGTGATGGATACCGAGGTATACTCCAATACGGGAGGCCAGTCCTCAAAGGCGACCCCGATAGGATCGGTCGCCAAGTTCGCTGAATCCGGAAAGAAGACCAACAAGAAGGACCTCGGTCTGATGGCGATCAACTACGGTGATGTCTATGTCGCATCCGTGGCCATGGGAGCCAACAAGATGCAGTACCTGAAAGCCGTGAAGGAAGCGGAATCCTACCCGGGTTCCTCGATCATAATCGCCTACGCACCATGCATCAATCATGGTCTTAAGAGAGGCATGGGGCATTCCCAGGACGAGGAGAAAAAGGCCGTTGAAGCAGGATACTGGTTCCTCTACCGCTACGATCCCAGGCTCAAGGCCCAGGGAAAGAACCCGTTCCAGATGGATTCCAAGGAGCCCACCGGAGACCTCAAAGAGTTCCTGATGGGCGAGGTCAGGTACCACTCGCTGACACTCTCCTTCCCCGAGGAAGCCAGCAAGCTCCATAATCTCCTGGCAGAGCATCTGAAGAAGAAGTTCGAGCAGTACAGGAAGATGGCAGAGCCCTGGTAGGATCGATGAAGTACATGAGCCCCTTTTTACAGGGGCTTTTTTCCTTTTAATCAATGACTATATTCTGCTTTTTGGACAGGTCGAACCCCATCGGAATATCCAGGTTGCCGATGACCTTCCATTCGATCCTTGAACGCCTGCCGGACAAACCTTCGAGAACGTTCGCAACGTCTCCCAGTAGCCCATCTGGTTTCGCACCTTCGACAAAGAGGTCCTTTGGTATCGGGATCTTGAAATGGTACTTCCCTTCCTTGTATTCCTTTTCACCGTCAAGGGGGATCTTCAGGTCGAAGATCTTGACGGTCCTTGTCTCGGTACTTGGGCCGTCGCTCCCTCGCCGCCTCTCGGTTATCTTCTCCTCCCCAAGGAGCCGGATGGTGATCTCCCTGGCCTTGGTCGTTTTCTTCAGTGTGAGGACCAGGTCACCTTCTATCGTATCACCGGGTTTGAAGTTGTAGCGGTCCATCTTCAGCTCGATCTTGCCTTTCCAGAATCCGATGCCCATTCTCTTCACCTTTCAACCATGATTCGGTCCAGATAGTAAAAATTATTGATATCTCCAAGGTCCTTTTCCGATGCCTGCTCAAAGAGTAATGTATCTTGAATATTTCTTCAATCCCGTTTCCCTGAACCAATCAATGGTCCTGACCAATCCCGTTTTGAGGTCAACCTCCGGCTCCCACCCGGTCAAGTCCTTTGCAAGCCTTATGTCCGGGATCCTGATATATGGTTCGAACTGGTATTTGTCAGCGAATTCGAAATTTTCCTCTATCCCCAGGATCCCCGATACCATCCGCGCGAGGTCCAGGATCGACGTCGGATGGGGATATCCGACATTCACACTGCGCTGTTTGATGTCCTTTTCGATCAGTAGGAAAAGGGAGTTCACCATGTCATCCACATGGCAGAATGTTCTTACCTGGGTGCCGTCTCCATTAATGCGGAGGGGCTGACCTCTGAGTCCCCATATACAGAAGTTAGGTATCACCCTTCCGTACTCCGTCATGAGGTCCATGTTGGGGCCGTATATGTTAAAGGGTCTGATGATCAGATGATCGATCCCCAGTTTTTTACTATAGCTGATCGTGATCTCTTCGCCGAAGCACTTCCCTACGACGTACGGACTCCTTCTCTGGTTCAGAATTATCCTGCTATGGGAGGTTTCGGACATCGGATCGATGGGTACGATGTTGTAGTTCCCGTAGACCTCCGAGCTCGAGAAGAAGATGAATTTGGAACCGCTCCTTCCCGAGATGCTCATAAGGTTCCTAGCTCCGTCCGAGTTCACATTGAGGGTGTCCAACGGTCTCCTCTCGTAATCGACCGGATTGGCAACAGCTGCCAGATGCAGAACCAGATCGAAATCCCTTCCGGCACTTTCCACCACGGCCGGATCGGTTATATCCATCTCGAGGACATCAAGCCGATCGTCTCCAAGAGATCCTTCGAGGTTCTCCCTTGTACCGGAGGAGAGATCATCGATGACGAGGACCCTTTCGGTTTTCTCATCCTCGAGCAGTCGTCTGACTATATGGCTGCCGATAAAGCCAGCTCCGCCGGCAACGAGCACGTTGGCTGTCCCTTCTGGTTGCTTCAGCTCTCCAAGTGCCATCTATTCTACCTCGGATGGGCAACGGTATGGAAAAATATCATCGCCTTTTACAGGAACCGAGCTGTGTGGCCTGTATATATTATTTCTGCCCAGGTGTGGCGAGGATCAAAAGGCAAGGTACATCCATGGACCTTTTCTGCCCCTGTCGATCATATCCAAATCGAGTACCTGGTCATGTTGCAGTTGACCCCGAGGCACTGGTAGTAGACCTCTTTACCCCTCAAGCTCACATACCTCGGATTGTTCCATATCTTTTTGAAAGGGTCCTTGGTGAGGTCACCCATGTAGTGGTGTTTCTGACAGCAGCTGAGCACCTTTCCATCGGAACGGATAACGGATTCTATCCAGGGGTAGCTGCATTTTCCCTCGAATGGATTGTTCTGTTCGAGTATGAAGGGAGCATGATCATCGATCTTGAGCTTGATATCGTACCAGTTGTGGTGCTCCTCGATGTACCGGGAACCGATCTTCCTCGGGCAGGAGAAACGGACCCCGAGGTCATCCGCTTCCCTTTTAGCAAGTTTGAGGTAGAAAGCTGTCTTCACGGGATCGGAAGTGAGGTGCTTGTCGTAATACATCCCGAAATCCAGAGCGCCGAACATGACGTCATCGATACCGAGCTTCCTGGCAAGCCGGACGATCTTTGGAGCCTCCTGGATGTTGTGCATTCCGAGTGTGACGGCGAGCCTGATGTGGAAGCGATCGTTCCCAACCTCTTCACCCAGCTCGACAAAACGTGAGAGCTTGGGTACGAGCCTCTTGAAATTCCCCTTCCCTCTAACACTGTCATATGCAGCTTCCGTGCCCCCGTCGAAGGATATATTGACGAAGACCCCGTGGCTTGTTAAAAGCTCCATCATCTTTTCGTCAAGCATAAGTCCGTTCGTGAATATCTTCGGGAGGAAAGAATATCGTTTCGTCGTTCGGATCATTTCAGGAAACGTTCTCGAAAGCAGAGGCTCCCCGTTGAGGAAGAGATCGACCTCCGCCACATGTTCGAAGAGTTCCTTTTCGATCTTCCTGAAGAGTGCTAAGTCCATATCCTCTAAGTTGCTTCTCCGCCCCCATTCACACATCCAGCAGTTAAGGTTGCACCGCTGAGTCGGTTCCACATAGATCTTCATGGGAAGGGACCTCAGTTTGGTCCTTCTCTCCTCAAGCTCCTCGAGGTTGAGCTTCAGGTTGTTCTCTACTTTTTCCGTGAAACCTTTCATACGATGCCTCAATAGTATTTCGTCCTGATAGAGCGCAGGAAACGGTCCTTTCTGATATGACCGATCAATACCCCCATGCGCAATGCCGTTCCCGATACCAGTTCGGAGATGAACGTCTTGGGCCCTTTTGTCACTAGCAAAAGGAGCAGGGAAGGATAGAATAGAAGGAGGTTCCGGAATTTCAGAGCATCGAATACCCTTAGCTCCTTGACCGGATCATTCTTCTTTTGCATGGAATAGATGAACAACATCCACCTGCCTCTTTCCACCCATCCCCAGAAAAGGTCGTTCAAGCTTTCGTCGATATTCTGGAATACCTTTACATCGGCAAGGTATCGGACCTGATGACCGTATCTTTTCAACTTCAGTTCGATATCCAGTCCTTCGAGCCCCCTCACGTACCTATCGAACATTCCTGCATCTATGAGGGCCTCCCTCCTCGCTGCCATGTTCCGCGTGTCGAGATGATCTATGAAATTCCCCTCCGAAAGTCGGTCCATGAACCTCGATGTAGACCTGCTATCCATCTGCGACCAGAACTTACCGGATGAGACAGCTATCCCTCCCTGAACGACCTTGGAACTTTTGCTCAGAGGTTTGATCATCCTGGATATCCAATCCCGGGGAACCTCGCAATCGGGCTTGGTCATTATTATTATATCACCGTCCGATACCATGATGCCCCTATTGATGAGGTCGCCCGTTGAGAAGAATTCCTCTCGTAAATACTTCACACGGGGATCTTTCCTTTGGAACATGCGGACTACTTTTCTCGCGGAACCCGAATTAGACCCATCGATGATCAGGACATTGTAATCCAGAACTGTCTGGTCAAGAATACTCGAGATGCATCTCTTTAAAGATCTCGAACGACCCTTTACAGGTACAATTACAGATGCCTTTATCTCGGTCTCATCAACGTTCCGCATACCAGTCCAAACCTCCAGGAGATACCTGAGACCAGATCATAAGGGAAACTTCTGTCAATATGCAGCATCTCGGAAACCAGACCGAGAAGGTAACCCAGGAACATCCTGATGGTCTCCCTTGGGAGCGCTGGGTTGTCAGGGTATCTTTTTCTCACCATTGTGTGATAGGCCCCTCTTTGCACGAGCTTCCTTGCCGCGACCCAGGGTGAAAGTGGATTATGATGTCCAACGCTCAGGTCCAATAGGGCGACGCCGTAACCTTTCTGGAACAATCTTGCAGCCAATTCGGTGTCGTTCAGGTTGTTCATCTTTCTATTGGAATAACCCACTTTTTTTAGCACCTTTCGTTGGATGCAGAAATTGGCAGTATCCACGTTGCTCGATCCATGACGCTCGAACAAGGACCACATGATACGGTGTTCCTCTCTCTCAACATTAGTGGACCAGTAATTCCTCTTGATCGCATGTTTCAGACCCTGAACGGCAGGAACACTGCCTTCGATTATTGGAGCCGACATTCGCTCGATCCAGTTCCGGGGCACCTCGCAATCGCTGTCCGTCATGAGGACTATCTCACCTTTTGATGCGATCTCGCCTCTGTTCCGGGCTCTTCCAATACCCCTCTCGGATTCTTCGAGATACCTGATCCTCGGGTCCTTTTTTAAAAGGTCTTTGATATACTCCCTCGTGTCGTCGGTCGAACCGTTGTCGACTATGATCAACTCGAGATCACTGATGGTCTGGTCCAGGATGGTCTTGATGCATCTCGACAGCATCTTCTTCCTGTTCCTGACCGGTACGATCACAGAGAACCTGGGAGTTTTGACTTCTTTCATGGAATACTACCGCCACGGTTCCGACCCTGGCAGGCAGATCATCAATGCCTCCTCCATGGCCAGTATGCGTGAGAGGCCCGTAGCGGTATTTTAATTTAACCTGATGCTGGCCAGACATCTTCATCCCGTGCCAATGGTCCGATCGGACCAATAGCAGATGTGTTGATATGGCATAGATTAATAATCCTGCCGGACATTTCATCGTCGATACATCTTGGAAACGAGGACCTGTTAGGTCTAGGGCGAGTTCACATGAAGATAGCGATCTTCCACAACTACATGGATAATATTGGTGGAGCTGAAGTTGTCGGTCTAACCCTCGCGAGAGAACTTAATGCCGATATAATCACAACGAACATCGATGAAGAAAGGATAGAGAAGATGGGGTTCAAAGGACTGAACCTGATATCCATAGGGAAGATCCCGATAAACGCTCCATACAGGCAGCAAATGGCCCTTTTGAAGTTCAGAATGCTGAACCTTAAGAATGATTATGATTTCTACATCATGGAAGGGGACTGGTCCATGTCCGGCGCAGTGAAGAACAAGCCGAACCTCTGGTATGTCCATTCACCCATTCGAGAGATATGGGACCTCTACGAGTTCACGAGACAGAACAATATTCCTCCCATTCAAAGACCCCTGTTCGATATCTGGGTGAAAGTGAACAGGCACCTTAACAGGAAGTATCTCAAGCATGTCCAGAAGATCGCGTGCAATTCCAAAAACACCCAGTCCAGACTGAAGAGATATCTTGGCAGGGAGGGAGAGGTGATATACCCGCCTATCGAGACCTCCAGGTTCTCCTATCGTGAAAATGGCGATTTCTGGTTATCCGTCAATCGCCTGATCAGCCACAAGCGGGTTGATATGCAGATGAAGGCTTTTGCGTCCATGCCCGAGGAGAAACTCGTCATCGTTGGGTGCTATGAGAGGTCCAGACATTTCCAGGAATATGCGGCCTATATAGAGGGTCTCCGCCCTGAGAACGTCAAGATCCTGAACTGGGTCAGTCAGAAGGACCTCCTGGAACTGTATTCCACATGCAAGGGTTTCATCACCACTTCCAAGGACGAGGATTTCGGAATGACCCCCGTCGAGGCAATGGCATCCGGCAAACCGGTCATAGCTCCGAAAGAGGGGGGCTACAGGGAGACCGTTGTCGACGGGATCACTGGCCGTTTGATAGACGACATCGATCCCCGGAAGATCTGCACGGCTGTCAAGGAGATCGGGTCCGATCCCGATCGATACAGAAATGACTGTCAGAAAAGAGCGGGCGAGTTCGACACCTCGATGTTCGTCAAGAGGATCCGGGACATGATAGATCGGACATAGTTACCGGTATTTTTTCCTTACTGGCCGTTCTTTCTCCATTTTATTTAAGGGTGGTTGGGGTGCATGCCTGGGCTTTGGTGTCTTGGTACTCTCTTTCCCAGGGATCGTGTTCTTGGCCTGACCGTCGGTGCTTGTATATTCTTTCAGGACCTCCGTTGTCGGCCCGTCCCTGTACACCCTTCCGTTCTTGAGCCATATGACCCTTTCGCAGTGTTTCCTGATCATCCATAGTTCATGGCTGACAAGGAGGACCAGCGTCCCATTCTGGATCAGTTCCTTAATTTTTTCCGAACTTTTTTTCCTGAACCTCTGGTCCCCTATCTCGAAGACCTCGTCAAGAAGAAGGACCTCGGGTTTCGCGTGAACAGCGATGGAGAATGCCAGTCTCTGTCTCATCCCCTCGGAGAACTGGAACAATTTTGTGTATACGTAATCCTCAAGCTCGGCGAAGGAGACAATGGAGTTAAAATTCTCCTTGATGGACATTCTACTCATGTTGAACAGGGACCCTACAAGATAGATGTTGTCCTTCATCGTCAATCTTATCTGAAAACCACTTCCAAGCCCTATGATCGGAACGATGTTGCCCTTGATCCTGATCTTTCCCTTGGTGATGGGATATATTCCGGCCATCATTCTCATCAGGGTGCTCTTTCCCGCACCGTTGTCGCCGATCAGACCAACACATTCCCCGCCTTGGATATCGAAGGACACGTTCTTCAGAACGGTGATCTTCTCCCTGTGCTCCTTGCCAGAGATCATAGAGAGTACCCTTGAAAGGGCTCCCTGGTTCTTCTGGGAACCGATCTTGAAGTCCTTTGTCACGTTCTTCATTATAACCCTATGCATCAGACCAACTCGGCAAACTTCTTACTTTTAGATCTGAACACCACCAACCCGAACATCAATGAGAGGAGAGTAAAATCGAGGGTCCCGATAATGATCCATAGCGGAGGAAGTTCCGTGTTCACGACGATATACCTTGAGAGGGTGATGAAATAGTAGAGAGGATTGAAGAGGTTCAGATAGTAAAGTGTCTGGGGGGCTTCGACCTCATAGAAGATGGGGGTTGCAAACCAGAGCAGCTTGGTCCCGAACATCCAAAGGTTATCCAGGTCCACGATATAGACGGCTATGGAGGAAAGTACAAGCGAGACCCCGAGGGAGAACAGGCTGAAAAGTACCATGATCAGGGGATAGAACAGGAGGCCGATGATCGGCAGTCTGAATATCAGGAGGAAGACAACCAGGATCATCACCTCGAAGATATGTGAGAAAACAGCGACCAGCACTGTGGAGCCGATGAGGGATTCCTGTGGAAATCTGATTGACCTAAGAATGCCCCTGTCCCGCCTGATGACCCTGGTGGATTCCGCTGTGACAGCCTGGAAGAAATTGAACATTATTATCCCGAGAAGCAGGTAAAGCGGATAGTTATCGATATCGCTTCCGAGACTTTTCGAGAAAATGGCGAGGAGGAGGATGAACATCAGGATCGGATTCAGGAGGTACCAAATGATACCGAAATAACTGCCCTCGTTGCGTAGCTTGAAATGGGATACCCCGAGGGAATAGCTAGTTCCGATTATTCTTTTTAAATTCATGTTATGAAATATGATTTATTTGTCATTATTTATACCTGCTGGATAATGGATATTGCACTTTCCGGTCGAAAATAGAGCCCGCAAAGTCGATCCATCACCCATTGGTGTATCGAAGTCTGCATATGCAAGGAACACCTTGCAGGGTGGAGGAAACGGATGAGGATCCTGTACCTGTTGGGCACATTCCCCAGGATATCCAGCGAAGCATGCATCCTGAACGAGGTCGTCGAGGTCAAGAAGAAGGGGCATGCTATCACCATCTTAGCTGGAGACAGAGAGATCGGAAAATACAGTAAAGATGTCCTGGACAACTCACTTCTCGAGGATACGATCAATTTCAGGAATTACAGTATCCTCAGGTCCAGACTGTTCAAGGATTATCCGGTGAACCATTCTTCCTTACCCGCTGTCATCCTTCTTGGTGCTTTGAAAACTGCAGATTTCCTATTCAAGACACTCTGGGACATGTTGAGGGATCCCGTAGAAACCTCCCGTACAATTCTATCCTTGTTGAAGACACACAACAATATCTTCTGGATCTCGGATACCTATCTGAGTTCCAGAAAGATCACCGTGAGACCGGACCTTGTCCATGTCCAGTTCTCGCACCTGAACCACCTCAACCAGGCAGAGTTCATTTCGATGAAGTTCGGATGTCCCTTCACGGTGATGTTCAGGGCCCTTGACCTTTATGAGGAACGATCCGACGGGTATATGAGAAGGAAGAGGAAGATCCTTCAAAAAACAGCCGGGATCGTCACTATATCAGAGAAAAATCAGAAGGTGATTAAAGAAAGGTTCGGAAAGGATTCAGTGGTAATTCACAGTGCGATCAATATCGACAAGTTCAAACCTACGGCCAGAAGCAATGGAGCAGATGGTATGGCCAATTTGATATATGTAGGGCGGTTCGTTGAAAAGAAGGGTCTAAAATACCTGCTAAAGGCCTGTCAAATGCTCAAGAAAAGAGGAACGGACTTCGGACTTACCCTGATCGGCAACGGTCCTATGATAAAATCATACCTGAAAAAGGTGCGGGAACTGGGAATAGGAGAGAACGTCCGTTTAAAGGAGATGATCACTCAGGAGGAAGTGACAAAAGAACTGATGAAGGCGGATATCTTCGTTCTTCCCTCCGTTGTCACTAGGAGCGGTGACAGGGACATCCTACCCAATTCCTTGAAAGAGGCAATGGCGATGGAGATCCCCGTCATTACATCCGATATATCCGGGATCGAGGAGCTCGTGGAGGATGGGATCTCCGGCATTTTGGTCGCACCGAAGGATGCAGGGGCTATCGCGGATGCCATCCAGAAGCTGATCGACGATCCCGGAATGGGCAGGAAGATGGGGCAGGAGGGAAGGAAGAAGGTGATTGAGGATTTCAACATCAGGATAGAAGTACAGAAGCTGGTCGATTTCTTTGAAAGTGTGGTAAATGACCCGTCAAGAACGAACGAATGAGATGTTGGAGTACGGAAGTGAACAATTTGAATATCCTGTACGTTTTGGGAAGTTTTCCTAAGACATCATCCGAGGCATTCATCCTCAACGAGATGGTGGAACTTGTCAGGATGGGCCATGAGATCCATATAGTAGCAGATAGGAAAAGGACTGACAAGGCGCATCAGGATGCGATCGAATACGGCCTCGTCGACAGAACTATAGCTCCCAGGAGAGAATACAGAAGGGGACTGGAGAAATCGGTCGATTTCATGTTCAAGGCCTCCTGGGAATTCGTGAAACACCCAATATTAACAACTGGCCTCATGCGGGAGATCCGCAGATATGTTAAAGACCCCTGGATGATTATGGATATCTATCTGAGCCTGCTCCAGATAAGAGACCTGGATGTGGATATAGTCCACAGCCCTTTTTCGAACAGCAAGAACCTCACGAAGGCCTATCTGATCTCCCGGATGAAAAAGGTCCCGTACACCATATCGATGAGGGCAAGGGAAATCTACCACGCTGGCGAAATGAAGGATATGAAGAAATGCCAGGAGATCATCGAGAGTTCCTCTGCGGTCATCACGATCTCCAATTACAATATATCTTACATAAAAAGAAATCTTGGCATCGGGGACATCAAACTCGTCAGGAGCTCCATAGATCCGGAAAAGTTCAAACCAGTGAAAGCGGAAAAGAGGAGAAAGATCACGACCATCGGCAGGTTCATAGAGAAAAAGGGGATCGAATACCTGATAGAAGCATTGTCGATCATGGACAAAAAGGGCTATCGGGACCTCGAGTTCCTACTCATCGGAGAGGGGCCGCTCGAAGCGAAATACCGAAGGATGCTCGAGGATCTGGGTCTCTCGGACAGGTCGACCTTAAGATCTGATCTGACCCAGGAAGAGATCCTATCGGAACTAAGCGATACGATGGTATTCTGTCTGCCTTCGGTTGTCGCAAGTGATAAAGATATGGATATGCTGCCTAACGTCATCAAGGAAGCAATGGCCATGGAGATCCCCGTTCTGACCACGAATATGCCCGGGATGGGTGAGCTAATCAAGAATGGCGAGAACGGGATCCTGGTGGAGCCCAGGGACCATAGGGAGCTTGCAGAGTCATTGATCGAACTGATGGAGGACCCCGCCTTGAGATCATTTCTGGGAAAGAATGGGAGAAGAACGATAATTCGGGATTTCTCCACTGATAAAGAGGCAAAGAAACTCGAAAGGATCTTCATCGATGCCGTCCAAGGATGAATCATCCCCGGATCATTTTGTAAATTCGTGGACTCCTAGCTTTGATCATTTCCCCGACCTTTCCGAAAGCCCGGTCCATTGCCGTGGCTGCCAGAAGGACCTTGCCACCCAGCGTATCCTTTCTGATGGAGCTCATCTCAAGTTCCCTGGAAACCTTCTCTATCCTAATTTCATCCCAGGTCTCGGAGGGCCCGGGTCTCCTGTCAAGGTCCATGCTCTCTGACAGTTCCAGGTATTTCTTCCATACCGGAAAGTAGTCCTTGTTCCCGGTCTTCCAGATCCTATCCAGGATATAATGGTTGACGATCCCGTCGCATTTGTGGAACCTGATGGATCTTCTGTTCCTTCTATAAAGAAAATAGTTGTTAAAGGCCAAGGGGAGCCTGTTCCAACGATCATAAAAGAGAAGGTTCAGGGTGCTCTGGTCATGGAGGGTTATCGTCTTGTAGCGTTCATATAGGTCCATCAGGCGATCGTACTGCGCCTCCCCTGTCATTTCACCGTCGAATGCCATCACTCCCGAGTTGAACGTTACCGTGGTCAGATCGTAGTTCGATCTGAGGGTATCATATTCCCGACCCTCCTGTTGTGCGTTTCCGAACTCCCCTGGTGTCTTGAACTGCCCCAATAGCTTCATTTCGTGGAAATCGACAGCTGCCCAGAACCCCTTCAGGTCAAGCATATGGTCAAGACTAGCTGTCACGCTCGTATCAGCATCCAGATAGATTATCCTGTTCCATCTGTCCATACCAGGTCCGAACAGTGCGAACTTCCCAAGGACCGTCGTCGGATGATGTGGAAGGTCTTTGTCGGAGATATCATCGATCTCATTGACGATGATCCCTTTACCCTCGAACCACTCCTTTTGTCCCTTGTTCATCTTTATAGCAAGTACCATGTAGTCTCCCTTCCAACCTGAATTATGGTATGCGGAGGAGAGAACCTGCCTTGCCTGGTCGAAATAGTTGCTGTCGGCTAGGGTCACGATGAGGTCGTTCTTCATCTTCCCTCACCTGCTCCATGGTTGCCTTTGATCTTTTTATAAAAGCCCGGGGAGACCTTTCGGATCATCTTTCCGGCCATTCCTGCGATCCCCTCGGCTCCCATGATCAAATCGTTCCCCGTTCTCGTGATCAATGATCTATGGACCATGAGGTTGTCGACCATGGCGGTCCTTTTCGATATCTCCTTCTCGTCCCATATCGATGATGGAGGCAACCTGTTTTTCAGATCAACGGACCCTGCGCGGTCGAGGTTCATCTTCCATTTGGGATAGAAATGATCATCCTTGACGATCCATGGTTTTTCATTTATGAAGTGGTTGCAGATACCATCGAATGGGACCGACCCGAACTTCCATGGACGCCTGATCCTTGTGTAATAATTATTATAGACAAGGGGGAGTTCTGTCCAATCGTTCAGAAAGTGAAGGTTCATGATGGCCTGTTCCGGAAATCTCAAAACACCCCGAAAAAGGTCGAACAGATCCATCAGCTTCCGGAACGTATCGTCCTTGATGATATCGGTGGAGAAGGAGAACACTCCGACGTTGAATGACAGGGCTCCCGTATCGTAAGTTTCCTCCAGCATTTTCAATGTTCTATTTGCATCCCGGTCCCTTTTAACCTTCAAGGGATCGATGAACTGCTCCTTTACCGGGATATGGTGGACATCGGGTACTGCTCTGAAACCAGCTGGTTTTCCCAATTCACCCAGGTAAGCCTCTGCCGTCACATCCCCGTCCAGGTAAACGACCCTATCCCAATTTCTGAACTTTGCTGTGAAGAGATAGAATTTGGATAGCAGGGTTGGAGGCCATATCCCGATGTTGACATCGGTCAAAGGACGGCACTGGAATATCTCGATCCCGCGCGAGGAGAACCAATCGAGCTCTCCGTCCGGAATTTCATGGGAGAGCAGAAGATAATCGCCATCCCATCCCGTATTATGATACACACTGGAGAAAACCTGCTTTGCTTGCTGGACGAATCTGCTGTCAGCCAAAGTGGCCAGCACCGCTTCAGCCATCCGATGTCTCCTCCAGATATCTTCTCCAGCAGAACCTCCCTTTGAGGTTCCCCATCCTCCATATATACCCCGTGAATGCCTCGAAGATCCACTCTCTGGGGCCGTTTCTGAAGAGGAAGACCCCCAGATGAAGGGGGAACATTAACATGTCCAGGATGTACATCGATTTGATGGTATTGTCCCTTCCATTTTCGGAATCGAAGAAGTCCCTGTGAAGGTAGAATATCACGGCTGCCCAGAAACCCTGTTCGAACCTCGAGCGGAATAGTTCCCTGAAGGTCTCCCGATGATGGTGTTTGACCCTTAGATCCCTAATATAAAAGAACTTATTTCCTGCCTTTTTCAACCTGATCTTGAGCTCAAAATCCTCAAGGGCTTTGAGCCTCCTGTCAAATCCTCCGATCTCGACCAGCAGGTCCTTTCTTATCCCAAAGTTCTTGGTGTCGAGATGGTCGATATACGGGGGCTCCCTGACCTGGCTGTCCATATGTCTCTGTCCTGCCTTCTGTGCACGGGCGGACCAGAATCCTGACCTAATTGTGTCTTCGTTTCCTTGTACGATCTTTTCCTTACCTTCGATCATGGGTGCAAGCAATCTTTCCAACCAATCACGTGGGACCTCGCAGTCAGCGTCTGTCCAGGTAAGTATCTCTCCGGTAGAGGATTCGATACCTTTCGCCCTGGCGTGTCCTCTCCCCTTTCTTCCCTCGTATGCATATTTGATCCTGGGGTTCTTTCTCGATAATGAGAGGATCACATCCTTAGTTGAATCCGTTGATGCATTGTCCACAACCACTACCTCGAAATCAACCATCGTCTGGTCCAATACCGAGAGAAGACATCTTTCGATCGTTCTTTCGCCATTGTGAACGGGAATGATGACCGATATGCTGGGGCCTGATCCTGCAGAAGTTCTCCTCTTTTCGACCATCATTACTGGGATGGTCCTATTGGCTAATCTTGTTTTCTGAGATTATGGGTAGTTCAGCCCCATAGGTTCGAAATATCCACCTCTAACGTCGGTTAAGGGGGCAGATCATAGCCGCCCAGACAGTGGGCATATTTTGCATGGATCGTTCGATAATAATCTTGCACGTCCATTTGCCATTTACAAAGCTTTAAGTAGGCCCTTATTCGTATTATCCCAATATCTCCATCGAGGGAGATTCTGGAGATGAGTTTTTGCTCGACAAAAAAGTCCGAGATAGGCTGACAGTATTGACTGCGGCTTTGATCTTTTTTGGAACGTTCGTTACGATCGCCATCCTCGATAAGCCCCACCAGGAGTTCGGAGATTCATTTCTCCCCGAGGATATCAACTCGAGGATCATAATGGACCAGGGTCATTTTCAGGACCCATCCATTCCCGAAGGGTTGTTGATCCTAGGAAAAGGACGCCCCGCCGTACTCAAGTTCGAGGTCTTCAACCTTGATCCAGATAACGATATCGATACCATAGAGGTGAAGATACCTGAAGCCCAGATCGGTGACGCGGAATACGAATGGTATCTCGATACCGCAGAGCATGAATGGAGCTACAGCGGCAAAGGTACCGATACTATAACCTTCGAGGCGCAGGACGATTTCACCGGCCAGGCAGGTGGAGAGAATCCCTACTACGACACGGCAGGAAACATCGATGATGCTCTGGATTTCATAGAAGATTATGACGATGGAGATAACCCCATATTCGATCTGAGCGAGGGGATCACCCTTACCGTTCCGTTCAACGCCCCCTCCCAATCCGGCATGAAGATGGGAGTGGGTTCGATCGATCTGAAGGTGGGTGACCTGAAGACAGAGGATCCCGGCGCACCTCTAACATCTTTCGATCCTTACCCTTATCCCTACATCAATGCATGGAACGGGGATGTCTACCTCATCATTGTTCTCAAGACACCGACTTGCGACCTTGAGGTCGATTATGGCGGAGTGACGCTATTTAGCCCAACGAGGGGAGATGATTTCAAAACATCCCAGTATGGTTTCGAGTACAAGACCGATGCAGGGGAGACCGTCGCCGTTCTCTCGGACCCTGGAGATAAAGTTGTTGTTCCTCTGGTTAAAGCTGGTGAGGATGGACTGTCCGGCAATTTCGTGCTTGATATGTATAAGATCACGATAACCGATATCCAGCTGGGGACCATCCAGAAGACGGTGATAGCGAGTGATTATCAGGATGAGGTACCATCGACGATGGAAGTAGTTGTCGACAATGACCTGGACAGGGACGGGGAATTCAACAATATCGATGATGACATGGATGGAGATGGGATACCAAACACTCAGGACAGCTTCCCAAAGATCTACAACCGCTTACCTGTTATACTAGGAAAAACAGCCAATCTGACGGTTAGCGAGGGTGAGGATTTCTCCCTTACCGTCGATGCAAGTGATCCCGATCAGGAGGTCTTGACCTATACTTGGACCAATGACCAGGACCTGACCTGGACGTCGACCGGAAAACGAGTGGACCTTTCCGACCTGGCACCCGGAGACTACGTTTTCACCGTCACGATAGCGGATGAGCTTGGGAACTCCAGATCGGTCTCGATCTCGGTTAAGGTGGATTTCTATCTTTCTCCGTTCATCTCTTCGCTGACCCCAAGCAAGGAGAAAGTGAAACCGGGTGGGGAGGTGACGCTGTCCGTGGAAGCATTGGATCCAGAGAACGGGACCCTTACATATACCTGGACGCACGATCAGGACCCGGATTGGAGGATGACAGGCAATCCCATAACGGTAAGGAACCTCCAGAAGGGGACATATATATTCACCGTGACCGTGAGCGACGGTTATTCGAACGAGACATACACCCGACAGATCGACGTCAAGGACGAAGAGGCAGGATCATCCTTGCTCCTGATATTGATAATAGTCATCGTGATAGTGTTGATCATCGTGATCGTGGCGGTCCTTCTGCTGATGAAGCGGAAGAAGAAGGGAACACCCGTTCCGGCTGAAGTGGGCTCAGAAGGTGCCTATGACATGGGCTACGGCGGGGGTGAGGTATCACACGAAGAGTCATACGAGGGATTCTACGACCCCAACGACAGCGATATGAATGTAGGAAGCTATTCCCCGGATGCACCCCTCGAGGTCTATCCGGACCAGCCTGAAGGGGTGGTCGAGATGACACCCCACCAGGACGCTCAGGTCATGGAATATCCGGAGGGACCCACCAGCGGGGGATTCCAGGAACAGGTACCGGAAGAACCCAAAGTTGAGGAGACGGCTGCATATCTGGAACCGGAGGCTACGGAAGTGATCGAAGGGGAATTGCCCCCTGAACCAACGGTGCCGATCGAACCGGCGCCCTCCGCTCCAGGAATGCCGCCTCCGCCTCCTCCGCCACCACCTTCAGTACCAAAACCAGCTAATGTGCAGGACCAGTGATCCGATCTTCATTGGATCGAGATGAGACCCGTTCGGTCCGATCCCTTATATTCGGTATCAGGGGAATCCGAGTATCGTGGGGTCCCTTGAGATATTGATCAGACTCAGGACTATGAAAAGGGGCAAGATGAGGATCAGGACCTTCCTCCATTTGGGGTCCATGATAAGTACCTGTCTTGCAACCAAGGGGGCAGCGAAAAGGGTCCAGTAGTTGATCATCCTGATCGCCCAGTTGTTGAAGTGTATGGGTAAGAAGATCGAGATCACCAGTGATCCGATCCCTATCAGCATGAGCATTATCACTGATCTGAAGTAAGGATCTTGGAAGTTGTTATTTCCCATCGACCTGAAGAACCCGATCATGAACATGGCGCCGAAGAAGAAATTACCGGATTGGAGGATGAGGAAAAGCAGGAAGGACCCCCGGTATTTTTCGATATGGATCTCTCTGTTAAGGTAGAATTGGAGGCAAAGCCCCAGGATCAG
This sequence comes from Thermoplasmatota archaeon, assembly GCA_049472215.1. Taxonomy (GTDB): domain Archaea; phylum Thermoplasmatota; class Penumbrarchaeia; order Penumbrarchaeales; family Penumbrarchaeaceae; genus JAFGLL01. The sequence continues at coordinate 7,530 of JBLIRH010000006.1, read as the reverse complement.
GATGGAAATGAAGATGATCATCAAGATCTTCGAGTACTTTACACCGGTCCTCTTGAGCCTGTCAACAATGTCGATCTTTTTCAGGTATCTCGTCAGGAGAACGAGAACAGGGAGGGAGACCACGATGAAGGCGGTCAAGAAATACCTGTTACGTATGATGGATAGGCTGGAATGGTCCAGGGTATATCTGATCCCTCCATACATCCCGGAATAGAGGGGAATTGGAGCAATGAAGATGAACAGTCCGAATATCGATATGATGAACGGCCATACGATCTTTCTGATGTTGGTCCGATCTTCAAGGAATGCGAACCACCATAGCAGGAATATGAGTCCCATCAGGATCAAGAAGGAAAGTACGTGCCAAAAGAATGTGAACAGGCAGATCAAGATCACGGGAGCCATGTGTTTTCCTTTGTCAAGGTACAAGTGGTAGAGCAGTCCTCCGACGAGAACAAGAAGCATCCCCGCCTGTTGGGGGCGCGCCTCTATCATGGGCCATAGAAGATAGCTCGTGGAGAATATGAATATGAGTGAAAACACGGCTTCTTCTCTTGAAGCCATATGCTTCCGGTAGATGAGATATATGATAAGCGGATAAGCGGATCCGAGTAAAAGACCGGAGATCGCAATGATATTTTCCACGGGCCATCCGGTCATAGAACAGACCAGAAGAACAGCGTAAAGGAAACCTGGACCGGAGGTTGGAGCATCCTGACCGGCGGTGACATCAGCGGCAAGATCGACATACAGGGCCTCGTCCGAGGGGGCTATCAAGATAAGGTCGTTGATCACGAACCTTACGTAGAGGACGATGGATAGGCCCAGGACCAGAAGGGTAAGGACCCATTCCTTCCGACCGAACGGCTCTTTTTTAATGTACAATCTGATGACCAGGAAGTAAAAGAAAGAAGTTATTAGCAACAGATAAATGACCTTGATCACGTCGATCATCGTATTTCACTTTCCCCGCTCTCTTCGGATATCTGTTCCTATGGCACCTACGATCGCTCAGGTTAATGTGTTCGAGTGAAATGTGATATGACGGTCAATATCTATATAATATACTGAAAAGGTGGTTTTCCAACCAATAATGCAGTGGGCCCGCTCGGATCGGTGACACGGAGAAAGAAAATACGATCGCAGCTCCTTTGTCTAACCGATAATCTCACTTCAATTACATCGGGCGGGAAGAATACAATGAGAAATTGATTCCCACTAATCACTTTATTAAATCTAAAAATAATTGGAAAAAGTGATTAGTGGGCCCGCCCGGATTCGATGCAGCAGCAATTCCTTCGGAATTGTGCGCACCTACAAATCCTCGGATACGGCAACCTCGGATTTCCAGGATTCCGTCGAAATGCAAGCATCTCAACTCACCTTGAGACAAGTATGTCTCAAGACCAAGGTTCAAATCCGTATGGCGGGGCATCCATCTTTCATTAATTTAAAAAAATATGAATAAATGCAAAATAATAGCAGAAAGATGGATGGTGGGCCCGCCCGGATTCGAACCGGGGACCTCCGCCGTGTGAAGGCGACGTCATAACCAGCTAGACCACGGGCCCGTGATGGAGTATTTAGGGTGCATGATTATAGACCATATAAAACTTACCAACTTGACTGTTCACGGAGGCCCGATAGGATGGAAGGTCATGATCATGGACATGGACATTCACATGGAGAAAGGCACGAACACCACGGTCTTACCTCGAGGGGGACGTTCGATGATATCGCTGTCCTCAGGATGATCGGTGTTACAAAAGGGCAGAGGTTCCTTGATGCCGGGTGTGCCGACGGTCATTTCTCGATAGCGGCATCTAATCTGGTTGGGGAGACCGGTCATGTCTTTTCCTTCGATATCCACGAACCATCCTTGAACTCTTTCACGGAGGAGGTCTCCTCCCTTGGGATCAGTAACATCACAATAGGATTGGTCGATGTTCGGGGTGAGCTTCCGGTCGAGGATGCGACACTGGACCATTTCTTTCTCTCGAATGTCATGCATGGCTTCGTATTCAACGGAGAAGAGGCAGCCGTGATCTCGAACATCAGAAGCAAATTGAAGATCGGAGGCCTGCTTTCACTTATAGAATGGGACAAGGACAATGTTGTCCACGGGCCTCCCAGGGACCACAGGCTCTCCTTCGAGGAGATGAAGGCCCTGGTATCCCATGAAGGGTTCAGCCCTGTTAAAAAAGGAATGGCCAGTCCTGAACATGTGTTGATGATGTTCAAAAGGATATGAATTATCCATTAGGCTTAAATCCGCAGTATCATTACCCTCATCCAGAGGAGAATATAAATTCCATGATTGGAATTATGAACTACGGGAGTTGGAAAAGTGGCTGACATTAGGAAACTGGTTGTCGAGGACAGAGGCTGGATAAAGAAGTTCCAGAACTTCCTGCCAGGATACAAGAAATACAGGACCTGCGAGGACCTCAGAGCGGCGGACAGCATGCTCAGAAAGGAACTTGCCGTGAAGCTGTCCGACGTTGAGAACAGGGTGAAGAGGTCCAGGGAAGAGATCGCCAAGGACATGGATTTCGACCTGATCAACCGAATCGGCGAGCTCGTCAACATCTCACACAGGATCACGGAAAAGGTCCGCCATGCCGAGCAGGGGTACGCTCCGTGGATATCGGGGGATGTGAGGATCGAGGAAGACGAGCTGAACAAACTGTATGAATACGACCTTTCCCTTGTCGACCATATCACCATGCTTCTTGATGAGGCAAGGATCCTCGAGGAAGCATCCATTTACAAGGCCCCGGACAGGATGCAAAGACTCGTCTCAATGAGAAATTCATTGGAAAATTTCGAGGATGTCTTCAGCCAGAGGATCGCAAAGGTGACCAATGTCGCCCAGACATCCAAATAGGAGGTGTGAAGAATGGGAATCATAGATAAGTTGAAGGGTGGACAGCCGAGTGTCGCCGGAGGCGACACTTATCAGTGGATGGACAAGGGGGAGGAAGTAATATGGAAGATCCCCAAGAACATCGTCTGGAACGATAATATCGTCGTGAAGGAGGACGAGTATGCTGTGTTCTTCCGGGATGGAAAAGCCCTCACAGTTTTCGACAGACCGGGAAGGTACGCTTTGACGACACAGAACATCATGACATGGGGTATTGCCGACAAGTTCCAGGACCTAACCGGCGTCCGGCAGATCGGCGAGGTTTACTATCTCCAGAGAAGGGAGATGCGCGGAAAGTTCGGTACCAAGGAGCCAATTGCCTTCCGCGATACGGATTTCGGAATGGTAAGAGTGCGGGTTTTCGGGCAGTATTCTTACAAAGTCAAGGACCCTCTTCTTTTCATCACCCAGTTCATTGGAACGGAAAGCAGGGGGACCACCTCCCAGATCGTTGACTGGTTCAGGGACCAGATAGTGATGTCTCTCAACGACATACTGGGGGAGCTCAAGAGGGACAAGAACATGGCCATAATTGATGTCCCTGCTTACCTCGAAGAAATGGAACAGATCCTACTCGCGAGGATAAGCGACGATACCGCAAGGTACGGTGTGGAGATCTCGAAGATAACCGGATTGAACTTCAATCTGCCCGACAAGATACAGGAAGCCATCGACAAGCGCGGGGAGCTTCAAGCCCTGGGCGTCAATTATATGCAGTACCAGGCCGGTCAGGCCATGGTCAAGGCTGCCGAGAACGAGGGTGCGGGCGGCAATATGGCAGGTATGGGTGTCGGTCTCGGAGCGGGTCTTGGAATGGGTTACGGGATGACCGGTGCCGTTGGAGCCGGAATGGACCCCAACGCACAGAATCCCTGGGGCGCCCAGCAGCCCGGAGTTGCGGCTGGACAGAAATGTCCAAAATGCGGGGCGGATATCGCCGCAGGGGCCAAGTTCTGCCCGAAATGCGGCCAGAACGTTTCAGGGGAGACACCTTGTATAAAATGCGGAAAGCCGGTCGCCCAGGGAGCGAAGTTCTGCTCCAACTGTGGTTCCAAACAGACCATGGAATGTCCTGGATGCAAGGCCGACCTGGCAGCGGGTACAAAGTTCTGTTCCAACTGCGGATACAAACTTGAGTGAGGTCAGATTATCTCTTTCCAACAAATGCCCTCTTTATATCGGAGAAGAAGCCTCCAACAGACTGGTCCGGGGGCGGAATATCGCCTCTGATTATGGTCCCGGTATTTCCACAGACCAGCACCTGGTATTCCGTCTGGTTGTAGATATAATCCACTCTCCAGACGGGGGCATGGACGAACTCGATATCCGATACTTCGAAGGTATGATGGATGTTCTTGATATCGTTGATCTGCTCGGAGATCAGGAACTTCTGGTGGTCCTGGACCTCCACCTTCGCAAGGTCCTCTGCGTCCTTCTCATCGACCTCGGCGTTAAGGTATTTTGCTCCATACGGTATCTTCGAGAGGTTGAAATCCTCCTTTCCCGACAGGGGGATCTCGTACTCCTTGGTGGGGAATTTCGATCCCCTCCTCCCGAGTATCTTCCAGAAATATTCCCTCTTAAGATGGCCGCTCCTTTCATCCTTTCCGCCACCCCTGGTGAAGAAACCGTGGTAACCAGTTGACACATTAACGTGAACCACATAAAATGGCAGGAAGACCTGTGCCTTGTCGGTGATCTTCCCCTTGGCCTGGAGGTTGGATGGTTTTAGGGGTCCGTCCCCCATCCACCTCTTGATTATCTCCTCTATTTTCTTCTCATCGACATTGGATGGAAGTATGGAATGCTCGAGGAAGAACTTCTTCCCGGAAGCGACGTTGAATGCGGTCCCGCAGAAATCACAGGTAATAATGACCTCCCCTGACTTAAGTGAAAGGGGGGCTCCGCAGTTGTTGCACTTTACATCCTGAGTGATCTGAATATTAAGACCTCCTTGGATAATTGGGACATCATCGATTAAGCATTATATATCCCTTAACGATTTTCCCCCATGGCCTCAATATCGACCCTCAAGATAAATTCGTACTTCTTCATGGGGATACTTTTTCTCATATTCGCCCTGTTCGCCTTCATTATAGGGGTCTTGATCGGGGTCAATTATCTAATAATGACCATAATATTTCTGCTCATCACCGTCATCTATGTTGCCATCTCGCCCTTCATCATGAAGCTGTCCTCGAGGGTGAGATACCTGGAGAAAGGTGAGATACCGTACCTCGAGAAGATGGTGTCCAGGCTCGCCAAGGAGGCTGACATCCCCATGCCGAAACTTGGCATCGTTGAAGACCCTATACCGAATGCCTTCGTTTTCGGCCTCTCGCAGAAAGGTTCAACACTCGCAGTACATAGGGGGATCCTTGAACTCCTCAACGATAGCGAGATTGAAGCGGTCATTGCCCACGAGATAGGACACATCAAGAATCGGGACTGCATGTACATGACAATACTTTCAGTTCTCCCTGCCATAGCGATGTGGGGAATGCAGCTACTCTTCATGGTGAGGTTCGCACCGAGAGGGCGTGATGCAGGAAAAACCCTCCTTGTGATGCTCGCCATCGGACTCGTCTCGGCCATTGTCTACTATCTTTCGATGCTTCTCATAAAGAGGCTTTCGAGGATAAGGGAATTCTATGCTGACGCATTTTCCGGATTCACCACAAAGGACCCCCATGCTCTGGCTTCCGCCCTCACCAAGATCACCTACGGTCTCTCGCTGGCCCCACCCGAGGAGAAGGCCAAGGAAGGTCTTAGACAGTTCTATATCGGTGATGTCCAGAACGCCCACAGGGAGATGGACCGCATTTACCAAAACAGCTCGAAATACGACCTCGACGGGGATGGTGTCATCGACGAGAACGAGCTCGAACTCGCCATGGCCGACGAGGCTAACAGGTCCGCATGGGATAAATGGGGCGGATTGATGAGCACTCATCCTCCGACCTTCAGGCGTATCCTTGCCCTAAAAGACATGGAAAAAGAACTGAAAAAGGGAGTCGTGCAGTCGGACAATATATATGAAAAAGTGGAGTTTTGACGATCCCTCTGACCTTTCTAGATATTATATAATATGTCTAGGAATGTGGATACCTATTTATATCCAACATATTCTTAGTTGGAATCGGGAGAACATGACAGGTCCAGAGGGTGCTGGGAACAATGTGAATATTATCCCCATGAGGCTGCGGGCGGCTGTATCGCTCTTACTTTTGGTGACGATCCTTTTTTTTCCTGCATTAACGGACTCCGCTTCTATCGAGGCCGTTCCTTCAAAAGCTTCAGGAGACCTCTATATCGCAGGTTGGACGTTCCCCTGGGACAGGTCAACCATCAAGAGCCTTCAGGATTGGGTGGGTGTGATCGATGATGTATCCCCCTACTGGTACTGGGTCCTCCCCAATGGGACGATCCAGGCAACCCACAATGAAACGGAGGACCCGGATGTACTGAGGTTCTGCATGGACAACGGGATCGGTCTGGTCCCCATGATCTCGAACAACCACAACACCGATACGGTGTTGAACCTGATCCATGATCCAGTTTTGCAGCAGAAGCATATACAGGACCTGGTGACCATCGCAAGAAGGCTGTTCTACAAAGGTGTCGATATCAATTACGAAGAGGTTCCGGCCGCCGAGAAGAACGGCTTCACGAACTTCATAAACAATCTCACCAATGAGTTCCACAAGTACAACAAGAAGGTCCATGTCTCTGTTTTTCCCAAGGTTTCGGCCAACGAGACAAGGGAGGGACCTGGAGCCTACGACTACGAATCGCTTGGACAGATGGTTGACCGTGTCAGGGTTATGGCCTACAACCTCCACTGGTCCACCGCCCCGACCGCCGGCCCGGTTACATCGATCGACTGGCTCGAGACAGTGATGGGATACTCTACCCAGGCCATCCCGGACGGCAAATGCCTCCTCGGCATCGCCCAGTACGGTTACAACTGGAGGGTTACCCAGAAGGGGCAGACGATAGGTGTGGCGGATAACGTCTCCTATCCAGACATAATGGCCCTGAAGAAGGAATATAACCTGCAGAGGCAGTGGAACTCGTCATCAAGGACCCCGTACTACGAATACAAGGACAGGGACGGGTATCTGCGCTCCCTTCATTACTGCGATGCAGAGAGCCTCATGCACCAGTTGGAACTCGTCAGGGACCTGTCAGTGGACGGGATAGCCATCTGGAAGATAGGTTTCGAGGACCCTGATGTCAGTTTCTTCCTCCGCAATATCAAGCAGAACGGCATATCGAACCTCCCTCCTTTTGTGAACGTTGGCGGTGATATCACCGGAATGCGTGGTTCCTCCATAGATTTCGGACCTGTAAGGGCATACGACATCGAGGGATACCTGAGCACGATCCTATGGGATTTCGGAGATGGGACCACTTCCTCCCTACTGGAACCTCACCACAGCTATCAGAAGGGGGGCAGTTATTCAGCAACACTAGTGATAACCGACAATGAAGGTGCATCGGTTACCAAGACGAGGACCGTCAAGGTCGGTCCTTTCTCCTCTTTCACCGTGAAAGGTATCATGGAAACGGGATCCTCTCTTACCTTCAATGGGACGCCATCA
>JBLIRH010000058.1:0-14427 GCA_049472215.1 Thermoplasmatota archaeon | reverse complement strand
GAACAGATATAATCGATGAGTGGGATTGTACTAAGGGGGTCAAATGCTTAAAGAATATACTTACAAAGAGGTCCACATGAAGATCGACTACGACAAATGCACCGGATCATCCGAATGCCAGCAGGCTTGCCCCATGAGCATCATGGAGGTCCATAACGGGAAGGCCGTTTGCATCGATATCTCGAAATGCATCTCGTGCTGCGCCTGCGTGAATGCGTGTCCAAAAAATGCCATCTGGCACTCGATGTGCTGAGCATCAGAGAAGGAGAACAACTATCAGCTACTCCTAGAAGGCCTGGGAGATCTCTTCCCGGGTGTTCATTATAAAGGGGCCTCCCCTTGCCACGGGTTCGTTGTTCGGGACACCGGCAAACAGCAGGAAACCGCTGCTTTCACCAACCCCTTCAGCCTCTATTCTCGTTCCTTCCCCCAGTATCCCGACCTCCCCATGGCTCAGGGCATACTCCGCAAAGGAGACCCTTCCTGAGTGGACGTAGACGAACTTGTTCATATCGGGGTCCACCTCGAGCTCGAATTTACTGTCCTCGAAGAGCCTTACATCAAGATAGGTGGAAGGGACGTAGTTCTTTGCCGGTCCGACCTTGCCTCCGTATTCTCCGGAGATTATCCTTACCCTGACACCATCCCCATCCACAACAGGCATCTCCTTTGAATCCAGATGCTGGTATCTCGGCGGCACCATCTTCAACTTCTTAGGAAGGTTCAGCCAGAGCTGATATCCCCAGAGCTTTCCCTCATCCATGGCCGGCATCTCCTCGTGGAGGATGCCTCTTCCCGCTGTCATCCACTGGACGTCCCCGGGCCCCATCTCACCATGATGTCCTTTGGAATCACGATGCGTGAAATGCCCCTCCAGCATGTACGTGATGGTCTCTATCCCCCTGTGGGGGTGCATGGGGAAACCGGCTATGTAATCGTCCCGGTTCTCGCTCTTGAACTCGTCCAGAAGGAAGAAGGGATCGACATTGTCCAGTGTCCTGGTCGGCATTATCCGGTAGAGGCTGACCCCGGCTCCATCCGTCACATGACTGCCAAGCACGACCCTATCGACCTTGCAGATACCATTCGGCATTCTATCGTCTCCGTCTCGGATTGGGCCGGAACGGTATTCAATTTTTCCCCTTACTGTTCCCCTCAGAATTCGAGGTCCTCGGTGAAGTCCTTCTCGGAGAACATCACTCCTGGGTTCAGGAGGTTCAAAGGATCGAAGAGCTTCTTGACCTCTTTGAAATATCCGTAGATCCGGTCCCCCCATTCCTCCCTGAAGAACTCGGCCCTGTTCCTGCCGGTCCCATGTTCGGCCGCTACTGTCCCGTTGTATTTGAAGGCCGCTTTGAAGCACTTTTCACCGATGCGCCTCATATCCGACCTCCAGTTCTCCCTGTCTATCAGCGGCCTGATATGGAGGTTTCCCTCCCCTATGTGGCCGTAGATAACGACCGGAACCTTCTCCTCCTTGAATATCCGGTCGATTTCGGAGAGGAAATCAGGAAGAGCGGGGAGCGGGACCCCTAGGTCGTCGACAAATGAAAGGTATCTCTTGTCTGCAGTCTCGTTGCGTCTTTTTATTTCGAGTAGCATCTTCCACCTTAGACCCCAGATGCGGACCTGTTCGGACGGGTCTTCGAGTGTGTGGTAAACAAGAGCATGTTTCGAGAGGATCTCTCTGGCCTTGCTGTCCCCTGCTTCGACGTCCTCGTCGAACTCGATGAGAAGCGTCGCACCTGCGTCATCCGGGACATCGAGGGAGGTGTCCTTCCTGATTATATCGGTGCCAAAGCCGTCCATGAGCTCAAGGAGCGAGGGTCCGAGTACCTGGAGTTCCGGGACCGCCCTTCCGACCGAGGGAAGGTCAGGGAACAGGGCGACCAGCATGATCTTCTTCGGAGGTATCGGTCTGAGCTCCATCTCGACCTCTGTGAACAGGCCCAGTGTTCCGGCCGACCCTACAAGGAGATGGGCCACCATCTCGCTCGGATCGTCGTACTTGTAGAGCGCCCACAGGTTGTATCCCATTGAGGTCTTGAGACCTTCCTTGGACCTGAGGACCTCCATGGCCTCATCATCGGCAAGCAGCCGCTCTCTGAGGGCCAATATCCCCTTTTCCAGATCTTCCGGGATCCCCAGCCTGGTGTCCACCACTCCATGGGCCGTGTCGATGAACCTCAGATTCCTGACGGAAGTATCTACAGTCCCGTACTTGATGCTCCTCAGGCCGGAGGCCCTCGTGGCAACATTGCCTCCGATGGAGCAGAACTTCGATGAGCTCACATGATAGGGAAGGAAGTAACCGTATCTCTCCATCTCCTCGTTGAGCTTGTCATATACCAGACCGGGTTCGAACCGCACCCTTCTCCCCTTTATCTCGATGATCGAGTTCATCTGCTGGAAGAGGACTATCATGCCTTCTCCGATTGCGTTGCCCGAGAGGTTCGATCCGGCCGCCCTTGCGGTGATCGGAACGGCGTTCTCCCTGGAATAACGGACAAGTTCCAGCAGCTCGCTCTCATTTTTTGGAACGGCTACCATTTTTGGCATGACCCGGTACTTGCTCATGTCCATGCTGTATCTGACAAGGGATGCCTCATCGGTCTTCACGGGGCAGGTTAGCTCCGATAGCTCCAAGTCTCCTCCTCCTTCAGGCCCTCGGGTCGGTCCTTTTGATGATATCGCTCACGGCCTCCTGATTGAATCCTTTGAAACCGTGGTTGCGTTCGATGAGCTCCAGATGGCTTCCTGTGGCCCCGTCCTTCATGAACCTTCTCATCTGGTCCCTGCTTATCAGTTTTTTCTCTAAAAGGTTCCTGACCCGATCTTTATCCACCCTCCACCGCTCTCCCTGGGTGAATGACTGTTTCAAATATGGGAAGTTCGAGAAGGGCTTCATGGGGGACATCCCGAACCTTCCGGCCTTCCTGATATGGTCGGAGAAGGAAACCTTTACCGCGAGATGGTGGAGGCCTCCTGAAAGTATGGATTCCCCGTGAAGCCCGACCCACAGTCCGACGGTTCCGAGCTTTCCCGTCTCATCGAGCCACATGTGGATGAAGTCCCCCCCTTTCTCATCAGGGGTCATGTCTACATCTGCGAAGACGGTGATACCGCAAGCCTCATGCTCGAGCACCTGGGCCCCCCACCCGGCCTGTTCCCCGGCATAGAACTTCTCCCTCGGCCTCATTCCGATCCTCTCCAGGACCTCGACGGTCCGCCCCATGTTCTCCCTCGAGCTTCTGAACGTGTGATGGTCATGGTTGCCCCAGCCGAGGCCGAGCTCGTCCTGTCTCATGAGCTGTGCCCTGCCGGCGGCGTTCCTAGACCTCCAGTATCTCCTTTCCGAATGGAAGAAAGCATCGGCCGTCCTGTCCATTCCTATCAGATCGTCCCCATCCTCGACGATCTCCGTCAGGATAGTATACGCATCATCCTCGTTGATCTCCCTGTCCCTCTGATTGAACCTCCCCAGAATTTCGAGGTATTGTAAGGTGTCACCGTGGTCGAGAAGCTGATAGCCCGAGTATCCCCTTCTTTCGATGGCACCGAAGGATAATGTTCCCCTCGTCGACAGTATCATCTTTCTCCTTGGTGACCACCTCTTCCCCTGGATCCTCTCCTTCCCTCCGTTGATCCTTGCGAACTCCTCGATATTTTCGACCTTGAGATAGAGCCGGCCTTCATCCTTATCTCCAGTAAATAGCGGGAACAGACAGGAGTTGTCGTTGTCAAAGAGGGTGAGGTCCATTTCCCCGATGGTCACCTCCTGCTTCCTGAACCCGGCATTTTTCATCAGATCCTCGTCGATCCAGCTCCATGGGACGAGCATGTGGTCGATCCAGTCAAAGATCCTGGTTCCCGTTCTGTCGATTAGGTCCTTTCGGAACGCACCGGCATCGGGCATTTCCTCGCAGAACCTGTTCACAAATCCGTCCAGGACCTCGGCGTCTATCGGATGAAGCCTCCACTCGAAGAGTTCCTTCAATTGTTCACCCCTTCGGCTGTTCTATCCGCTCGAAGTAAAAAAGGGTTGCCCCTCGCTTTTCCCGGATGAGAGGTCATGATCCCTTCTTTCCCCAGAGGTCCCAGATGAACCTGGTGTCGCGGTCGACATCACCGTAGATCAAAAAGATCAGCATCTCCTCGGTGAAGCCGAGTATGTATATGGCAAGTATCACCGTCCCGAAGTAGACAGGAATGGCCCTCTCTCCGAAGCCCAGATATTCCACCAGGAAGGAGACTATGACCAGGAAGAAGACCAGTACAGCGTTCAACCTGAGAAGGTTTGTATGCATCAGGATCGGTTTTCCGATCCTTATCCAGGAAACCACGAAGGAGGAGATGAAGAAAACGAAGAAAATGGCCAGCATCACGGTGTTCCCGGCTACGATGTGCGGGAACCAGAAGTAGATGAAACCGAGTGTTCCGAGATAGAAGACGATATCGGCCACAGAATCAATTGTCTTCCCGAACTCGGAGGTGATGTTCCATTTTCTGGCGATCTTACCGTCGAAATAATCGGTGCTTCCCACAACGATGTAAAGGGCGAGGAAGATAAAATCCCATTTAAGGTACGTTAAAAGGGCAAGGATCGGAAGGAAAACGATCCTCGAAAAGGATAGGCTGTTGGGAACGTTGATTATCTTCCTGTTGAACTCCAAAACGGGGTCCCCCAATTATGATTGCCCCCATTTTATTTAAACTGGATAGTTAAAATTTTTTTTCTTTCATTGATGTATCCTCCTGGATTCTCGGAAAACGATAATATTATTAGCCAGGATATCCTTCGAGAAACGGGGTCCGGTGCATATCCGACCTCGACCATATCTGGAATATAGGAAGACAGAGGTGTTAGAATGGATGATGAATTCGATAGTTTATACGGTAATGCGTCTCCAGGCAGAGACATCTATGGAAAACCCATGCCCCAGCCAGGGAGTCCTTTTCAGAAGGACCTTGGCCAGGGTAGGAGCGGATCGCTTTTCCCTGACCGGTCCAAGTCCAATGGAAGCGGAGCGGTGATCTTCGTCGTCATCGGTATTATACTGATATTCCTCGGAACCATATTCGGCAGTCTGATCTGGGTAATCGACCAGCCGGATGAGGATGACTATGATGATTGGGACGATTACAGGAAAGCGGTGGACACCTACGAAAAGGTCATGAGATGGTTCACCTTCATCAACGATATCCTTACCACAGGGGGAGCCCTGGTACTGTCGGGTGGAATGATGGGGGTCGCCCTGATGAAAAAGGAGATCCATCCCAATGTCAAGGTCGGTCTCTTGATAGGAGCGGCTCTGATACTGGGTTTCATGCTATCAAGAGGGTCTGGCCTGCTCGGGCTTCTAACCCTGCTTGATTGAGAACAGAGGCCGGGAAACTGAGTTCCCGGTCACGGCTTCTCGAATGAGGAGAAACCGAGCTCGAATGCCTTGATATTTACCTCTAGGGCCTTACTCGGGACGTTGTCCTTCACAGCTTCCAGCATGTGCTCTTTCCCGACGGGGAAGTCAGGGACTGCCGCAAGAGCCCCGACCATGACCACATTCTCGGTCTGGGGATTCCCGGCATCCTTCGCAAGGTCGAGGGCGTTTACCTCCACCGTCCTTGCTCCCGCCGAGCGTATCCGCTCGATGACCTCGTTGTACCTGACATACCTCTCCTTTTTCTTCTTGGCCAGCATCTGGGTCTCGGTCGGCGGGTGGATCATGTTCGTGTTGGTGATGACCAGTCCCCCCGGTTTCAGGAAGTACAGGTATCGTAGAGCTTCCATCGGCTCGAGCGCCAGGATTACGTCCGCTTCCCCGTAGGGGACAAGAGGCGAGATCGCCGTTTCCCCTATTCTCTGGTGGGCTATGACCGAGCCGTTCCTCTGCGAGAGGCCGTGGAGCTCCCCGGAGATAACCCTCAAGCCGGCACGGACGCATGCCTCGCCGACGATATTGGCCATTAATACGACCCCCTGGCCTCCCACGCCGCAGTCTATCATGTTGAATGAACCCGTCACTTGCCCACCCCCTTCGCCCTCAGATATTCATCATGATCCTCTTTGGTGTAGTATACCCTGTCCTCGCCCCCGTGCAGGGTGGCAGTGGACTTTATAGCCCCGAAACCGCACATCTGGGCGCATTCCCCGCATCCCACGCATATCTCCGGCGATATCCTGGAGGACCCGTCGGTCTCGTCTATCGAAATTGCCGGGCACAGGAAGTCCTTGATGCAGTTGTATGGCTTCTTGCAGATCTCCTTGTCCACATAGAAGGGAACGGGGCGGCCTCCCTCCCTTCTGAGGTTCCTGAAGTGATACAGGGCGCATTCGCCGTGGGAGATAATGACAGAGACCCCCTTGTGGTCAAGGGCTTCCTTCATCAGCTTCCTGTTCTTCCTGATCTCGAAGGAGTTGATGTTCACGATCTTCTCTATTCCAAGACCCCTCAGCATATTCTCGATGTCGATCGATATCCCTTCCTTCCCGGCAACGGTGAGCTCATGTGCAGGATGTGTCTGCTGTCCGGTCATGGCGGTGACTGAATTGTGAAGGACGACGAGGGTGAGGTCATGTTTGTTGTGGACCGCATTCACTATACCCGGTATCCCCGCATGGAACAGCGTCGAATCCCCGATGGCGCAAACGACCTTGTTGTTCGCGGCATAGTTCACCCCGGCCGCAATTCCGAGGGAGGCCCCCATGCAGAGCTGGGAATCCGACCATTCATGGGGGGGCAGGACAAGCATCGTGTAGCAGCCGATATCGTTCGAGAAGAAGATGGGCGTATCCCCGATGGCCCTCTTGAGAGCTGTGAAGGTCCCCCTGTGCGGACAGCCAGCGCAGAAACCCGGGGGCCGTATGGGCAGGATGTCGGCAAGTGCCTGCATCTTCTTCAAATGACCATTATAATCGAAGGGCATGGGGCGGTCCACCGCCTTCGAGATCGCTTCTACGAGGATGGGTATGTTGTATTCCGAGAATTCAGAGAAAGGTCCAAAGCCCTTGCCCATTACCTTTACTGAGGGGTTCGCGTCCTTGGCGATACCCCTGACGAACCCTTCGAGGTACGGCGAAAGCTCCTCGACCACCATGACCTTCTTCAGGGGAGAGAGGAACTTTGCGACCTTTTTGGCTGGGATCGGATTGATCAGACCTATCTTGAGGATCCTTGCCTTCACACCGAGCTTTCGGAGGGCTTCAATGGAATAGTTGTAGGTGACACCCGAGGCGATGATGCCCAGCTCGTAGTCTGAATCTGTTGGTGGATCGCCGGGAAGGACCTTTTCCCCGTCGAAATACTCCGTCCTGTTGAAGGCGGTCGTCTCTGAATACTCCCTCATCCCTTCCATCTTTTTCAGCATCTCGAGCTTTCCAGCCCTGGCCGTCATTCCGACCGCTGTGTAATTGTGGTCGTTCTTCCAATCCAACTTCTCGAGGGGGGTCCTCTTCATCTCCTCGATGTTCACGATGCCCGACTGATGGTTGATCCTCGTCGTTGTCCTCAGGAGGACGATGGAGGAGAACCTCTCCGAGAGCTCGTAGGCCTCCTTCACCATATCGTAGGCTTCCTGGGGGGACGACGGATCGAACATGGGGAGATAGGATGTATATCCGAACCATCTTCCGTCCTGTTCCGATTGGGAGGAATGCGCATGGGGGTCGTCGGCGAGGAGGAGGACGCATCCTCCCTTCACCCCGGTGTACGCGAGGACATACAGAGCGTCGGATGCGACGTTGACGCCAACGCTCTTCATGGAAACGAACGACCTCATTCCGATGAAGGAAGCTCCGGCTCCCGTTTCGAGGGCCACCATCTCGTTGACCGAGAGGTCCATCTTGAAGTCATAGTGCCTCAGCGCCTTCTCGAAGGTGGAAAGTATTTCCACCGTGGGGGAGCCCGGATATGTCGCATATACCTTGACATCCGATTCCAGTGCCGCTCTCACAACGGCCTCGTTAGCCATCATATATGCCCTTGCGGGCCCTTTTTCCGTGATGTATTTGAATGCCATGTTCAATTCTCCTTTCTCAGAAGACCAGGACCTCGTACCCCTGTTCCATGTACCCGGCCATGGACGGATGTCCGTTCAGGTCCCCGCATACGGGCAGCCCCTGCTCCTTGGCGGAATCAAGGGTCTCCATCTTGTTCGCGCATGCCTTGCACACGCAGTGGATAACCCCTTTATCCTTTGTCTCCGTGTACAATTTGTTGAGTGGGTTCTCCGTATTGTTCATGGGGGAGATCAGTTTCGTTGCGGACCCCTCGATGACGAGTCTTACATCATACCCCCGCCTGTGCATGTCCAGTGTGTTGAGGAGAACATGGATGAAGCACATCGGGTCCCCGTTGAATGCGAACAAGGCTACCTTTCTGGTCAAAGGATTCCCCCTTGGTGAAAGGAGAAGGGTCTAATTACCATTTTTCAGAACGAGGTGTAAAGGGGTAATTTATCGAGCAGTATCCCGACCGCCTCCCTGGCGGACCCGGCCATGTACACCCTGTCATCCGGAACGTTCGGATGTCTGTTCCTTTCGTCGAGCTTCCGGCCCCCGAGCTCTCCGCTCCAGCCGGGGACGTCCAGGGCTATTATGAGCTTGCCTTTCTGCCATGCGAAGGCCATTTCGGAAAGCGTTCCGCTCCCTCCCCCCACGGCTATTATCGCATCGGCGTTGGTGATGATCGTGTTCCTTGCGATACCGAGCCCCGTCGGGATCGCTATGTCCACATACTCGTTGGCAAGGGCAGGGTCCTGGCCTGGCAGGATCCCTATGACAGATCCATCGATGTATCCTTCGGAAAGATGGGCTCCTTTTGAGGCGGCCTCCATTATCCCCCTGAGCCCCCCGGTCAACACCCTGAAGCCGTTATCCACGAGTGACCTGCCTATTTCCTCCGCTGAAGTATATGATCGGTCACCGGGACGAGTATCGCCGCTGCCAATAACTGCGACCATTGGTCTCTTCATATCACTCGAAATGGTGGCGGTGAGAAAAATGTTTTCCCGTCAGGACTTGGGTATCTTCTTCCTTCGGAAGCGTTTCTTGACCGGTTTTTGAGCCTTTGCGGGAGGGTGAGATGTCTCGGGGTCTTTTTTTCCTTTTGCGGACCCCTTGCCGTGTTCGATCATCTTCTCCCATTTGAACTCCACCATTTCGGGGGTCGCCGGGAGAACTAGCTTCCTTCCGCGGATCATAAAGACGGATTCCGAAGACATCACAGCACCGTGATGAAACATCGGAATACCTGTTATTTAAATTTCAAAGGGAAATTATCTCATCTTGAGAATATACTACCAACTGTTGCGATGCACTCTGGTCGGTTCATG
This sequence comes from Thermoplasmatota archaeon, assembly GCA_049472215.1. GTDB lineage: Archaea > Thermoplasmatota > Penumbrarchaeia > Penumbrarchaeales > Penumbrarchaeaceae > JAFGLL01. The sequence goes on along the minus strand of JBLIRH010000058.1, from coordinate 5,097 downwards.
TTTTCCATGTGGGTCCTTGGTCTCGAGGGGATGCCCGATGACCACGAGCGAGAACGGGATGATATGAGGGGGAACCTCGATAAGCTCCCTCATACCGGCCACCCTTTCCTCCCTTGGATGGATGCCGAGCCAGACAGACCCCAGACCCTCGGCTGTGGATGCCAGGAGTATGTTCTCGGTTGCGGCCGAGCAGTTCTGCATCCAGTATCCTTCCCTCGGTTCGACCTCCGTGTCGGCGCAGACCAGGATGGCCAGGGGAGCTTCCAGGATCATTCTAGAATACGGGTGGAAATCGGGTACCCGATCAAGGAGGGCCCTGTCATCGATCACCAGGAAATGCCATGACCTCAGACCGCGGGCGCAGGGAGCCGCATCAGCTGCATCCAGGATACGTTCAAGGACCTCTTTTTCCACCGGTCTTCCGTCGTATCTGCGTATGCTCCTTCTTTCCATGATAATGTTCATTGGTTTGCCCCCGATCTTATGATCGGAATGAGTAGTCCCGGTTCTCGTAATAAGATTTACCATGTCCGGGAGTGATGGCACCCCAACCTTTTTCTAATAATTCCCTGTTCGGTCGGCATGGAGTGCAATATCGAGGAGAACCTGAAGGTCTGCAACTGCACGTATCCCTGCGAGAAGAGGGGTCACTGCTGTGTCTGCGTCGCTTACCACAGGAGAAGAGGCGAACTGCCCGGTTGCTATTTCTCCAAACAGGCGGAGGCCACCTACGACAGGTCCTTCGAGAACTACCTCCGGACCTCCAGGTGATATGTCCCGGGCCATTGAAGTAAAGAGATACTATCGGACCAATGGATTAAGCTTAATTAATTGGTGTCAGGTCATCAAACATCATGGTTCCGGCATCCAGGGTGATAATAGGCGACAGCAGGGACATGCGGGAGCTTGAGGAAGGCTCCATCCAGCTGATGGTCACCTCGCCCCCCTACTGGCACATCAAGGATTACGGAACGGAGAACCAGCTGGGTTACGGTCAATCCCTTCATGAGTATCTCATGGACCTCTACCGTGTCTGGAAAGAGGTCTATAGGGTCCTGGAGCCGGGCCGGAGGGCCTGCATCAACATCGGGGACCAGTTCACAAGGGCCTCCCATTACGGAAGGTACAAGGTCGTCCCAATACACGCCGAGATCATCCTTCAGATGGAAAAGATCGGTTTCGATTTCATGGGATCGGTGATCTGGAACAAGAGGACATCGATGAGAACCTCGGGAGGAGCGACGATAATGGGATCGTACCCGTATCCTCCCAACGGGATAATCGAGATCGATTACGAGCACATCATGGTCTTCAAGAAACCGGGGAAAAGCAGGAAGCTTGAAGCGGAGTTGAAGGAGAGGTCCAAGCTTTCAAAGGAAGAGTGGAAGGAATTCCACCTGTCCCACTGGAACTTCGGAGGGGCCAGGCAGGTTGGTCACGAGGCAATGTTTCCGGAGGAGCTCCCTTCCCGCCTCGTCAGGATGTTCTCCCTGGAGGGGGAGACGGTCCTCGATCCGTTCCTCGGTAGCGGGACAACTGCCCTGGCATCCAACCGGAACGGCAGGAACTTCGTCGGATACGAGGTGAACCCCGATTTCGTCCCGATAATAAAGAAGAAGGTTTCCCCCCTCAAAGGGGCGCAGCTGAACATAGAGAAGAGGGATGGTCCCATCACTACCGAAAGTATAGATTATTCTCCCACCGTCCAGGACATCGCCCCCATGGGTCCTGACATCGAACAGGAGGTCTCGACATACAGGGTCGACGGGGTGACACCGAACCTTCATCTCGAGGTCAGAGATGTCGGAGAGGTCTCCTTTATGGGTATCCGTATAGGATCACCGGAGGGGGCCGCTGATTACATCCGGAACTACGTGGTCGGGAAGAAGGTCATCCTTCGGGATATGCAGATAGACGGATCGGCCCTCGTTTACCTGTCGAACATGATCCATGTCAACAAGGAGCTTGTCAGACAAGGGTTCGCAAGTGTTATCGAGGATTGGGAACATCCCGTGAGGTCGACATTTGAGAAGGTCCAGAGGGAATGATATCAATCGTAGAACATGTCCCTGTTCATTAATATGAAGGATTTGGTCAGTATAGGCAGCAAAGGTTGAAGTAGGACAGCTACGGGGAATACGACCATAGAGAGAAGTGAGAGGATCAGTATTCCGACGAAGTAGTAGAATATGCCAGTGGAATTGTACCTGACATCCTTCAGACCGTGCCTGATCGCCGTTCCAGCATCCTTCCCTTCTGCCATCCTGACGCATGATGCATCCGCGATGAACATGAAGATGGGGAGTATGATAATTATCATCAACGCGAGTACAACATTGAGAAGAATAGCAACAAACAGGACAAGGGAAACAACTGCACCCGAGGTCCCCTCGGTTGCAGCCAAAAACACCACTGCTGCGATGGTTCCGAAACCTACAATGTCGACGAGAATGATGAGTATGAGTGCAAGCAGGAGATAGCGAATGAACAGTTTGAACCCTCTTTTCAGCAGATGTTTCCATTCCCTCTTTGCCTCATCGACGATCCCTTTCCACTCAGGTTTGATGCCCCTCTTCAACCTCAGGAGGAGCTCAGCGAGGTAGATCTGGGCTCCGAATCCTATGGAGTTGATGATAACGACCAGTCCGATCAATGCCAGTATCATGGCAAGAAGAACGAGGGACCCGAGGATCAACAGAATGACACCGATGACCATCATATCTCCGCCGAGGTTGACAAGATATATTCCTCCGGCGATCGCCCCCCCTGCTAGCGCCATCAACCCGTAAACTATGAACATTGCCACCTGGGTGATCATGTTCATCCCCATCATGAAAATGAACAGGACGGCACCTATGGTGAATATGGCGCTCTTATTCTCCTTCAGGAGATCGAGCGTTCTCCTGAACGATTCCTTCATTCCTCTCTGCATATTACACTCACCGATAGCATCCATGAATACGAATGCCGGTTAAATAACTGCTCGCGATCATCAAGCGAAACTGTCCCTGAAGCCGGGATCGTGCCTATCATCACTGGGATCATTCGTAGAACAGGTCCCTGTTCGCGATCAAGAATGCTTTTGAAAGAACTGGTATTATTGGTTGCAGGATGAAGGCGATCGGGAGGATCACAATGCTCAGAGCGATGAGTATCAAGACCCACAGTATGTAGAAGAAAACTCCTGAAGTATTGTGTCTCACATCCTTCAGACCGTGTCTGATGGCGGTCTTCACATCCTTCCCTTCCGCCATCCTGACACTTGCGGAATCGATCATGAAGATGAGTACCGGTATGAGAAAGATCAAGATCAGGGCTATGACGATACTTATGATAGCGACCACAACGGTGGTCATTATTGATGATGCATTGGAAACATCGCTTTGTTGGACGACGAACATGACCAGTACGATAATGCCGAACGTCACGATCTCGATCCCGATCAACAGACCGATGAAAAGCGTGAATAGACGCGTGAGCAGCTTGTAGCCGCTTTTCAGGAGACCCTTCCAATCAATTTTCAGCTGGTTCAGGATGCCTTTCCATTCGAGCATTTCCCCCATCTTCATTTTCAGCAGAAGGTCCGCAATGTGGATCTGTGCACCAAATGCAGCGGACCCCATCGTAAGGGCAATCCCGAGCAGTGTGACCAAGAACAATAGGGAAAGTATGCCTCCTGATACCAGGAGGATGATGGCAAGGGTGCCGAGTCCACCCCCATGGTCCAGAAGGTGGATACCTCCGGCGAAGGCTCCGCTTACCAGTGCCAGGAAAACGGATACAAGGATGATGAGCAAAAGCTGGACTATGGTCAGAACAAGTATGAACATCAAGATGAAGACACAGATGCCGAGGAACGACCTCCTTTGCGTCTTCAGGAGATCTAGAGTTTTTTTGTATGATCCGACCAGTCCTCTCCGCATAGACAGTCCGCCAGAGCGAGGTATGAATAGGAATACCGGATAATAACCTGTCCATCAATCGGATTGGTACCTGTCCATGAAAGATATCTCATCCATCGGTCTTCTTTCCCTGGGAGACGTTTCCTGTTCCCTGTGCTTCTCTCCGAGAAAGCTGAGATCGTCGGTTTTCCTACCGATACCGATCAGAGTGATGAAAATGTGTTCTTCGGGAATGCCCAGCACCTTCTTGACATCCTCCTTGCTGAATCCAACGATCGGGTGGGCCAGCAATCCCATATCGGTGGCCTTGAGAAGCATATGGGCGGTGGCCATACCGGTATCGAACATCTCGTACTGGACCCCCTGGACATCGCAGTCGGAACCAGGTTCAGTGAAAACTGCTACGACCATTGAGGCCTTTTTCATCCAATAGTTGCCCCTGGTAAGTGTTCCGAACACCCTCTCCAGCTGTTGTGGATCCCTGACCATGACGAACCTCCATGGTTGATTGTTAAAACAGGATGCCGCTAGCTCGGCTGCGTGAAGAAGCTCCCTGACCATCTCGTTCGATATCTCGATGGGATCATATGCTCTTCTCGACCTCCTTCTTTCGAGTACCTCGTCGAATTCCATATCCAGCACCTCCCGTGGAATGGTTAAAGAATGGAGTTTATGGGATTTATCTGGTTCCCCTTTCACTCGATGGAAGCGACGATGGACCTTGCCCATTTCATGGCAGAGGCCACCATAAGCCCTCTTTCCTCTTTCTTTGAGGTCAAGAACTCCTGATCACCGAGGAATTCGATCTCCGGTGAGATACTCCTCATGTTCTGCAGGGCGCTTCCCGCACCTCCTGTGTGAGTGCAGAAGAATGCGACCTTCTTCCCCTCGGGAAGATGTTCCTCTAGGAATGTTTTGATGGCAGGGGTCTGTCTGCCTGCCCATATCGGGGTCCCGACAAAGATGACCTCATACTCCTCCGGGTTCTTGTGAAGCGGTTTTAATGGAGGTTTGAATCCGCGGATCGCCTGCCATCCTCCGATCATGTACCCGAAAAAGCCCTTCGAGTTCACATCCTTCTCCGGTTTGATCTCCATTATGTCCGCTCCGATGGAGATGGCAATGTCCTCCGCAATGAGCCTGGTGTTTCCCTCGTTGGAATAGAACACGACCAGCTTCTTCAAGGTCTCAAACC
>JBLIRH010000057.1:0-14744 GCA_049472215.1 Thermoplasmatota archaeon | reverse complement strand
ACCTCTTCCAAGAACCTCATACAGGTATAATATCGAATTCTCAATTAATGAATGTTCCCCCCTTCAGAAGGTGGTAAGCATCCGGTGCGCATTATTTGGGAAGTCATCGTGGGGAAAATCAAAACAGTTAAATGATAAATTTTGATTGTATATCGATCCAAGATCCAGCAGGATTCAAATTTCGGGGGACAGCTGATGCCGGAAAGGTCTATTATAATCATAGGAGCGGGACTGGCAGGACTTTCCGCTGGTTGTTACGCCCAGATGAACGGGTACAGGACACAGATCTTCGAGATGCATAACCTTCCCGGGGGGCTGTGCACCAGCTGGAAGAGGAAGGGATACATTTTCGATGGCTGCATACATTTTCTCATGGGGTCCCGAACCGGTTCCCTGCATAGGTTCTACGAGGAGCTGGGGGCGGTTCAGGGTAGGAAAATTGTCCAGAACGAGGAGTTCCTCAACGTCGAGAGCTTGAGCGGGAAGAGCCTGATCGTGTATTCGGACCTCGATAAACTGGAGAAGCACTTGAAACAACTCTCACCATCCGACGCCGACCTTATCGATGAGATCTGCAAGACAGCAAGGATCCTGACATGTCATGAGATGCCTTCCGAGAAGCCGGCGGAATTGATGGGTTTTCTGGACCTCATAAAAATGATCAAGCTCCTGCCGATGATGCGGACCATGGGGAAATACGGAAAGATCACGGTGCAGGATTTCGCCAAACGCTTCAAGGACCCGTTCCTCCGGGAGAACTTTCCGAACATGATGCTGGACATACCCGATCTTCCCATGTCGTTCTTCCTGATGACGTTTGGTTACCTGGACCATAAGAACAACGGATATCCCATCGGGGGGTCGCTCGAGTTCTCCAAGGCCATTGCGAAGCGCTATCTCGACATTGGGGGCAGGATCCAATACAGATCCCGTGTAGAAAAGATACTCGTAGAGAATGACCGAGCCGTTGGCGTGAAGCTGGAGGACGGAACGGAGCATAGGGCGGATATGGTCATCTCCGCCGCTGACGGGCGAACCACGATCTTCGATATGCTGGAAGGGAAATACCTCAACGACAAGATCCGCAGTTACTACAAGGAGTGGCCAATCTGCGAGCCTTATGTCCAGATATCACTTGGAGTGGCCCGGGACCTCTCTAAGGAACCTCATTCGATCAGGCTGCCCCTTGAAGAACCGATCAAGGTCGGGGACCAGATGCGTAGTTCGGTTCATGTGAAGCACTTCTGCTACGATCCCACCATGGCCCCGAAGGGGAGATCTGCTCTCACAGCCTCTTTCTTCTTCCTGAACTACTATCACTGGAAGAAGCTCTATGAGGACAGAGAGAGATACGATGCAGAAAAGAAGAAATTGGCAGATATTGTCATTGAGCGGTTGGAGAAGCGATTCCCGGGAATAAAGGACCAGATAGAGGTTGTTGATGTGGCGACCCCTGTCACCTACGAACGATACACCGGGAATTGGCAGGGGTCCTATATGGGATGGATGCATCCGACAAATAGGAAGATCGAATTCATGAAGAGGACCCTGCCTGGACTGAATGATTTCTACATGGCTGGACAATGGGTCTTCATGGGGGGCGGTGTGCCGGGGGCAATAATGTCAGGGAGGCACCTGATCCAGATCATCTGTAAAAAGGATAAAAAGAAGTTCAAGACATCGGTCCCCTGAATCAACACGGAACGGAAAGCGGATCTAAAGAATAATTCATCTCTTCATCACGACGACTTTTTTTCCCACCAGATATTCATCGAGCATCAACTGAAGCTCCAGCGCCCCCTCCCAGTCCTTCTGCTTGTACAAGATCGCCACATGCCCGTTCGGTTGAAGAGCTGACCAGATAAAAACCGTTCTGATCTTGATCCCGTTGTCGAGAACGAAGGTGCACGGGATCCCATCCTTGTACCTCTTCACCTCATAGGGAACATGAAGGCTCTCAACGAATTCCTCTACAGCCCTAAGGACCTTCTCCTTGGTTGTCCTTCTCACCTGGACCCTGGATTCCCTCTTTGTGTTCGGACTGTATATCATATAAAGGATGAATACGAGAAGCCCGAGAAATAACAGCCCACAAAGGATCCCCACAACAACCATCATGATGCCGTAGGCCCCCTCCGCCACATAGATCCCCATGAAAATGACTAAAGCTGACGATCCGAAAAGCAAGGACCCAAGAAAGATCCCAAGCGATATCCTCTTCTTGAAATCCTTTTTAAAATCCTCCGGAGACATCACGATGATGGTCCAGTCACCCTTTAGGTTCCCCGTGGGGGAAAACGCTGTTCTAAAGGGAGCCGGACCGTGATCGACGGGAGGTTCTAGCTTCCCCGGCCTCTTTCCCATGGATGTTTATCACGCCTTCAATATATACCCGTTATCCGATATCATATGGGATAGAAAATGTGTGGATGGTGGAAGAAGAGAAAGGAGAGAAAAGAACAGATCAAAGAGCTGAGGGAGAGATATCCATTCACCACAGGCAATCCGTATGTGGCAGTGATCTGGAAAGCGTCCCAGAAGTTCAGTGCTCATGTTCGACGCTACGGATTGACGCCAAAGAGTGCAGAAACGATAAGGCAATATTATCTCAGGGTGGCCAGGATAAATAACCTGGACCAGGAAGCGTTGCTCGAATTCCTTCGTATACTTGAGGGTTCGATGTACTCGAATAAAAAGTACGGGGAGAAGGAAAAGAACGATTCCATAGACCAGCTCAGGAAATTGGAGAGGTCCCTTAACAGTTCAACAGGGAAGTTCGATCAGGCTCCCATAACCGACATTGTCATAGTTCCTCCGGAAGTATCGACCTCCGGTTTTACCAAAGATATCCACCCGGAGGTCCAGACCTACAGGGTCAATAGAGAAAGCGACGTCAAAGCCATGATGTCGAGGTTCAAGGTCGATGGGAACACCGATGCCCCGGGAATTTCCGACGAGGTCGCGGATATGGTCAAAGAAGGTGTCCATTACCTCGAATTCAGGAAACTTACAGCCCCTATCAATCAGAACAAGGACAAGGTCCGAGGTTCCGTTTTCTTTTCGAAGTACGTTTGTTATTATTCCGCGGAGATCGGTTACAGGATCAACGAGGTGTTCGGCCGGTCCATGGGTGAGGTCCGATCTTTCATGGAAAAAGTTCTGGATGGAGCGATGGTCTTCTCTGCTGTTGACGGAAGGGACTTCGTTATCCCAGATGATGTGAAGCTTTCTCTTATGGTATACTTCCCGAAGTTCCAGATGGCCGGGTTCGAGGAGTCGAGGAAGCTGACCGATTCGGTCCAGGTTCCCGCTGTGAACTCCGGAGAAGTTGAAATGGATATCATCGTTGATGGTACGACAGGTCAGGGTCAGTAATTATGCGGGCCTCTTTCCTGTTGGGACCTCATCGCTCTGCTGTGCCCCTCCCACTCTGTTGAGATATACTCCTTCATCACCAGGTCCGCCACCTCCCACCCGTGGAACTGCGCCAACTCCTCCTTGTAGAATATCTTCAGACATTCCCTGACGCTCTCCTCATTGTCCAGATATTCCCTCATGAACTCCCCCGCCGTTTCATGGTCGTCGAAGGGTCCTATTGCAATTGTCTTGTTCTGTTCGTAGTCCCCATCTTTTCGGGGTTCGATCCTCAGTTTACAGAGAATAACGCATTTTTCCATTGGAGCCCCCCACGCGATCGGGAATGTATTGGTCTGCGGAGGATTTATAATGTAAGGTGTACCGCCCTCACACTCAGGAACCCTTTAATAATAGTAAAGAAACCTTTCCAAACCCTTTATCTTAATTACAGGATAATATTTCACCGCATGAAAGCCCCGCTCCTGCCTTTGACAGCGTTCGCGCTCATTCTGATAGGATTCGGAGCTTCAGCCCTCTCCACGATCGACCCCGGATCCGATGAACATATTCTGATCGAACCGGAGGAGATGGGGGTCGAGGTACTTCTGAACGGTCCCGGCATCTCGTTCGACCTGTCCGCATTCGATCCCTTTATCGTGGATGGAACTGTCATAGTCCCCGACGAAGGCCCCCCCGACATCCATCAGGGGGAGGCAACCTTCGATAAGGGGCCTGACCGGTACCTTATGAGGGCCAGGTACGAACCGGACCTCGGTGTGATGATCAGGCCGGAGATGCTCCCTGATCCTATGGGCATGGGCCAAGAGGAGGCATTCACGGAGGGATTGAGCATATCCATAGTTATTCCGGGGATCGCAGTGGGAACCGAGCGGAACATGACCTCCTTCTTCAAAACCTTCGATTATACGGGGCCGAGGGTGGAGACCCTTGAAGAGAGGCTCATCGACCTCGATTTCACGGGCATATGGCATTACTCAGACGATTTAATGGAGACGGTCCAGTTCCTTGACGGGGCGACCGAGATAAGGATCACCATGGCAAATTACACAGACGTTCCTGGAAGGACGGCTTATATCACCTTCGATGTGAAGTTGATAAGCGGTTCGCTCACGGAAGACCTCGAGTCCAGGGTCCTGTCGGTACTTGACCTGTTCGGAGGCTTCCCCGATTTCTGGAACTCCTCCGAGAGTTTCGAATTCAAGGATATGGACTATCTCATCAAGGTGGACCAGGATCTCGATCCCGACAGGATAGACTGGATGACCACGATGCGGACCCAGCTTCTGCATTTCACCGAGATCGGTCTTATCTCGGGACTTTCCCGGGAAGAGATCGAGATAATCTCATCCAAATGCGAAAAGGGGACCTACGATACGAACGGCAGGATCGTCTACGATCCCGGATCAGATGATTGGAGAAGCTACAAAGATACCGACATGCCCCCTTACCTCTGGGAAGTTTTCGGCCCACCGGAAACCCTGGATGCAAACGGGCTTCCCCCGCTGATCGTTCCGAACACCGACAGCCCGGATGCCGGGCTCAGCGCGCTCACGATAGCTCTTATCGTTGTCGCTATCATCCTCTTGCTCCTCGGATCGATGCTGTATCAGCGGATAGACCGTGCCGTCAAGCTCAACAATATCCGAAGGAAGATGATCTACGATAGGGTCCGCCAGAACCCCGGCATCCATTTCAGCGCCCTGATGAAGGACCTCGACCTCAAACCGGGTGTCGCCTCCTATCACATCAACAAGCTGGAAAAGGACGAGTACATAAAATCCTTCCAGGACGGGATGTACAGAAGGTTCTACCTCTACGAGGAAAGGGTGGAGATGCGCATCATGCTCAGCGATCTGCAGAAGATGATCGTCCATACGATCAAGGATGAGCCGGGGATCTCCCAGATCGACATCTCAAGGGCATTGAGCAAAAGCAAGGTTGTCATAAACTACCATGTCCGTTTCCTCAGGGACCTCGGTCTTATAGTTCTCGAGAGGGACGGCAGGATGACCCACTGTTTCCTTACCCCGCAGGGCTCGAGGATGTCAAGAGCATGAACTTAAGATCCGCGTTCAAATATTCATGATCTGTAAGGTTCAGTTACCAAAACGGTTTAATAATTGTACAGGAAGACTACCACCCTCCTTATAACCTCTCTTCAGGGTTTCTCAACATACCGGAAGTGATAACTTGAGAAACTCTAAGAGGAGAATCAGCCTCGCAGCCGCTTTGGTGATGGCTGGAATGATGTTATCCGTTTCCATGGTGATGGTTTTCGGAAATACAGGTGCTTCCGAGGTCCTTAATGCTGATGCATGGACCTTGGATGGGTCTTACGAACTCTTGGGTGACCATTCCGTCGATCCCTTTGTCGAGAACGGCGGTCAATGGGATGAAAGCATAAGTTTTGCGGCGATGACCTCCTTCGGCCACGTCGCATTCGGAGATGGCTTCGTCCTCTTCGATGTGAAGGGCGGACATATCGTGGATGATATGAAAGGCCCTCTCTCCTTCGAGGATGCTTCGATACAGGGAACGATCGTCAGGATGGACTTCCTGGGTACGGATCCTATAGAACCCCGGGGGGAAGGTCTCTTTCCATACAGAACGAACATCTTCCACGGAAGAGACCCCTCGAACTGGGGAACCGATCTTGCGACCTTTGAAAAGGTCGTATACGAGGACATCTACGACGGCATAGACCTAATCTATGATTCAACCGGGCCCGACATGAAATACGAGTTCATTGTCGGACCGGGCGCAGATCCGTCCGATATTAGGTTCCAGCTTTCGGGCCTCGATTCACTCAGGACACATGACGATAGGATCGAGATGTTCACGCCATCTGGGGCCAACCTGGTCGATGGGGGGCTTGTCTCGTTCTATGAGGGTTCCAGCGACGAGATCGTCGAGAGCTCTTTCGTACAATTCAACGACGGCAGTGTGGGTTACCGCATCGAAGGCAGGGACCCGACGAAGGCTCTCGTGATCGACCCCGTTATCTATTCGACATATATCGGCGGGGGAGAGAGCGAGTACGATGTCGATATGGTGATCGACGACACCGGCGCCTGCTATCTGGCCGGAAATACCTATTCCTTCGATTTCCCCGTCACCTCGGGAGCGTACAATACCCGGCTCTCGGGGGACCAGGACGGATTCGTGATCAAGATAAAACCGGACGGATCGAAACCAGACTATTCCACATACATCGGAGGAAGGACATGGGATACGATACGATCGATCGATGTTGACTCCAGCGGAAATGCCTATGTCGCCGGATATTCGGACTCCGTCGACTTCCCGACCACCAAAGGCGCATTCAACGAGACCCTTAACGGCAGCATGTCGGACCTTGTGGTGTTCAAACTGGACCCCAGCGGTTCCAGGCTTTTATTCTCGACCTTCATAGGAGGTAACGGCTCCGATGTCGTTGAGAATAGCGGATGTATAAAGATCGATGACAGGGGTACGATATACGTCGCCGGTGCATCATGGTCCTCGAATTTCCCTCTTACCGATGATGCGTTCGACAAGTACAACAATGAGACCACCGGAGGTGGCCCGGAAAGGGGCGGATATGTCAACGGAAAGGTCGTTCTGGTGAAGCTAGATCCGTCCGGATCCCGGCTTATGTATTCGACCTACATCGGCGGCACGGACTGGGATTCTGCCTCCGGCCTCGAACTGGACCAGTATGGAATGGTATATCTTATGGGTTCCACCAGCTCGTATGATTTCCCCGTCACCAAGGGCGCCTTCGATACCTCGATGGATTCCTGGTCATCGATATTCGTCCTGAAGTTCGATATCGGGAGGTCCTCGTTGGTGTACTCCACCTTCCTCGGAGGAATGAACTACCAGGTTGCCTACGATCTTCTGGTCGACGATTCGGGCAGGGCATATGTGGTCGGAAACACCGGGTCCGACGATTTTCCTGTTGCAGAAGACGCGTATCAGATAGAGCTGAACGGATGGGAGGACATCTTCGTCACAGCTTTCGACCCGACAGGCTCCTCGCTTTATCTCTCGACGTTCATAGGAGGAGGGGATTCGGAGAACGGATGCGGCATCGACCTCGACCCCGAGGGGAACATCCTCATCACCGGAGCGACCTGGTCCACAGATTATCCCCAGGTAGTGGTAAACAAGGACGATACGAACGACAGGGACCCCGACATGGTGATCACTAAGCTGGATCCTATGGCGACCAAGATCATCTATTCAACGGTGGTCGGGGGAAATAGCGGGATGGGATATCCGGAGGACAAGGGCCGTATCATCTACTATTCCGGCGAGAGAAGGGTAATAGTTGCCGGTCATTCAGGGTCCAATGATTTCCCGATGTCGGATAACGCCTGGGACAATACGATGTCGGATTGGAGCGATATCGTCCTGATGGATTTCGATATCTCTCTCCCGCCCAGTGCTCCCGAGGACTTCTCCCTGGTAAGGGGAGATGGTTTCATCAACGTCTCATGGGGTGTACCCCTCGACGATGGCGGAAGACCGGTCCTCGGATACAAGATCTTCAGGGGCCTGGCCGACGACGAGCTCAAGCTTCTGAACACATCGAAATCGGAACTATTCTACAACGATACCGACCTCGAGATGGGCAGGACCTATTACTACATGACCTGTTCATTCAACCTTGTTGGTATGAGCCTCCCCACCACCATTCTAAGTGAAAAGGCGGCATGTTCTCCGACTCCCCCGCAGTTCTTCCAGGTGAAGAATGGGAACGGCTGGGTGAAGCTGTCGTGGGAGACGCCCGTATTCGACGGAGCCTACAGCCTCGAGGGTTACAGGCTATACAAGAGCGCGGACGGCGGCTCCCCGGAGATCATAACGCTGGACACATCGAAGCTTGAATACTACGATACAGAGGTCCAGAACGGTGTTAACTATACATACAGCGTTTCCACGTGGAACATCATCGGAGAATCAGAGCATACGGCCGAGAGATGGGTGATCCCCAAGGGAGAGCCCACCCCGCCGACCGGTCTCTCCGCCGTCAACGCAAGCGGGAGCATACATCTGACATGGAACCCGCCCGGGGACGACGGCGGCTCCGAGATACTGTTCTACCGTGTCTATATCGGTATTGAAAGGTCCGGGCAGGTCCATTGGAGGTATGTCAACGCTCAGACAACCGAGTACACCGACTCCCTGGTGGAGATCGGGAACACCTATCGGTACTATGTGACAGCTGTCAACTCCGAAGGGGAATCGTCCGCATCCGATGTTGTCGAAGGGCAGCCTCAGTCCGAGCCTTCCCCGCCTGAGAACGTCGATATCTCCGAAGGGAACGGATACCTGATCGTAACCTGGGATGCTCCATCATACCTTGGGGGCATCGAGCTCCAGGGCTTCAGGCTGTTCCGGTCGGAGGGATCAGGAGAGTTCCAGATGGTCCAGGAGTTCAACTTTGACGAGATGATGTACAAGGACAGGAACGTCACGAACGGTGTCGGCTACAGATACAAGGTGATAGCATACAACGTGTTCGGGCCGTCAGAAGATTCCGACGAGGTCCAGGGCACGCCGGCAGCCGTTCCTGGAGAACCAAGGGGACTTGAAGCTTCCGCCGCCAACGGCGAGGTGGAGCTGACATGGAGCGCCCCTGCCTCGAACGGCGGGGCCCCGATAATAGAATATCTCATCTTCAGGAAGACCTCCGGAGAGGATCTTCAGGAGATCGGGAGCGTTCCGGTCGGGACCTTGACCTACACCGACACCGAGATCGAAGCGGGAACCACCTACACCTATGCTGTCAAGGCAGGGAACAGGATGGGAGACTCTCAGTTCAGCGATGAGGTCGAGGCACTCGCCCTCGGAATCCCCGAAGCGCCGTTGAACGTCGAATTTTCCACGGGCGACGGTTTCGTGGATATCTCTTGGACAGCCCCTGCCTCGAACGGCGGGAGCGCCCTGACAGGGTATATCATCTTCAGGTCGGATCCCGAGCTAGAGAACCTCGTTATCGCGGCCGAACTCGGTCCCGAGGTAACATCCTACAAGGATGAGGAGGCCCAAAACGGCGGATCGTACATCTACACCGTCAACGCCGTGAACGCTATCGGAGAATCCCTGCCGGCATGGTCCGACGTCCAGAAGCCGCTCGGAACCCCGGGTACTCCCGGGTCCCTTTCGGTATCCGCAGACGGAACCATTGTGTCCTTGACCTGGCAGGCCCCGGCAGAGGACGGAGGGAGTGACATCCAGATCTATCGGATCTACCGCCTGACGGGGACGATATCCCCGATACTGATAGGCGTCGTCGAGTCCGGAACGACCTCCTTCATAGATGATGGAGAGAAGGACGACGGGACATATACATACAAGGTCGTCGCCGTCAATGCCATTGGCGAGAGCAAGGTAGCCGCGGAGGAGACCGTCGATGTGAGCGCCAAGGACGTTTCGGGCGGGTTCATCTCCGATAACATCGGTCTGGTGATCACCCTGCCCATAATCCTGCTTCTGCTGGTTCTCCTGGTCGTTATCATGGTCAGGAAGAAGGGAAGCGGCGAGGCGATCGAACCAGTCCCCCAGCCGGCACCGGTCGACCAGTACCCGGCGGAAGACCAGTACGCTGATCCGAACGGTTATCTGAATGGATATCCTCAGCCGGAGATTGGCAGCGCGGAGAACTATGATCCTCTTATGCCCGCCCCGGCTGACATGGAGCAGTAAGAGAGGAGAATAATTTAATCGGAAACGGAACACACCCGGGAAAGGAGGGGGCCACCCCACTCCCCTTCCTTTCCATTTTTTCATAATTCTCTTTCATATCTCTGATACCGCATCCGCCTTCCCCATTTCAATTTTTCCTCAGCCTGTTCCGTGAGCTTGAATCCGAAGAGATCGTACAATCCTGCGGCATCCGTGAGGACGTCCTCCGTGAGGAGGAAGATGGAGGCAAAACCCCGTTCCTTCGCGAAATCCAGAGCTTTCCGGATGAGGTCCTTCGCAAGGCCGCGCCCCCTAACATCGGGATGGAGGAGAAGCCATCTCAGCTGGGCTTTCCCATCGGACTTCTTGGCAACCCCAATGCAGCCAACGATCTCCCCCCCCTGCTCAACTATCCAAAGTCTCTGACCGCTCATGTCGCCTGTAAAGAAATCGAAGAAGGTCTTTGCGACGTATGCTTCGAACTCGGTGTCGTATCCGTACTCATCATAGTAGATGAGGGCATGGAGTTTGATCAGGGAGCCGATGTCCCCCGGCCTGATATCGTTGCGGATGGTGACATCTGCAATTTCTGTCATCTCTTTCCGCCTTCTTTTAATTGTTAAGGCGGCCCCCGATAGATTAACGTTGCTGAAACTGACTGAAATTGGAATTTGTAATGTTCCTTATTTCGATACGAACATTCACCGAAATAAATATCAAATGAAGGTAAAGAGTATGAACCATGGGGAGACCGGAGGTTTGGACCTTAATATTGGTCCTATTATTGGTTTCGACATCGTCCCCCATTGAAGCGACAGCAGCTGACGATGGTCCGACCGCAAGCGGCCCTTTCACCATAGATGGGGATTCGGAGCTTGCATCATCGATATTCCTCCAGGGGGGCAACGGATCGATATCGAATCCCTATGTTCTATCGGGGATCCCATATGATGCAGGCGGCCTCGTGGTGAAGAACATCACTTCATGGGTCAAGATCTGGAGCCAGAGGATCGATACGGATGCAGATGGTTATCCTCTCATAGTGGAAGATGTCAGAGGGTGCATACTTGACAATGTCTCCATCACCGACGACCAGTATCTCCTGGATGTCCGGGGAAAGACCAACTTCACCATCATCAGCTCGAATTTTCTGTGCACACGAGTTGAAGGCACCGGAATATACCCGGTCGCGATAGGTACCTCTCAGGTGGTATCGGTAGCGAACTCTTCGTTCAGGTCGGTTCATGTTGAAAACGTTGAGTACGGATTCACGAACTACTACGCGATCCTGGGAGAACACATCTCGGTCTCCGGTTCGAATTTCAGCAAGGTGAAATTGATGCTGAAGGTCCCCGACATCGGCCATTCTTTTTCGGTGACTGATTGCAGGTTCGATAATAATTCCATTCTCATCCCGCAGGGGTATTGGGGGAACTCGACCAAATGGATAATGTCATCTGAATTCCATGGATCATACATCGATGTCAGAGATTGCTATGGATACAGGATCATAAACAGCTCATTTCTCCGTCCGGGTTCCGGGATCATGTTCGGATGGTCTTCGACTCCGTTCATGCCGGAACTTTACAGTCTGGTCAAGGGGAATACTTTCGAAAACTCCGATGGTCTTCATGTTTCAACATTGTATTCCACCCGGAAGTACATCAGGAAGGTGCACATCACGGAGAATTACTTCGGGAACTGCTCAAGCGGAGCCATTTTCTTCCGTTATATGATGGATATCGACTTCGTGTTCATATGGAAGAACATCTTCTACCACAACAGGGGGACCGGGGACACTTATTCGAACATGTCGCAGGCAGACACAGAGCATGGTTTCCTGAACCTTTCCGGAAATACATACCAATATTATCGAGATGGGTTGGGCAACTACTGGCGGGATTGGACCGGCCCGGACGATGACAACAATGGCATCGTTGATAGTGAGTACGTGGTGGAGAAGGGCTCAGGTCCCCAATACACAAAGAATGTCTCGGACAGGTTCCCCGTAACGAACCCTCTGTTCGATGTCGAAAGACCCGGATTGAGAATAACCGAACCCGCTGGCCCTTTGACCAATTACCGGATGGATTATGTCAGGGTCGAATGGGAGGCCTGGGACGACCTTTCGGGTCTCGACCGTGTGATGATCTCCGGCGACGGAGAGAACTGGACGGATGTCACCAGCGAGGATTGGTGGCCGATGAGACTGGAACAGGGGAAGAACACCGTCCATATGATAGCCTATGATAAAGCAGGTCTTTACAACCGGACCCAGAGGACCATCGAGGTCAAAGGAATAACCGGACCGGTCGTCCTTTTATTCCCGGAGGATGGGGATATCCTTCTTACTGAAGAGGTCAAGGTGAAGTGGTTCGTCGATGAGTATTTCCCACTTTCGGACCAGGAACTATGGATGGACCGGGATCCTTTGGATGTGGACTTGGATACACGCGAGGTGGACCTGGTCCTCCCGGAGGGGGGCCATCACGTGGAACTTTCCTGCGGCGATACGAAAGGCTTGACCATCTCCGACAGAGCGGATTTCATTGTGGATACGAGCCCGCCGACCGTGGAGATCTTTACTCCGCATGATGTAACGACCTATTCGAGGGACCTTGTGAATTTCACTTTCAGCGCCAAGGACGTCAACGGACTTGCGCAGGTCTACTACAGGATCGATCATGATAACTGGACGAACATCGACGACCCAGGGTACTGCAGTTTCAAGAAGCTGTTGTCCGGGGGCACCCACACTTTCGAGGTCCGGGCAGTGGATAACGCCGGGAGAATGACGGTCGAGAGGGTCTCCTTTTCCATAGGCGAGGGAACCCTTCAGATAATCTCCCCCGAGGATGGACACGAGACCGGCGAAGACCACGTGGTCATACGCTGGACCATCAGGGACGACTTCGATCCCGTTGCCGTTGAGTTCGAGGACATCAACAGAAAGACCAAGGTAAGCGTGACGGATTTCTTCGAATACCAGGTCATGCTCACTTCGAGGGAATATTTCAATTTCAAGGTCACTGCCAGGGATGCCCACGGGAACGAGGTATGGGACACGATCAAGGTGAATCGTGACCTCAAGCCCCCCATTATCGAGATCCAGAACAAGGCACCGGCCGTCAACGATGATCCTCTGACCATCTGGTGGATGGGGTGGGATCACTTCGGAGTGATGGGATATGCATACCGTATGGACAGCGTCGAATGGACAGAGTGCGGTAATTCAACGGGTATCGAGTTCCGGGACCTCTCCGAAAGCGAGCATGTCTTCGAGGTCAGGTGCTTGGATATCGCGGGCAACTCCGCCGTGGACACATACCAATTCACTTACGACCTTACCCCGCCTGTTGTGGGATTCGAGGGGAACGACGGCCACCTGATAAGGCAGGACCCGTTCATTTCCCTTTACTGGACCGCTTCCGATGAGAACGGTCTTTCGTCGGTCCAACTCACTGTCGGAGAGAGAACATACGATCTTCCCGCAGCGAAGAGATTCTGGGAAGGCATACTGGAAGACGGTACCATCAAGGCAAGAATAAACGTGAGCGATACTGCGGGCAATACCGCCGAGGACTGGATGTTCGTGACGGTGGATACCGAGGACCCCGTGGCAAAGTGGGTCGACGGCATCATCTCGCCGACCAACCAGGAGGAACTCACGATAATATGGAGGACCTACGATAATATCGATATCGTCGAGGTTAACCTTTTCGAGGACGGGGTGAAGATCCATTCAAGGAACAAACCTGGAAGGTTCGATTTGAACCTGACCCCGGAGGACGGGGCCCATTTTTACCAGGTGATCGCATTCGATATTTCCAGGAGATCGGTCAGCATCGAGAGGACCATCGTCGTCGACAGGGAGGCTCCCGTTATCGATATCTTCGACCATGAATACAGGAAAAATGTCCTGGTGGTCATATGGTCGACCCATGATGAGACCACCTCCGTGACATCCGTTGTAATTCGTGTCGGGGACCAAAAATATGATTCCCAGGCCAGGGACCACTCCTGCAGTTTCGAGGACCTTGAACCCGGGCATTATATCATATGGATCGAGGTGACCGACGAGGCCTGGAACACCAGGACCGAAAGAAAGGATATCGAGATAGAGCCCGCCTCCGGATGGGAAGATGATCAGAGATCCGGAATATTATTGTTAGTTCTCGTAATCCTCATGGTAGCGGTGATCGCGGGGGCGTCACTTGGGGTCTTCTTCTATTTGAGAAAAATTGAAAAGGAGAAAGGGTCCGAAGATGAGAAAGAGGAAATGAAGCCTCCGGCTGCCCTCCCTCCATCGGGGAAAAGAAGCCAGCGGATGTTGATGGGGCAGCGTATGAAAGCCCCCCCCAAATTGGGTCCTGTCGCTTTCGAAGGTGAAGACGGTCCCGATAGGCTTTAGTTGGAGACCAGCATCTTGAATATTTTTCAAAGACCCCCTCTCATCATTCGTATCTCAGGGCTTCCCCCGGTTTGAAGCTTGTGGCCCTTGCAACCGGTATCAATATGATGAGCAGGGTCCCGATGATCGTCACGAAGAACGATAGTATGACGAACGATAGGGGGAATGACCACGGAAGGTCCAGTTTCATGACCTCCTCGACCTCGTAAAGCAGGAACTCGTAGAGGCCGTATCCGAGAGGGACGCCGATGATCCATCCGAGCAACGAGAGGAAGAGCCCCTC
>JBLIRH010000056.1:0-15197 GCA_049472215.1 Thermoplasmatota archaeon | reverse complement strand
ACTGGTCCCTTGCAATGGGGACATTTGATGACCTTGTAGATGATCTCAGCCTCCTCCTCTTCCTCCAGGTCCTCATCGGTGACCTCTTCGGTTTCTTGCTCTTCTTCCTCTTCCGGTTCAGGCTCCTTTTCCTGGGGCCTTTCCTCTGGGACCTCTTCATCTTCCTGGGGCTCCTCTTCGGATTCCTCGGCAGGCTCCTCTTCTTGTTCCTCCTCCGCAGGCTCTTCCGGAGGTTCAACGGGCTTTGGAGTTTCCACCACATCATCGAAGAACATGTCGTCATCAAGGAAGGAATGCTCCTTTGGTTTCCTTCTGATCACTCTGGGGGATTTGACCTGTTTAACTAACATCTCAGGCTCTTCCTCCTCCGCCTCTTCCTCGGGCTCCTCTACAGGTTCCTCTTCCTCAACCTCTTCCTCAGGCTCCTCTGCAGGTTCCTCTTCCTCAACCTCTTCCTCAGGCTCCTCTGCAGGTTCCTCTTCCTCAACCACTTCCTCGGGCTCCTCCACAGGTTCCTCTTCCTCAACCTCTTCCTCGGGCTCCTCTGCAGGTTCCTCCTCAGGCTCTTCCTCTACCTCTTCCTCGGGCTCCTCTGCAGGTTCCTCTTCCTCTTCCTCTACCTCTTCCTCGGGCTCCTCTGCAGGTTCCTCTTCCTCTTCCTCTACCTCTTCCTCGAGCTCCTCTGCAGGTTCCTCAGGTGGAGTTTGAGCTTCCTCATCGTCATTGAACATGTCATCGTCAAGGAAGGATGATGATACCGTTTCCTCCTCAGGTTCTTCCTTAACCTCTTCCTCGGGCTCCTTCGCGGGTTCCTCCGCAGGTTCCACCGCAGGTTCCTCTTCCACCTCTTCTTCGGGCTCCTCTGCAGGCTCTTCCTTTACCTCTTCCTCGGGTTCCTCTACAGTTTCCTCCTCCTTGGGAACCTGAGCTTCGGTGAAAAGAACGGGTTCTGGGATCAGATCCTCTGCCGGTTCTTCTTCATGTTCCTCTTCGGGCTCGATATCTTCCCGGTCAACTATCTCGAGGTAGATCTTGTTGGCGATCGGGTTTTCCGGATCGAGGTCAAGGGATCTCTCAAGATAATCCACTGCATCGTCCTCTCTCTCCATCTCAAGAAGGGTCAGGGCATGCTCGATATAACCCACTGGCATATCGGGGCAGCATTCTATCACCCTCACGGAACAGGCTCTTGACTTGTCGAAATGCCCCAGTGACCGTTCCACCCTTGCCATCATGATCCATGAAAGTATATGGTCCGGATCCTGCTCGACGGCTTTCTCGTAACAGTCCATCGCAGATTCAAGGTCTCCAAGGGACACAAGAGCGGTTCCCTTCCAGAACCATGCATTCTGTGATAAAGGGTCCATTTCAAGGGCCCTTCCTAGGAACTCCAGGGCCCTTTCCGGATCACCGCTCTTATAAAGGACCGCTCCTTTCTCAGCCCAGAGGAAATCGTTATCCGGATCGACCTCCAGTGCCTCATCGAGAACCTTTAGTTGAAGGTCGAGGGGCGATGTCTCGTAATCGCTCCATCTGTACCGGAAATATTCCCTTGCTTCGATCAACGAAAGGGTCTCTTCCGGTATCGGGAGATCGCCTTTGAACTGCTGGAGAATGGTCCTCTCCTCGATGGATACCCTTCCATCCTCCCATGCTTTTCGCAGTGCATTACGATAGGCATTGAGGATGTTGTTATCGATGTTCTCCTCGCCGTCCAAACATCTCACCTTCTGGGCCTGGCATACCTTCGGGGTTGGTCCATTTCATCCTGACTAGACCTTGACATCTTGCCCATTCTCCTAGTTCTCTTCTTCTGGTATTTCAATAATGTCGGGACGGCCCAGAGTACGAAGCCGAAAAAGAGTATCACGAAACCGATGAGAAAAAGGAATCCCTTGTAGTCCTGGTCCGTGACGTGATCGCTCAGGGATGCCACTATCACGAAGGCGGCTCCAATCAACATGAGAACTATCGGGACCCTGTCTGATTTTACAAGTACTTTCATCTATATCAGCCCCCAGGTAGAACGGTCAATGGTCGGAGGGCTAATAAAACTTTGTCAGATGCCACCGTCAGAGCAGTACCAGGTCAAAGGCCAGCCAGGTTATTAATCCGAAAAGGGTTGCCATCCATAAACCATTGGACATCCGTCCGGATGACATCACTCCGCCGATGATCCCATCTCCTACAGCCTGAATTGCGGCTGCAGCGAAGAAAAGGTACTTCATGAGCATGAAATCGACCCTAGTGGGATCGAAACCTCCCGGACTCGAACCGCCGCTTGATCCGGCGGTATTGTAACTATCAGCCAGGTCCTCCATCCTTGGAACGAAAGTTGCGAACATGATCCCTATCACTACGAGGAACACGAGGAAAGCGATCGCGATCACGTAGGTATACATCGACATCTCGGTGGCCCGGGTCTTTTTCATTATCTGAAGCTCTCTCGTGTCCTTTGCAGCGGCATCGATGACGTTCGATACGTTGCCACCTGCACTCGATGCCTCGTTGATAAGTGTCACTGCTCTCTTGACCAATGGAGTGCTCACCCTCTCTCCGAACATCTCAAGCGCTTTAGAAGCGGAGACCCCCCAGGAGACCTGCATGGCCATCTTCTCTATCTCCGGTGTGAGCGAACCATATTCACCACCAGAGGAGGTCTTTATCGCCTCATGAAGGGTCTGGCCGGCCCTCATGGATTCGGATATGTCCCGGAGGAAGTCCGACAATCTATCCTCGATCTTGTCGATCCTCTTCCTTTTACGGGACTCGTAAAATGATATCGGCCCGGCACAGGTAATAAATGATAGGAGCAGGAAACTATGCCATCCTATCTTAACCTCTTTCTTTATCCATATACCGGTTGTGTTCAAGGTGAGGTTGATGGGGACGGGACCCTCTTTCATGTACATTCTCTGGTCATCAGGATTGGAGGGATAGTCATCTTTGTATTCGTCCTTCACCTGGGACAGAGGTCCAATAGGCATATCCATTACCGCAAGGACAAGGAACATGAACCCGAGAAGGATCCCAATTGTGTAGTACGTATACTTCTTGCGGACCTCCGGATCGCCTCTCCTCTTGATCTCTTTCTCTCCGGATCCCTTGCCCTGGTTGATCATCTGCTTCCTTGCCCTCTTCAGGGGCATTTCGGAAGGTTCTCCCATCAATCCCCACCTCCTGTATCATAGATGAGATATCCAAAAACGAACTGGGCTACGGGTATCAAACCGAATATTGTTGCTGCAAGAAGTGTGTCCCCTCCTTGCTGACCCATCATTGCCATCGTTGACATCATTATTATCAGGAAGAGAGGAGCAGCAACAACTACCGTGACAAAGCTCTCTGCCATGACACCAAGGGTCTGAAGGTCCTTCTCCTGAAGGAGTCTGTTCTCCTTCATGAACTGCTCGGATTTCGCCATGAAATACTGTTTGAGCGAACCTCCGGATCCGGCTGTCGTGATTATTCCCTGGAGGAAATCCTGGAATTTCTCCGACGGGGACCTTGCTATGGCTTTCTGAAGTACTTTCATCAGATCTTTTCCGAAGAAATCGATATCCCTTGCGATCTTCTCTGATTCGACCTTGATCTCGCCGTATATTTCCTGCTGGGCCAATCCTCTGAATATAGCAGAAGGGGTAACATCCGCGGATGCCATGGCAGCCATGTAGTTAGTGGCGTAGGAGATATTGCGATCGATGTTCTTTTTCCTCTCAGTCACCTTGTTGCTCGGAAGCCAAGCTGCGGTCATGTAGGTTACTGCAAAGAAAAGGACCGGTGCCAAGATCCATATGATCAATTTTATCGGAAGCTGCGCCCCAACCGAATCCAATATCGTGAGATTCAGAAAGGTCGCGGCAAGTAGACCGATCACGAAGGCGATAAGGGATGATCCGAAGATCCCGGTATAGAAAACCTCCCCTCTGATGTTCTTGTTCGCCTTTTCCAGTGTGATATCGATGTCAGGGTTCCCCTCGTACATCTTGTGTCCAAGCTTGGAAACGAAGGGGATAGACATCCAGAACTTGTAATATTGTGAAAGAGCCATCTTATGCACCCCCGGTGGACGGTTTCGCCTTTTCATCTTGGGACCGAGGTGGCAGACCGGGAGATTTGTTTGGAGGTAGGGAAGGCTTTTCCGCCGAAGGCAGTTTCTCCACCGGCTGACTGTCAAAAACATGAAGACCCTTTGAAATATCTATCTTGTAATTCTCCCGGAGGAGCTTTATCACCTTATCCGGGTCCTCGTAATATTCGGCGACGATCGTGCTCACGTCGGTGAACAATCTCACCTCGTTGCGGACCATCCATTCAATGATCTCCGCCCTTCTGTTTAGTTCCGTTCCCACCTCGTCCCTGGTCATATCGTCCATATCCATTATCTTCTCGTAAAGGTTCGAATGACCGCCGAAAACGAAATTATCACCGGCCGGTTCCCATTTGTACACTCGGTTCGTGATGATCTCGAGGCTGGTAGGTTCTATGCCCACTATCTCCACGAGCTCCGTGATCCTCCTGACCCTCATGCCTTTGACACGAAGCTGGTTATGTATGGCGACAAGGTTCAATGCCTGTATTAACACTCTGGGAATCGATATTGGGGGATTCTCGAGCCTGTAGACGATGGACTTAACGGAATCCGCATGCATGGTCGAATAGGTTACGTGACCTGTTGCCATGGCCTGGAACATGGTCATGGTCTCCTTGCCCCTGACCTCTCCCACGAGCACATATTCGGGTCTCTGTCTTAGAGCGGCCCTTAGGAGCTGATACATATCGATGTCCGTTTCTTTCCCGCCCTCGGCAGACCCTCTTGTCAAACCGGCTATCCAGTTATCATGGGGGAGATTGACCTCCCTGGTATCCTCGATGGAGATGATCTTGGCCGAAGTCGGGATGAATATCGAAACAGCATTCATGGTGGCGGTCTTTCCAGAGGCGGTCCCTCCGGCAAAAATCATGGAATCCCCGTATTGGACAGCAAGCCAGAAGTGTGCTGCCATTTCCGGTGATATGGTACCGAACTTGACCAGGTCTGTAATGGTCAGGGGGTCCTCCTTGAACTTACGGATCGTGAAACTTGAACCCCTGGTCGTGACCTCCCTGCCGAAAGTGGCATTTAACCGGTGACCTTCCGGCAATGTTGCATCGAGGATCGGGATCGCAACGGAAATGCTCTTTCCCGCTCTCTGGGATAGGGAGACCACGAAACCTTCGAGCTCCTCATCGGTCTCGAATTTGATCGTCGTTCTGATGGACCCAAAATCCCTGTGATAAACGAAGATCGGTATGTCGGTCCCGTCGCACGAAACGTCCTCCACACCAACATCCATCATGATGGACTGGATCTTACCGTAACCAATGTATTCCCGCTTGATGTAATACATTATCGGATCGAGGAATTCGTCGTTTATGACCCCCACATATTTGGAGTAATCCCTCAGAATGGACCTGACCTCCATCTCCAGGAATTTCTCCTTCTCCTCCAGGTCCTCCATCGCTTTCCGGTCATATTTCAATGATTTATTGAAGGTCTCGATGATGAACTCAAAGACCTCCTTCTGCTTTGGAGCCAGCTTTGGTTCAACTGGGTTGTAGATGTATTCACTCGTTTCAACATCCAGGTATATCTCGACCTCAACATATTTGGAACCCAGATCCAGAGTTTCGATCTTTTCCAATCCCCTGAGGTAGTCCTTTACCTCCTCTTCCCTGGTCTTGGCCTTCTTGATGATATGAACTTCCCTTTGAGGCCTCTTAAAGAATCCCTTGAAAGAGTCTGCTATCTTCTTGAATGATGATGGCTCGCTTTCTTCCATCTCCTTAGGGATCTCACTCTCGGGTTTCTCACCAGCTTGATCATTTTTAGCAGGGAGACCTTCACCTGATTTACTGGAGGTTGGAGTCTGTTGAGGTTCTGTGGGAGGTGGTGTCAGAACATTTGGTTTCGGGGGCGGGGCGGCAGATGGCTGGACGGGTTGTACCCCTCCGGGCTTCTGTGCTGGAGGAAATTCAGGTGGAGGCGGTATCCGTGCGGTCTGCGCTTTGTCTTTCGTTGTTTCAGATGCTCCAGCGGGTTTCCCATCCCCTACAGGAATATCCTTTTTCTCAGGACCTGCCAAAATGAACCCCCTCGATCGTTGCGAACTCCATTTTCAACCGATTTTGAATACCATTAAATCGTATATATTACGTTACCAGGAGAGTGATATATAATGGTTTTTATATTAATGACAGGCCAGGGAACTCCCTGGGACACATCTAAAAACCAATGCTTGGAACAGGTGGACCAATGACGAAAAAAATTGTAACTCCAATAATTTCCGAACAGTGTTTCGTTCACCCATCGGCCTTGATCATCGGAAATGTCGAACTCTCCAAAGATTGTTCGGTCTGGCCGTTTGCAGTCCTGCGTGGGGACGAGGAGCCCATTCTGGTCGCCGAAAGGACAAATATCCAAGATGGAGTTATCATACATAGTGACGAGGGATTTCCGGTAAAGGTCGGCAAGGATGTTTCGGTGGGGCACGGGGCGATAGTTCATGGATGCACTATAGGCGACAGATGTATAATCGGCATCAGGTCGACCGTTCTCAATGGTGCTGTCATAGGAGAGGGATCGATCATCGGAGCGGGTGCTGTCGTGACACCTGGAGCTATTATACCACCATTAAGCATGGTGGTCGGGATCCCCGGGAAAGTCAAG
Source organism: Thermoplasmatota archaeon (assembly GCA_049472215.1). Taxonomy (GTDB): domain Archaea; phylum Thermoplasmatota; class Penumbrarchaeia; order Penumbrarchaeales; family Penumbrarchaeaceae; genus JAFGLL01. The sequence continues at coordinate 8,488 of JBLIRH010000056.1, read as the reverse complement.
CGTGAGGACCCCACAATTCCCGATACCGCTTTGAAAAATTCAAGGATCTATATGGAGCTGGCAAGGAAACATATCAATGGGGAGTTCAATACCCATTCACTCTAATCCTGTTCGAATTCCGGGTCGGTCACCCATGCCAATCCGATCGGAGATGCAGCCCACGACATGTAGGATGATATGTAGACAGCGATCCTCGCCAAGGGATTCCTGTATTTTTTCCATATTAAAAAGGATACGGCATCGATGATCGGGACCAGGAGGAAGAGCGCCACAACCGGTTCCAGACCTCGTTTTGATATCAATAAGGTCCCCAGTAGCACAGATATTATTGAATGCATGGCAAGAATTACCACAGGTTTTGGGGCTCTGTTCTTGAAGGTTCTCGCCACCCATGAATGGCATCTGTGGACCCAGTTGCCGAGAAAAAGACCGCCCAGGAGGATGGTCGTGAAGAAAAGGAGCAAGTAGAGGAGAATGCCCTCGGAACCGATGATCTCAAAGAAGAAATCAGAGTAGTCGAACAGGAAATGCATGGCGATCGAGGCGTGAAGTCCGACCTTTACGAAGAGGTAACCAAATAGCAGCCCATGTACGAAGGTCGGTACTACCTTCCAGGGACCCCAACCCAGATGGGCAAGACCAAATAAGGAGGCCGAGAGGAGGATCAGGAAAACCTCTCCGAAACCGAAATTCCCGGTCCCACCTACCAGCTGCTTCCATTGAACGCCTTTTCCCCCGCTGATCGACCGATAGATGAACATTGGCAGGCCAATAAGGATCACTCTCCCCGAGATCTCCTCCCACACCGACGCATCGGCAAGAAGGAACATCCTGATCCATATCGGCGTCTCCGACGAGAGGATGTCCAGACCAGGGGTCGGCTGCTCGAAAAGCTCGAACATCCAGTAGACCACATAGAAGAAGAACATGGCTCCGATGAAGGTCTTTGCTGTTATGGCAAGGTCCGTACCCCCCGCCCGAACAGAAATGGTAGGTGCTCTTTTTCCCTTCTTATCAACATTCCTGAAAAATTGCTTGAATGTCCTGATGAACAACCAGGCCACCGAGCCGACGCAGGATAAAGCTACAAGGACGAACCATATGACCGCCCCCCATCCTGTGATCGGTATGGGAAATGTGAGAAAGATCCGGGGGTGTGGGATGAGGATGGAAACCCAGTTCGCGAACTCCAGGGAGTTGCTGGAACTGATGGACAGATTCCCTCCGGAGCATACCTGAGAGCGAAATAACCGGAATGTAATATTGTGCTCAAAGAAATCCTCATGCTCATCGGAAATGTTGATCCTGATCCCATCAAGTTCAACTCCCGGGGCCCCCTTGAAATCTTTCCTGTTAAAATCGGACCATTCTGCGGAAAGAACGACATCATAACCCGCCGGTACACCTTCCCGATAGTTCTCGAGCCTGAACGGATCAGGGTCCATCACGAAACCGGGAGAACGGTCCTCCAGGATCGAGAGCCCGGTGCTGACATACAGGGTGTTGAAACCGGGATAGTTGAAATATAGGGAGAACTCATCGTTCTCCTCCACGGAACCCGGAGCCCTGAAGGTTCCCTCGTATATCCCTTTCTCCTTCAGGGGGATCCAGTATGTACGACCCCCTACGTCCATCGCAAGGGGAAGAGATATCGAAAGATCATCGAGCTTAATAGCAAAAGGGAACTTACTGGTTTCCGGATCACCGGTTTCGAACCTCAAATTGTAATAGGCCCTCTGGAAGAGCTCAAGATCGACGTTCATTTCGATTTCGATCTTTCCGGGATTCTCCTGATCGTACAACTGGTCCGAACCGTTCAGAGCCCGTTCAATAGTGGCGAAAATGTCCAGGTCATCCTCATCCACGCCGGTCATTCTTGTAACAACATAGGTCCATCTCATGGATCGGTTCTCTCCCTCATCCCGGATGAGGCTAAGCCAGGAAATTCCGGGACCAATAATTTCAGGATCCCTCAATCCCCATCTGTCAGCCGATAGTTCGATCAATTCCGACCTGAGGCCGCTTGAGGTCGACACCTCATAATGCGAAATGTTCCCAGATCCCACTTCTCCGGTTTCGAACACCAACTGGTCATTGGGGAAGAACGACGACAGAGGGGATGATATCTCGAGGTTCTCGTAAAGGATCGGTCTGGGATGCTGAATGCTCGCATTTATGGCATTGAGCTGCCATGGGCCGAGCTGGAGCGGGTCGGCAGGGCGCTCTACATCATCGGACAGATCCCATGAGTTCGATCCACCAGGGAAATGAGGTTTGAGATAGATCTCATGTTGCCCGGGTTCCGTGAGACCCTGAAACCTCGTTGTCAGGACCAGACCCATTGCAGGATCCTCGGCAGGGAATAATGTGGAGGTCAGGTTGGTATTCGGACCCTTGAAAAGAACCTGATACGGAACAGAAGGGAGTTTTCCCCCTTTGAAGGCAAATATAAGTGAAAACGGATCGCTAGTATTGACGATCCCAGGGCCTTCGAAGGAAACGTCATCGTTTTCCAGCGGGATATAGGGCAAGAAGATGGTCCCCTCTAGCGAGGATTCATAGCTGTCAGGAACTCCATCCACAATGAAGGGGAGGGATATCATGACCGCCACCGAATTGAGGACGAGGAACACTCCAATAAGGATCGAGGCCCATATGGAGGGGGCATAACCCTTTCCCCAATCAATCACCCTTGGTCTATCACCTTTTTCCTTCAAGGGATCACTCCTGGCTTCCCGCTCTGAAAGGGCTTACAGTTGATAAACTATTCCGAGAGCGACCCAAATAGTTATATCATATCCAGACCTTCCATCAAGGATATTTGTACATTTGGGCTGGGATTCCAATAATAAGAAAAGGCACACAAATGAAAAACGGTGGAATATGGGACCACTTCCATCCGAGGCTGAAAAAGTGGTTCACAACAACGATCGGTTCTCCGACACCTGTTCAAACCTCAACATGGAGTGCATTGAAGAATAGGGAGAATGTCCTTTTGGTATCCCCAACGGGAAGCGGAAAGACATTGGCTGCAGTGATCCCGGCGATCGATCCCATCCTGAAAGGTGAGGTGGACCGATCGAAAACGAATATCGTGTATATCTCACCGATGAAAGCCCTAGGTGCCGATATTCTGAAGACATTGACATCCTTATCTGCAGGCATCGGAAGGATCGGGGGCAGGAAGGTAAGGAGATGGGGAAGAGGGAGGAAGAAAAAAGGAGAGATACTCCCGGATGCGGAACTACAGGTCGGCATAAGGACCGGAGATGTCCCCCAATCGGAAAGAAGGAGGATGCTCCTGGACCCGCCGGACCTTCTGGTCATCACCCCGGAGAACTTGCTACTGATGCTTTGCTCGAAGGCCAAGGAGACCGTGGACTCTGTTGGATGGATCATTGTTGACGAGGTCCATGAAATGGTTCCAAGCAAAAGAGGGGCGCTCCTTTCATTGACACTCGAGATGTTGACGGAAATGGTGCATGAAAGGACCGGTAAAGAGCCTCTCAGGATAGGGCTTTCCGCAACGGTCAAACCAGTTTCAACCGCCGCAAAGTACCTCGTGGGGATGGATGGTAGGGGAAGGTCCCGACAGGTAACCAGGATAGTGGAAGATTCCGGGAAGGACATGGTTATCGAGTTCAGGACCCTGATGGATGATGAAGAGAAGGACAGCGAGATCAGAGAGAAGGTCCTCTCTGAGATCGGGTCGATGATCGAAAAGGACAAAGGGCCCTTGGTTGTGTTCCATAACACACGAAAGGCAGCGGAGGAAATGGCCTATTCTCTTGTCCAGAGAGGATATGATAAGGTAATGCCCCATCACGGTTCGCTTGGGGCGGACGTCAGAAGAACGGCTGAGGAAGGTTTGAGGACCGGTGAGCTCAAGGCAATAATATCATCGACATCCTTGGAACTCGGGATAGACATCGGTGAGGTCGAGACGGTCTGTCAAATAGGATCACCAAAGGATCCATCAAAGATGCTCCAGAGGTTCGGAAGGTCGGGCCATGGACTGGGTCGTACCTCCCATGGCATAATATATCCACTCGATGGGATCGATCTGATGGAAGCGCTTGCCGTATCGCTGGCAGTAGCTAGGGGAAAACTACAGAGGCTCGATATTCCGGATGAATCGCTGGACGTCCTTGCCCAGTTCATGATCGGGTTTTCGCTGAACGATGCAGGTCTCAAGTCTGACCATATCTGGAAGTTGATCAGGAAGGCGTATCCCTACAGGTCGATCAAGAGATCCTCCATTAACGATATACTAGACCTCCTTTCCGAAAGGTTGCCCGGGCCCAACCAGCCTCCCCCAAGACTATGGTTCGATGACAAGAAGAACTCCTTCATGCCAAGAAGAAATACGGGTCAGGCCTTTTACCTGAATTGCGGGACGATACCCAAAGAAACATCCTATAGGGTCATTGATGAGAGGACAAGAAGGGCTATTGGGGACCTTTCAAGGGATTTCGGCGAGACCCTTTATGAAAGGGATGTCATCCTGCTAGGGTCAAAGGTCTACAGGATAAGCGGATTCTCTGGAACAAAGATACTTGTGCGGGAGGACCCCGATTCACAACCGACCGTCCCGAAATGGTCAGGGGAGATCATGCCCAGACCGGGCACTGTTGCTGCTGAACTGGTCCGATTGTACGAGGGGGGTTTCACCGATCGATGGAAGAAAGACTCGGACATCAAGGTTAAACTGGACCCTAATGGGGGAAGCATCTGTAGATCCGTGATATCCGGCCTTAGCGAGCTAGACCTCCTGCCGTCCGTAGCGAGGATACCCGTGGAATTTAAAAGGATGAGGGGGACGCGAAGCCTATATATCTTCATGATCCCCGAAGGGAGACAGGTGACCGAGATCATCGGAAGAACGATGGCTTACGGAATAAGGAAGGCCATCGGAGCCAAGGTCGACTATGTGTCGACAGATGACGGTTTCGCCGTGATATCTCCCAAGGAGATGAGCGTCGATGAGCTTAAAGCTACGCTTAAAAGTGAGGAGTTCGAGAAGGTTGTAAAAGGTCTGGTCCTTACATCCTCGATATTCAGATCGCGTTTCACCCACTGCATGAACAAATCACTATTGGTTCTATCCAGGTTCAGAGGAAAGGATACCGGTGCACTATACAGAAGGAACCGTGTCGAAAATCTCCTGTCTCTTGTCATGAATGCCTGGTACAGCGAGGGAGGCTGGGAAGATACAAAGGGACCTCTGAGGGGTTTGATATTGCTTGCGGAGGAGGCGCTAAAGGAAGTCTTCATCGAGCGCATTGACATGAAGAGGTGCCGAGAGATCGTTTCGGGGATCGATTCTGGATCGGTCCCTTTTAAGATCGTAAAAATGAGGGAGGGGCCGAGCCTTCTTGGTAGTTCGATCCTTCGATCCTGGAAGAGCAGGATGGATGAACTCGAAGACAAGGATATCTCCAACTCAGATACGGCATCATCCAAGATACGTGCATCAGGTGCGGAACGAACGATACTTCCGATACAAACCGAGGGAACTTCGATAGAACATGATAAACTGATCATCGATTCTCTCCTTCATGCTGCAGGTGCTGGGGAAAGAACGAGGGATTCCTCCAAGGGACCGATCGAACCTGATCGGGAAGACCATGGTCAATTTATCTCATTTGGTGGGGATGAGCTTGACTTCCTCGTATCACCGATCCCCCCATCAATTGGTTTCAAAGCAACATCGATCGCCAATCTCAGAGCAAATGCATTGACAAGCCAAGGGGACCTTGGGCATGTGATCAGGCGGATGCCATTCTTTACACATCCGATCGAGGTAGTTTCGAGGTCAGCAGACATCTCCTTCAACGATATTCGGTCTTTAATGAAATCCGGGAGGATCAAACCCGTCCATCTGATTGGGGATGACAGGTCCGCTGACAGGAGATGGGCATCTATTTACAGGGACCTGGCAGATCCCGATGGATGGGATCGAAAGAGTGGACTACGGAGCCTCAAGGAAGGTCTCAGCTACTCACGGTCGGACATTGCTAAAATACTTGACCAGTCAGGGGAGGACCTTACCTCCTCGATAAATGACGCCACAGAGAAAAATATCATAGGGCGTCTTCCAGCCAGTGCAAGGGACATGGTCGGCCTATCCCAGTCCGATTTCATACCCATATGTTGCGATGATGATACTGAGGAAATGGGGGCCAGGGGGATCAGCGGACTGGAACGGTTCTTTCGCTTCTTCGGACCGTTCGAGGCAAGTGAACTTGTTAAATTGTTTGGAAAACAAGTTCTCATCACTGCCGCGAAGGCGATATCCACTGGGGTTGTTCAATATGGCATTGGCCCGGAAGGGCCGATCTCGATCCCCTCTACTGTGAACATCGATACCGATAGGATATGGCTTTGGAGCAGGAGAGGCAGCAGATCCATGAGGTCGATCATTGAAGTGAAGAGGAGTGGAAATTCTGAGATAACCCTCAGGACCCTGACCGATCCGGCCACCCAGCTGACCGGAAAATGGGATATTTGGGTGGATAAGGAGCCCGTTCGAGGTTCGATCATGACGATCCTTCTCGCCTTCCGGGAAGGCTCGCTGCTCGGACGCATTAATATCGTAGAAACGGCCGACCTCATCAGGATATCCGATATCGAGGTGGATGATTTCGATATGGTGGTCGAGGTTTCGAGTGCATTGGCCAGATGGACCGAAAATTATGAGAGATTGGGTTTCGGGACATTTCTGATCGAAAAGATAATGGGTATTCCTGCCGGAGAGGCTGCAAGGGATGCGGTCAAGGTATTCCTGGATGATGGTTTCAAAGTGGAACTTACTCCGAAAGGAGCGGTCCTTTTGAAAGGGGCCGAGGTTCTTAGAGGTCTCTCAAGAGAGGATGTTCTGTACAACATGTTCACGGCCCAGGGTCTCATCGAGGAATGTCATTGGAGACATCCTATCGAGGTCATCTCAAAACTGGGGTCCGTCGTCGATCGTTGGGAACTTCTCAGCAGGATGGGGTCATCCAGATACAGGAGGCTTTCCATTAATGATCCAAACCTTCTAAGGGATAAGAACGAAAAGGAATGGGAATCTATCACTTCTCCTACGCTTTTACCAACTGGTAATTCTCAAGTGGATTGGTCCGAGGCAACCTCCACTTCAGGCATCGGTCTTACCGATATGAAGGACCTCGCGAAAAGGTTCTCACTGGTCAAGGGGATGATGGACCAGCCGTACCCCGTATGGTCGCTCGATCAGGAGTTCAAGCGATATCCGCCTCCTCCAAAAGGGGAAATGAACTCTATCGATCCCAGACTGAGATCTTTGCTGGACGACCTTAAGAAAATGGACCCATCAGATGTGGGACCATTCTTAAAGTCGAGGGACCTCAACAAAGAGATGGACGAACTTCTCAGAAAGGGATTGACGATGGAGGACCCATGGGGCGACCTGAGGCTCGATCTGTTAAAAAGATCCAAGACCGAAAAACAGGACAAAGAAAGGGGGAAGTCTCCCAGGGGTCTTTTCCAGACAAAATGGCTCCTTCGAAATGCACGAAGGCTTTCGATATTCACATTCGAGGACCTGATGAATTATTCTCCAAGTCTTGATGACCCGGGAAAGGTTCGATCCCTGATCAATGACCTCGTGGGAACGAAATTAGAAAGGTGCATATCAGTAGGAACGGGATTTCAGGTGCATTACCGAGTAATTGGTGATGGTTCAAGTGAACTCAAGCGATGTCCAGAACCGGATGAGCTCAGGGAACTGACCGTGATATCTCCCAAGGACAGGATGTCGAGGGTTGTCATGCATGATATCAAAGGAGCTATTGCACGAGGCCATGGTTTCTCCATCTTCAAGGGAGGGAGACCGGTCGCCCTGATCTCAATAAAGAAGTTGAAAAAAGCCCTTAAAAATACAGAGTTCGGGGAAACAGCCCAGGGATCCTCCTCGTTGGAATATTGGTCCGTCAAAAAGGCTTGGGTGGACCTCAGGTTCAAAAGGAAGGACCTTCTGAAATCCATCCGGAGGTCATTTTACTCGCTGGGTTGCCAATTGATAACGGACGACGAGAAACTGAAGCTCGAATCACTTTACCGCGATGCCGAGAGCATTACAAGAACATCGAAATGAACATACTGGCCACAGCCTTCCCGAAAGAGCATTCCCGAAAGTCTTAATATGTACATTTATAATATGGATGGCCAACACTACATGACCCTCGGGTGAGGAACATCAGAACATGTGCAGGACAACGACCATGCACATGCAATAGAAACCCTTATAAAATCCCCCGGAGGTTAGTTAGTCCAGCAAGAAGGTGGAATACATGCAACTTGGCGATGTGAAGAGAACCTTCGCTGTAGCGATAGTTTTGATACTGGCCTTTTCTGGGGTCATCGGACTCTCGGCAGCGCTTAATCCTTTGAAGGGCGACGACTGGGAATACGATCCCGATGGGGACAGGCTGACGAACCTGGACGAGTTCATTGCCGGCTCCGATCC
>JBLIRH010000055.1:0-15775 GCA_049472215.1 Thermoplasmatota archaeon | reverse complement strand
CGCCGGGACTTTTGGACATTACCTTGGCGATCTTGCCCGCAAGGACCGGATCCTTCCTAGCCTTGACCTCTGTCCAATCCTCTTCACCATTCGGGTTATCCCGGGCCGGTGCTCTTCCAGGTTCCGAACCTTCAATGGACCTTATATCCCCGTTCCTGATCGCATCGCTGAGAAGTTCGAACTCCACTTCATCGATCTCCTCCATCTCCTCGATCCCGTCCTCCTCGGAAGATCTCTTCGGCGCCCCTTTCCTTTCGAGGACCTGCTCCATCTTCGATCTTTCATCCTTTTCGACGGAGTCCATTGCGACGAGGCTGTTATCCCGAACGATGAATGATACGGGCGACGCATCGAAATCGACCCCGGACATGGTCAGGACCGAGACCTCTCTCCGTATCTTCCCGGCCTCGAGGATCTTTGACATCTCCACGACACCGTCGAACACCTCCATGATCCTGCTGAGGCTCTCCCTGCTCATGGACTCGCTCTCCAGGAAGAAGATGGAGGCCATCTCCTCCTCCTTGAACTTGGCCCGGAGCCTCTGGATGAAGTTGTATACTTGAGTGAACTCGAAGATGTTCGTTGCCGGTCCGATCATGTGGACAAGGGCAACCTTGTTGGGGGAAAATGTGAGTTCCCTCAGACCCTTATTGATGGCGATACCGAGGTTGGACAGGATCTTCGAGGATTTCAGGGCATAGCCCTCCTTCTCGACACCGATTATCCTCTCCCCTCTCCACGAGAACCAGTCGACTATCCTCAGGTTCCCCTCCTCCTCGAACCTGTTCGCATCAAGTCCCTGCGACCGCAGCAGCATCCTGATAGACCGCGGGGGCTCCTTCGAGAGGACCATGAGGATCGAGAATCCGCCGTTGAGACCGTTCGTGAGTATGTTCGAGATGAAAGTGTCCCTCTCTATCCCGGATGGTGAGATGAAGAGTATGGAGGTCCCTTTTGTGATCCCTCCCCCCATACGGTTGTCAAGTGAGGAGAATCCGGTAGAGATCTTCTGATGCAGGGCCCCCTCGAGGATAACATCCTGCATGTTGTACCTTTCCAGGAGAGCGGACTTTCCCTCAAAGTAATAATTGAAGATCCTCGAGGCCTTCTTGATGGCCTCCTCCTTGCCGACAAGGAATGTGGAAAGGCCCACAATCGAATTGAACGCTGCGGAGAGGGATTCCTTAACCTCCTGGTCAGTGGCAGCGGCCCATATGTCCCGGTCGAAGTCAAGTGTATTGTTCTTTGTGACCGAAACATGCTTGAGCAGTTCATGTTTTTCCCGCAATATGCTGAGCTTCAGCTTGAAAGCGGAGAGGTCGGTGTGATTGGAGAGTTCCTTCATGTATGCCTGGAACACATCTTCGAACAGGCCCAGGACCTCTTCGTGGTCGTTGTAGACCTTGCTTGAGCTCAGTGCCTCCTTCACCAGCTGGACGAACGGTTCCGGGATGTGATGGATCAGCTTATCCCTTCCCCTCATGGGTTCGCTCAGCTCCTTCACGTTCTCCTTCATCATCCTGAGGATCATGTCCCTCGCATGCTCCTCGCCCATGAGGGATGATATGAACTCCACCGACCTCTGGAGGAGGGTTTCCAGGGCCTTCAGGGAATCCAGGTCGTCCTCCATATCGTTCACGACCTTGCCGTTATCGGTTATCGTGAACTTGATGAGCTTGGGTTTCTGGACGCGCGCCCTTTCCAGGATTATCCGGAAGGTGGAAACTTCCAGCCTGAACTGGCCCACCTCCGGGGAGGTCATCTTCCTGATGAACTCCCTGATCAGGTTCCCGTAGAGCTCCACGTCGTTCAATGATTTCTCTCCGTTCTATCCAATAACCTCGTCGGGGGAGACCTCTATCCCGTTGTCCATGATCAGGAATGGATGCTTCAGGGGATCATGCTTGGTGAACCTCATCTTTTTCACAGTGAGGGTCCTGCGGTATTCCCCCGTCGTGCTTTCGTAATCCAGCTTGACAAGCGAGTCAGCGATGAACTCCTCTATCCCGTACCGCGAGTCGTTGTCCCCCGAGGTCTCGCTGATAAGTATCGTCGTGATGTTCGAATCCCTGAGGAACCTCGAGAACTTGAACAGTTCTCTCCTTAGGAGCTCGGATGACTTGTAATATACGCCGACTGCCGTGACCGAATCTATCACCAATCGCTTCGCACCGCTGAATGAAAGATGGTTCTTGAGGAAATCCTGCAGGGTCTCGAAACTTGCGAGCCCCCATTCCAGTTCCTCGGCGGTCGTACATTCTACCCTCATCTTGCCGAGATCGATCAAATAGACCTTCCCTTCCTTCTCGAAACCCGAGAAATCCAGTCCGTAGGCTATCGATGCCCTGACAATGGATTCTCTGCTCTCCTCGAGGGAAAGGAAGATGCCAGGCTCGTCATCGAACCTTGCCCCGTTGTAGATGTATTCGATCCCGAAAAGGGACTTGGCGCTACCGGGCGGCCCCGTTATCAGGTTGATCGTCCCGTCCGGGAAACCGCCGTTCATCAACTCGTCCATTCCCGGAATGTGGGTGGCTTTTCTCTGCGTCATGTTTTCGAACCCTCCTTGAAATATAATTCGATCATAATGTCCAGCTCTTCTCTGAGCTCCTGCGTCCTTTTCGGGCCCACCAGGTAGGAAGCCTCCTCGATTATCGATCGACACATCGAATTGGCGCCTTCGTAGTCGAGGACGATACTTCCACTGCCCGTTACCTCCGAGAAGCTCCTTTCAACAATGAACTTCGAAAGAACGCCGATGAGGACCTCGAGCCGGTCCTCAATATCGTGGATGAGTGGATGTTCGGGTCCCGGCAAGGTCATCCGACGGCCGGGTTCTGGGATCACTTCCTCGTCACCTCCTTCACCGAACCCACTAGGATCTTCACATCTTCATGGGGCATGCTCTTTCTGGCTGCAAGCCTGAGCAGGTTCTGGGCCATTACATCACCCCCCACCTTCTTGACCTCGACGAATATCCTGACTATCCTGTCAAAATGGTCCCCTTCTCCTTCTGCAACACCCTTACCGCTCCCGGCCAGTATGTTCCGGGTAAGGTCCCAATAATCAGATGATACCTGCTCGAGGATGTCATGGGCTATGGTCTGCTCCATTCGGAGTTTGTACCTGCCCCATCCGACCCTCTCCACGAGACCCTCCGCCCTCAACCTGCTGACAATGGAGGTAACGAGCTGGATCTCCATCCCCAGTTCCCTGGAGATCTCCTTCGGTGAAATGCTGTCCAGCGGTCTCTCGATGAACACATTGGCGATCTGCTCCGTCTTGGAGATATCCTTGACCTTTCCCTTGTTGCGTTTGGTCCTCAAAGTGGGATGCCTCCGGCCGATTGGACACTGGATAAGGAATTAGTGTGTTATATAACATTTTTGTGATACTTTCCATTAAGGGATAATAAGATTGTAATTTTAAGGAGTTATTATATCCCCCCGAAGCCTAAAGGGAAAGTGGTGAAAATGGAGAAGAAGGGTCTAACGAGATCTGATGTCGAAGCCCTTCTTGAACAGTATGAGAACATGAACGTGGGCTTCGACTCTGGAAGGATCTTCGGGTCCATGTGCACTTCACCTCATCCATTCGCTCTCCAGGTACATGGAAGGTTCCACGAATCGAACCTGGGCAATCCCGGACTCTGTCCGGGGACCCTCGAAATGGAGCGCGAGGTCGTCTCAATGCTTGGTGATCTTCTGAACCTGAAGGATCCCTCGGGTCATGTTCTATCGGGTGGGACCGAAGCCAACATAACGGCTATGTACACCGCCAAGAAGAAATCCAAAGGGCGGAAAGTGATATATCCCAGGTCGGCCCACTTTTCCATTTTGAAATCCATAAAGCTGCTTGACATGGAGCCAGTCCCGATCGGTCTGGATGACAATTTCCGGATGGACCTTGGTGAACTCGAGAAGAAAGTGGATGAAGATACAGCGATGGTCATCGGCGTCGCCGGGACGACCGAACTGGGAGCCGTCGATCCGATCGACAGGATATCGGAGCTAGCAGAAGGTATTCACCTCCACGTCGATTCGGCCTTCGGCGGTTTCGTCCTTCCATTCCTCGAGGAGATGGGTATGACGGATGGGAGGATCGGGCCCTGGGATTTCAGGGTCCCCGGTGTTTCATCATTGAGCACAGATCCGCATAAGATGGGATGGTCAACGATCCCTGCCGGCTGCCTGCTTTTCCGTGAAAAGGACCCGCTGAAGTACCTGGCTGTAGGTTCACCCTATCTAACGAGTCCCAAGGCGTTCACTCTCGCAGGGACAAGGGATTCAGGCGCGGTCGCATCGGCTTTCGCTCTCATGAAGCATCTTGGCCGGGAAGGATACTGCGAGCTCGTGAAGAGGTGTATGGAAAACACCAGATATCTTCAAAAAAGGCTGGAGGAAATGGACCTTGTCCCTGTGATGGAGCCGGTCATGAACATCATCGCGGCCCATCATGAAAAACCGGGTGAGGTCCAGAGGATGATGGGGCAGAAAGGATACTACATTTCCAAGGTCTGCGATCCATCAGCTATCAGGTTCGTTGTGATGCCGCACGTCAATAAAGGTTCGATCGATGAAATGGTGCCCATTCTGAAGGACGTGCTCGGGTCGCTCTGACCTACTGGTTCTTCTCCCATTTCTCCAGTTCGAGCACCTGCGACAGGGTGGACCCTCTCTGGATCTCCTCCCGTATCCGGTTCTCCCTCTCCTTGACATCCAGGGCCCTGTTTGCGATCTCCACGGCCCTTTCCTTTGGAATGACCATGATGCCGGAATCATCTGCGATCATCCAATCACCGGGCCTTACCTGCATGCCACCGCACTCGATCTCCACCTGAAGCTCTCCGAATCCCTTTGGTTCGCCGGCATTGGGGGCCATGCTCCTTGAGAATACGGGAAAGTCCATCTTCATGATATCGTCGATATCCCTTGCGGCCCCGTCGAGTATCACTCCAGCAATGCCCCTTACCTTGCACGACCATGATGCGAGCTCCCCCCAGGGGGAGATATGTCTGGAGCCTGCATCTATGACAAGAACGTCCCCGGGGCTGGCCTTCTCAATTGCCTCGACCGTCTTAGCCCAGTCACCATCGATCGACCTGCACGTGAATGCCGGTCCGACGCATTTCAGACCGGGTTTGACAGGCCTTATCCCTACCATCGCCCCCTTCTTGTGCATTGCGTCGGCCACGTTCGGAGCGGATACCTCCATCAAGGCCTTTCGGATCCCCTCATCGTCCACGTATCTCTTGAACAAACGGGATTCGATGGGCTTACCTTTGGAGATTGCCTCCTTCATGTCCCTGGTTGCTTCGGTCACCTTTGCACTCTTTGTGATGGCCCCTCCGACAATGATGATGGATGCTCCGGCCTCGACGAAAAGGTGTGCTGTCTCCGTGGTGATACCGCCAGCAACGGCGATCGGAAGCTCGGTTGAAGCGGCAAGGTCCTTTACTTCCTCGGTAAAGGTCTTTCCCATCATCTGGTCGTCGATGGAAACATGCATGCAGAGGAGATCAACACCCATGGCCTCCAGCTCCTTTGCCCTCTTCTTCTTGTCATCAACTCCAAGCAGGTCGACCATTATCCTGCAGCCGTACTTCCGTCCGGACCGAATGGCTTCAAGGATCGTACCGTCGTCGGCAACTCCCATTATTGTATTCACGGTCGCTCCGGACCTTGCCGCAAGCTCGGTCTCGAACCCTCCCGTATCCATGGTCTTGAGATCGGCGACCAATTCCATGCCGGGAAATTGATCGCGGAGCTTTCTGATGGAGTCCATGCCTTCACTCTTGATGAGAGGGGTACCTGCTTCCAGCCAATCGGCTCCGCCATCGACTGCCTCTCGGGCTATCTGGAGGGATCTCTTAAGATGCATAAGGTCCAGGGCCACCTGGAGTACGGGATACTTGTCAGCCATGGTCCGAAATAAGAAAAACGATGTATTTCAAACCATCCCTTCAACCCCCTCAGGGATGGAGACCAAAGCTATGATATATCTGAAGATACTGGTCCAGTGGAGATACAGATGAAGCACATTTTCAGGGCCTACGACATAAGAGGGGTCTGGAACGTGGACCTCGACGTGCAGACATGTCTCGACATCGGGAGAGGTCTGGGAACCTTTCTCAAGAGGGACCTTTCCCTCGGATCAGCCGCAGTAGGATTCGATGTCAGGATGACATCGGAGGCTTTCCATGGAGCACTCGTGGCAGGCTTGCTCTCATGTGGTGTGGACGTGCTCTCCCTCGGAGAGTGCGGATTTGGAGTAACGATGTTCGCAGGGATGAAGGAAGGTCTTGACGCCTCCTGCTACATAACGGCATCTCATCTTGAGCCCGAGTGGAACGGGTTAAAGCTTTACTTCGGCGACGGTGTCGGCTTCCCGTCCGAGCATATAGAGGCTATCAGGGATATCGTCATTAAGAAGGATTTCATGGATGTGGACTGGAAGGAAGCGGGGGCATACAGGGAACGCGACTATCTCGAGCAGTATGTCGCATTCTGGAAGGAGAGGTACGGACCTTACCTGAGAGATAAGGACCTGAAGGCAGGGGTCGATTGCGGCGGTGGTGCGATGTGCCTTTCTGCGCCATTCGCGCTTGTAGCATGTGGAGCAAACGTTGAGCTGGTCAACGGCGAGGTCGATCCCATGTTCAGCAAGAGACCGTCTGAGCCTAAACCCAAGAACCTGGGGGACCTAAGGGAGGCGGTCCTGGATAACGGACTTGATTTCGGGATCGCCTTCGACGGTGACGGGGACAGGGCCGTGGTCGTGGATGACCTTGGAAGGTTCATGACCACCGACAAGCTCGGGATCATAATCTCTAAGGACCTCGTGGAGAGACACGGGGGAGGAGTCGTCCTCGCAAATGTCGAGTCCTCGATGGCAATAGAGGATGTTCTCGTTCCCATCGGGGCGAAGGTCAAGAGGATCAAGGTAGGACATACCTACCTCACCCTCGAGGCAAAGGAGACCGGTGCCATCTTTGGCGTCGAGAGGTCTGGACATCTGATCGTACCAGAGCATGTACTCTTCGATGATGCGATAGTGGCTCCTCTGGAGCTACTCAGGATCCTGGCGCAAAGCGGCAGGAAGCTTTCCGAACTTGCCGATGAGGTGCCCATGTATCCAAGCGAGGCAGAAGCCTTCGATTGCAGGGACGATATCAAGTTCGGTGTCGTCGATTCGATCAAGGACGACCTCAAGCGGGCTCATGACAAGGTGAATGAACAGGATGGTGTCCGGGTCGATACCGATGAAGGATGGGTCCTTATCCGGTGTTCGAACACATCTCCAGTGATAAGGATGACGGTGGAAGCGAGGGACGAGCAGATCCTGAAGAGGATGATAACGAAGTTTGGGTCCATACTTCAGGAAAAGATAGCCGGGATGTCGATCTGAACCTGTTCATTGACCGGACTTCATCTCGGCAAAGTTCTTGATATTCGTCAGGATAGCGGACATCATCGTGTGGTACTTCTTCTTCTCGGAGAGCTTCCACTTGAGGTTGAATCCCATGCGCTCTATCCTGTAGTCGAATTGAGCAGTAAGGAGAGTTCCGTACGGACGGGGGTCGACTATGAACTTGAGCGTTCCGAAAAGGGGACCCTCGACCACGTCCATTTCTACCCATCCGTCATGGTGTATGACCTTGATCTTGACATGACAGTCTTCCTTCATCCCTTGGGGGCAGACCTGGATGACCTGTCCGATCCTCATTCTTGGCTCCTGTGGAAATGTCATGGAGCCGACGCTGGTCTGACCCCAGCTATGTGCAAGATTGATATCGGTGAGAACCGAGAAAACGTCCGAGACAGGTGCGAGAACCTCTTCGAGATTCTCCTCCATGCCGATGGCTCCCATATCAGTGTCACCCCTACCAGGAACGGAATTGCTGCTGGTCTATGGTCATTATTTTAAAAAAAGCTTTGGGGATTGCCAACCCAACCCAAATGGTTGCAAGCGCAACTATTAATAATTCGGTTGCATTCGCAACTTAATGTCTGGCGACGGTCAGGATGCGAGTTGCGGCCCTCATTCAGTGGGGCGGCTCCTCGCACATATCCACAAGAGAACGAGGAGATACATGTCGGAGAAGCTCGAACCATACGGCATCGGAGGGCCGACCTACGGTTTCCTATTCCACCTCTACAACCGGGATGGTATAACCGAAAGCGATATCACACATCACATGCTGGTCGACAAAGCGACTACAACGAGGGCGATATCCAAATTGGAAAATCTCGGATACATCGAGCGCCAGCAGGACCCGGATGACAGAAGGGCCTTCAAGGTCCTTCTAACACCAAAGGCCCGGGAATTGAAACCTCATCTTGACCTTGTAAGGGATGAATGGATACAGTTCGTTATGGGCGATTTCGACCGGTCAGAGAGAAAGCTGTTCCTTGATCTCCTTACCAGGATCGAGGGCCGGCTCCGCGCATTCGATGAAGGGACGGAGTGTGAGGAATGAGTTCCGCTCCTCTCGAAGTGAAGGAAACCGGGTTCAAGGGAGCTACCAAAGGCGTAAAGACCCTTCTCGGAAACCCAAGGAAGGCTATCCTCAAGCTATCGATACCTATGATCATAGCGATGAGCGTTCAGACGGTCTATAACCTGGCAGACACGATCTGGGTGTCAGGAATTGGCGAGGACGCCCTCACAGCCGTGGGACTTTTCTTTCCTTTCTTCTTCCTCATAATGGCTCTGGCCACGGGCCTGGGTATTGGCGGCGGTGCCGCAATTTCGAGAAGGATAGGGGCACGCGACAAGAAAGGCGCAGACAATGTTGCGGACCACATGATCATCTTGATGGTAGCCATTGGACTTATCTTCACAGTTCCCACTTATCTGATCCTTCCGGAAATATTCGGTCTGTTCACAACGAGATCAGTGTCCGATCTTGCCACGGATTACGGAAGGGTCATCGTGGGATTTTCCATAATAATATTCTTTGTCAACATTGCCAACGCGATCCTCAGAGCGGAGGGGGATACGAAGAGAGCGATGTATGCCATGGTGGTGGGTTCGGCATTGAACATCGTACTCGATCCCGTTTTCATTTATGGTCTTGACCTCGGAGTGGCCGGGGCGGCATGGGCAACGATGCTCTCCTTCACCATAACGGCAGTATTGCTGGCATATTGGCTGTTCTTCAAGAAGGACACTTACGTGGACTTCGACCTGAGTAAGTTCAAGTTCAGATGGAAGATATTCCAGGATATAATGCGGGTGGGGGCTCCCGCATCACTACAGCAGATGTCCATGGCGATCCAGATGATGCTCCTGAACATCATTGTCCTTGCAGTCGACGACCGGGGTGTCGCCATTTTCACTGCGGGGTGGAGGGTCACCATGATAGCCGTCCTTCCATTGATGGGGATCGCCACCGCGATAGTTGCCGTGGCTGGAGCCGCGTACGGTGAAAGGTCATACAGGAAGCTCAAGCTATCCCTTTACCATGCTATCAGATATGGATTGCTCTTCACCGTGGTCATCTCGATACTGGTGTTCCTTCTGGCTCCCTGGATAGCGGTGATCTTCACATGGTCGGAGGATTCCATACATCTCAGACCTGACCTTGTCCTTTTCCTGAGGATGTTCTCCGTCATGAACTTCTTCGCCACATTCGGAATGCTGTCCGGATCCGTTTTTCAGGCCATAGGCAAGGGATTCAAATCCCTGCTTGTGACACTGTTCCGGACAATCATCTTCGCGCTTGTTTTTACCATCCTGTTCGGTTTCATCCTGGATTGGGGCCTCCCTGGCGTATGGGGCGGGATCCTCCTCGGCAATATGCTTGGAGCCTCGCTATCATACACATGGATCACCCTGACAATTCGGAGATTGGTCAGGAGGGGAGAGGACCCTAAGATCCTGCGAAAGTACGGTTGATCAGGTCTCAATGTCGCCCCGAGCTTTCTGGATGATCATGAACTCTAGTTCTGTCCACCCCTAGACTTCGTACTCTATCTCCATCACGAATGCATCCTTGCCGTCCCTGGTCCTCGTTCCCTTTACCCGAAGCCTCCCTTCTTCGACCCCCAAATTCATAAGGGCCAGCTCCTCGTTCTTAAAGACCTCTGACATGAAGGTTATCTTGAAGGATCTGATGTTAGGAAGGTCCCCGATCTCTCTTCTCGCCGAGTCCATCCCCCATCTGATGTACTCCGTGTTGTTCACGTGTCCGTTCATGTCAATGGAGCTGTAGGGGACGACGATCCTCCCGACCTCATTGAAGTTCCCTGCATGGGACAACCTCTCAGGACCTTCCATGATCCTCGTGCTCGAATGTTCGAAATCGAATCCCAGGTCCGCAATCATCACCGGCCTCATCTTGGAAGCGTCTATAACCATCCAATCCGATGTTGCGATGAAGAGCTTTCTCCCCTTCAGGTCCTCTCCGCTGAAATCCCTGTAAGCCTTCAGAGGGTCCAGACCGCTAGGCCACGTCCTGAGCATGATCGAAGTGCCGTAGATGGGTGTTTCGAAGAATTGAAGTCCGAAATTGACCAGGACCCAGTAGAACCTGTTCCTCTCCATCCATTCATAACCGACCCCTAGCTCCTCGGCATGTTTTGTGGCCGCCTCCTGGACCTGGTGCATCAATGAATGGGGCTGGATACGGCCTTTGGAATCACATTGATAGGTCGAGACGGTAAAAACGCTCTTTTTTTCGAGCAAGGTTCTCCCCGGTGGGGAAGGACGAACTCGTTCTTGTTTTTTGTTGGTGTCAGAATAGGGGATATCTCAGTAGAGTTATCTGCCTGCAAGGTCTGATAGAGCATTCCTCGATGTCTACTTCCTCGATATCCTCCGAAAATGTTTCAAGGTTCGATATTTCCATGAAGACCCTCCTTTTTATCGCCTACGGGCCCCCCTATACGGGAATAAGAACATGACCTATGGATTAGTCAATATAGCCTAAACTGTTAACTTATGCCTATAAATTGGCCTCATAGGGTGTTATTATCCTGTCCAGAGGGTCAATCCCAGGACATCACCTCTTCCCCGGAGCCCTCTACCTGTTTCCCCTTCTTACCCTTTCTAAGGACGATATAAAGCACGATCACCATGATGATAGCCAGTATTACCGCCGCGAGTATGATCGCCGGGATGAGAAGGTCCATGGGTTCGTCCTTTTCGTCCGGTCCGACAACGACGTTAGGGACCAAGGGGTCCGTGCCTCCCTTGTATTCGTCAATATCATCTATCCCGTCCTTGTCCTGATCGTTGTTTGAGGACGGCATCTTGGGATCAAGACCGTAGCTGACCTCCCATCCGTCGGGCATGCCGTCATCGTCTGTGTCATCATCCGTGAACGAGGTCCCGTTCAGATACTCCTCGAGATTGGAGAGCCCGTCACCGTCGTCATCCAGGCCAGCATCCTCCGGGTCCTTCATATCCATACCATTCTCGATCTCGACAAGGTCAGGTATCCCGTCCCCATCCTCATCATTATCGACAGGGAGAACCGTTATCGTGAATGTGGTGGCAGCTGAATTACCCTGGCCATCCAGAACGCTCACTGTCACCTCGAAATCACCAGCTTCAGATGCGATCGCAACCAGTTCGTATCCGTCTACCTCGAAAGGAGCGCCTTCCCAGATATACGACACGATCCCGATATTGTCGTTCGCTTCGACAGAGACCCTGATCTGCTCCCCAGCATAGACCTTGATATTCTCCACGGGCGTTATCGCGGGATCAACGGTATCTATTATACTCACGACCTTGATGGTCGTACTGTTCGAGGACCCACTCAGATCAAATGCCTTGATAATGTAATGAAGCTCCAGGACCGAATCGATCGGTATGTCGATAGCTGCGGAGTGGACGGAACCCTCATTTGTCATAACGATCTCAGTGTGGCCACCCTCGCTCCCGAACCAGAACTCAAGGAACACATCCGATAGACCGATGTTGTCCAGAACCTCGAGGGACACGCTGTATTCACTCCCCGTTCCCGTCTGTTCCAATGACACATCCGGTCCGAATGTTGGGAGATCGTTGTCCGCCACCGTCACGTTCCTGATGTGGGTGCTGTTCCAGTTTCCAGCCCCGTCGCAGAAGTGGATCCTGTAATAAAGGTCATCCAGTGAGTCGATGGGGACCGGGATCATGCATACGAACCAGAATGAACTTGACATGCTGACATTCAAGTGCTCCCCCTCACCGAACCAGTATTCCAACCATGCCTCATCGATGCCGAGATTGTCCATCATACTGACATTGACCTCGAACCCGTCTCCGGTGGTTGCGAGTGAGCCTGAAGCATCCTCGAGCATCCTGGGCAGGTCATCATCCACGATCTCAACATCGCTCGCAGAGGTTGCATTCCAGTTGGATGAAGCGTCGCATGCCCTGAACAGATAGTGCAGTATCTCAAGGGAATCCGCAGGAACGTCTATCGTCAGATGGTAGAATTCCGAACCTGCCATTGTGGCATTCACATGCTCTCCCGCTCCGAACCAGTATTCGACAAATACGGCTGAGATCCCGATGTTGTCAATGACCTGGACCGAGAAGGAGAAAGGATCTCCTGTCCTTCCATTCCCCTGTGTCGTGTCCGGTCCGATCTCGGGAAGATCGTCGTCCAGGATGGGAGCATCGATCTGAACCGTGCTGTTCCAGTTTCCGGCCCCGTCGACCGCATGGAAGACGTAATGGAGTGTCTCGAGGTTGTCAGGAGCGATGAGGATCTCCAGATCGAAAGTGGATGACCCAGTCATGGATACGTTGAAATGCTGACCCTCTCCGAACCAGTATTCGACATATACTGCCTGGATGCCGATATTGTCGGATACGGAAAGTTCGAACCTGAAGATATCCCCTGTCGTCCCTTCGCCCATGGAAGAGTCGCTCCAAGAATGCGGAAGATCATTGTCGGTGATGAGAACAGTAGTCAAGGAAGTCTGGTTCCAGTTGCCGGAGTTATCGCATGCATGGACAATGTAATTCAATTCATCCGTAGAATCCACCGGTACCCTCACCGATAGAGTGTATGGACTAGGCCCAGACATGGAAATGTTCTGGTGGGTCCCGGACCCGAACCAATATTCAAGATGGACTGCGCTAACCTGAATATTGTCCTCCACTTCGATGCGGAGGGGAACCATCTCACCGGTGGTTCCGGTGGTCGGGCTGCTGTCCGCCCTGAAGGTCGGAAGGTCGTTATCGGTTATCGTGACGGATGCCGAAATTGTGCTGTTCCAATTATCGGAAGTGTCGTTGAAATGGAACGAATACCCGATGTCCGACGTAGAATCCGGGGATGCAAGGTCGATCGCCCAGGTACCGGGAGCGACTATGTCCAAAGATGAATTCCCGGAGAACCCATCTCCGTTGGAATAACTTGCCCAGACGGATGAGATGCCGATATTGTCCGAGAATGTTGCCGATAGCTTGAACAACTCACCCGTTGTCGATCCTGCATCGGACAGGTCCGAACCGAATGTTGGCAGGTCGTTGTCAGTGATCGAGATATCGTATGTACCTGAGACCTGCGTGTTGCCGGATGTGTCCCTGGATTTGATGATCAGGTGAATGGTTCCGAGCCTGTCCTCTATGTTCAGGGTCCTTGTCCAGTTGTTCCCGGTCGAGATCGTCATTGATGAGTTCGTGTGAGCGCTGCTATCGTACCAGTGCTCGAGCGTTACATCCTCAACCTCGATATTATCGATGACCTCTGCGGACACCGGGAAGGGATCACCGGTTGTGGCCGAGGAAGGAACGGTGGGAGAGATGACAGGGTCGTCGTTGTCCGAAACGAGAATGGTCTTCTCCGATGTCTCGTTCCAGTTGCCTCCGGTGTCACCTGCATGGAACAGGTAGGTGATGTTCTCGAGGGAGTCCGGTGCTGTGATATTGAGATACCAGGTATCCCCAGATCCCTTGGTCATGGTCGTGTTCAGGGTAGGGCCGCTGCCACTTCTGTATTCCACCGTAACCCGGTCCATAAGCCCGTTGTCCACAACCACGACCGTGAAGTTGAGGGGATCCCCGGTCGTTGCCGAGCCAGGGGTTCGATCCTCTGTAAGAGATGGGGGCAGATCGTCAGTAGCAGTTACCTCTGCGTAGACCGTTCCTCCGTTCACGGTTGCTACGACCGGATCGTTCGATGAAAATCGATGGGTCGGCCCCGAATCGTAATCATCGAAGAGCTCAATGGAGAAATGCTGTATCGATCCCGTGGTGGAGGATCCGCCGTCCTGCACTTTTATGAAGTAATTGTAACCGATGAAAGTGGAAACCGAGCTGTTGAATTCTGTGATATCGTATGCCATTTTGTTCGACGGGAAGGGGTAGGGACCGCCGTCATAGAGAAACGAGCTGTATCTCTGTTTGGTCGCCAAGGGCGACGTCTTCGGTCCTATCCCGAGGGTGATCGTGCATTCCTCACGGATGGCGTGGCTGATGTTGAAGAGTGCAATGGCTTTTGGTTCGTAGTCTATCATGTCCGCCATCAGATACACGTACTGGACCTTCTGCATCATGCAACCATAGGAGATCCAGTACATGCCGTCGCTGTTGGAATCACCGGACCATCCCTTGCCCCAGGAATTGGCGACCAGGAAGGCTCCCCTCTTGCTGATTCCGTCCTCCTGGTAGGGGCCGTAGTTATCGTCATATCCGATGATCG
Source organism: Thermoplasmatota archaeon (assembly GCA_049472215.1). GTDB lineage: Archaea > Thermoplasmatota > Penumbrarchaeia > Penumbrarchaeales > Penumbrarchaeaceae > JAFGLL01. The sequence continues at coordinate 1,128 of JBLIRH010000055.1, read as the reverse complement.
TATTGGCATGGTTCCTTCCCGTTCCGCATGCAACCGTGTTGTTCCACAGCTCGTTGACGAGGGAATCGTACCTGTAGGCGTTGATTGAGATGGTCGCCAGGTTCCCTCCGTCGATCCATGTCTTGAGACTGTTTAGGCTTGCATTGTTCGTCGTGTACATGTAATAGGTGCTGTTCTTCATCGACCTGTACTTGGGCGCTTCCCTCCATGCATCCTCGGACGGCCAGGCGGTGGAATTGTAGCAGTTGTAGGGCATCTCCTTCCAGGAGCATATCCCCGTCCGCTGGGTGAGGAATATCGTGTCCGAGTAGTAGCTCCCCCCGTCGACCCCGTTGTTCACCTGGTGGTAAAGGAAATCAGGGCTCATGATCTTGTCCTGATAGGCTACACTTGGCTGCCCCGGCCAGGTGCCTCCCATGGTGGCCCCCGACAGGTTCCAGTCATGGTCCTTCGCCTCCTGCCACGTCTTCGTATAATATCCGATAGACCAGCTTACACAGGAGCCTTCGGCCCCCTGGTTTCCGATCGGTGGAAAGTAGATGCTTTGATTGTGGAGCCTTGCAGTGCTGAGGGCCGCAGGGGAGGCGAACGAAATATCGTCCAGCATGTAGAACGAAGATGCGATCTCATCCCATTCTTCGGAGGTAGGCGGTTTCAGTCCCGTACCTGCGCCGCCGATCTGAACGTTGTAGTCCTCTCCAGCACTGGCCACCCCCTCGTTCTCCATGAGGAATTCAATGTCCGTCTCCTTCAACGGTCTTGGGGACAATCTCAGTCCGTCGTAGAGGATGAGATCCCTAGTCTCATCATCCTCTTTCTCCGGAAGCGATCCAAGTCCTTCCACCGGTCCGGAGAAAACGAATGAGGTAAGGATTACCAGGAGTGATATCAAAATTATGATGAATTTGTCTCTCATCTCAGCGACCCCACAAGTTCGAATTAAGTTTACATGTACTTAATTATTGTTAGGTCGTTCGATTTTTCTGAATATAACGGTTGATGAACTGTCCATCACCTGCGATCTTGCGGGTAGATCTGATCATTGTCGAGGAGAAAGCCGGGAGATCAATCAGTTTTATTGATGCTTTAGTATGAAGTTGCTCATGTTCTTCTTCCTGAGGCAGTCTC
>JBLIRH010000054.1:0-15969 GCA_049472215.1 Thermoplasmatota archaeon | reverse complement strand
CTGGAGGCTGGGGCCAGGGCAATAATCCTCGATCACCACAACGTGGACGGCAGGAAGACCCCCTACTCCATCTCCGATGGCGGCGGGATAGTCGAAGTGAACCCTCGTTTCCACAGGATCAACGGCACTTCCGGCTGCTCGGGGTCGACCCTGGCATTCCTGCTCGCGGTGACATTGGACCCCTCCAACATCGATCTCTGCATCTTCTCTCTTGCTGGTTCTCTTGCCGACAGGCAGCATGTCCCATCCTTCTCCGAGCTAAACTACGGCGTCCGGAACCTCGCTATTGAAAAGGGATACCTCAGGTCATCCATGGGGATGCCCTTCTCCGGCCGCTCGATCTCGGAAGCCCTCGTGACCTCGAACGACCCCTACATCCACGGCATTTCCGGGGACGAGGAGGCCGTAAGATCATTGCTATCCCAGATGTCCATCAATCCGTTCATCCCCATAGAGGAGGTGGAGGAGGAGAAGATGAAGGTCCTCCAGTCCTACGTTTACATGCGCCTCCTCCGCAATGGCGTCAAGAAGTCCCTTGTACACGAGCTCTTCCGGGAAAACTTCTATTCCCCTCAGTACGGACCGCTTCAGGACCTTGCATATTCCATCGACGGCTGCGGGAGGTTCGGGAAGGCATCCCTGGGGTTCCAGGTGGTTTGGGGGGACATGGAAGCCTTCAAGGAAGCCCTGGAGGACCGTTTCGAGTACAAGAAGCACATCCAGGAGCTCCTGGTCAAGAGAAGGACCGAAGGTGTGAACGATCTCGACTACCTGCAGTGGTTCATGATAGAGGAGGACACTCTTTCGGGGACCATCGCAGGACTTGCCCACAACTACATTTTCGACCACAACAAACCCATGATCGCCATTGCCAGGGACGAGGACGGAACGATGAAGGTCTCTTCCAGGGGGGACAGGGAACTCTGCAAGAGAGGTCTCGACCTTGGAACCGTGATGAGGCAGGCGGGAAATGAGGCAGGCGGAGGGGGCGGAGGCCACGATGTCGCCGCAGGAGCGCATTTTCCAGAGGATAAACTCGAGGAGTTCCTCAGGTCCTGCAACAGGCTGATCAGGGATCAGTTCAAGGGAAAGGGTGGTTGAATGGACCCCGAAGGTAAAAAGAGGGATACATCACGCATCAACATATCAATAACGTTCGATTCTGAGAGGGAAGCGGAAAATGCGGGGGAAGCCCTCAAGGTCGATGACGACGAGTTTGTCAGCACCATCGTGGAGGGCCGGACCGTGAGGGGGGTGGTGACCTCTGATTCTCCCGAAGGGGCCCGAAGGGCAGCTGACGATTGGCTCGCATGCCTAATGGCGATCGCTAAAAAGGATACTTCCGGCGGGGAATGAGAAACCTGCGTTCGAGGTCATTCCCGTATGTTCGAGATCATCATTACGAAGATAATATCTCGTATAAGAATTGGAACTTGATCGGGGCCCCTATATCAGGGATTGGCTACGGGGTCGCCTTCGTACATCATCCTGTTATCGATAACGATCTTGACATGGTAGACGTCCCCGGCAATAATGTCCATTCCACATTGGACGATGAAGAGTTCCCCAGCCTTGATCTCATCTATGGAAATGTTGGAGATCCAAGTGTCGTCGAGCTTTATCTTCATTCTTGATGTATTGAGGAACTTCGAACCGCTCAACAAGCTGATATGTATCGTATCATCGGAAGCTTCGAGGTCCGTTTTGAAAAGATATGTGTCCCCCTCTTCATTGGTCTCTGTTGCAAAGGAGAACACCCATATGGAAACCACACCGGCCAGGATTATCGTTATAGCAACGATCAGAAGGATAGCGATAACTGGCGATATCCCCGAATATGAAGCATCTGGACGGCGCATTACGAACACTTCATGAAAAGGAATACTAAATAACGGTTTCCGTAAAAATCAATGGAAATGAAAAAAAAGAAAAAAAAAGAGGCCCCCGAAGAGGCCTGAGTTCAGCCGATTAGACAGTTGCGATGATATCGTCTTCCCAAACGACTTTATTGTCACCGATATTGATGATCTTCACAGTGTATTCTGTTCCAGCGGTGAAGGTCACAGGTGTAACATCATCGTTGAATATTGCAGTATCACCAGCATTTGATTCAACAGTTACGGTTGTAAGCTGGCTACCATCAACAGTCACCTTGTAGTTTCCCCAGGTGATCTTTCCGGATATAACCTCTATGATAAGGTCATCATCGGAGTCATCGATAACTCCCTTAACGTTCATTTTCTCTACATCCCCACCGGCGTCGTCCGTAAAGGACTGAGCCCACAGGAATACGACACCTGCAAGAACCACAGTGATCGCAACCATCAGGATCACCGCGATAACAGGTGACACACCCAAGTCGTTCTTCTTCAATGCCTTCATGTTAAGTCCTCCGTGTCCCCTATTCGGAACACGAAGTAATCATTTCGGAAATTAGTATTTAAACTTTTTTAACAGGTTATCATATGTGGGGGATATCCCAAGTGGAAAAAATGGGATATATTGGGCAATCCTTTAATACATAATATCAAACATGATAGCATTCGGTACGATATTCCAATTTCTGAATGATCTTAAGAAAATATCAAAGAGCTCGTGTGCAGATTATCTCGTCGTTATAGACGATGCTGTTGTAATCTAGGCTGATTATCTTCACAACATAGGAACTGCCGACAGAAATATCGATTCCAGATGCGGATGAATCCGGTATGGCGAAAATTTCCTGGTCCCCCGCTCTATCTTCCTCTGTTGATATCGCAAGTACCACATCGTCCACCTTGACTGAAAAGGAGCTCCAATGGATCCTTCCTTCAAGCAGCTCGACCCTGAGCAACTGTGTTGGCGGTGAACCTTCATCCGTTGTAATGGAGACCCTAACGTTGTAATAATCCGGTTCCTCTCTGACCTCGTCAGCAAATGACTGGGCCCAGATAAAGACAACTCCTGCAAGAACAATGGTGATCGCTACCATCAATATGACCGCAATAACAGGGGAGACCCCTTTTCTCTCACAAAGGACCCTTCTCAAAGGAACGCCTCTATTGTATTACTTTATGTGGAATATATAATATTTATCGGGTAATAAGTGAAGGTAGAAGAAAAACGGTTTTATTGGTGCCCCGGCCGGGACCTTTGAAGCGTAATGAAATTTCTGTGCTATCCAGCTTCAAAGGTCTTTGGAAAATCGCAGATTTTCCAGATCTGGGTGTTATGTTGATAAATCAATTCGGTCTTAAGCCCCCAGATCCAGCTATATTAACAAATTTTAACATCAGCTAATTTAGCGTGTATCAACAAATTATATAGGGCCACGCCAATAATTATTGCAAAATCGAGTGCCCCGGCCGGGATTCGATCTGGGCAAATCATTCCATGATTTCCCCGACTTGCAAGTTTGGAGCCGTGGAACCTCCAAACTTCCAAGACCAAGGTTCGAATCCCGGGGGGAACCTATCTTCAATGAGAAAATAATTCCATTCGATAGGTTAAGGTGCCCCGGCCGGGATTCGAACCCGGGTCTGAAGCTCCGCAGGCTTCTAGGATATCCAAGCTACCCTACCGGGGCATGGTGGTTCGATGAGCATTTTCCATCCTTACTTGATGCAGGCTTCCACAATCATGTGGTCTATAAAAACTATTTGCCGGGGGAAACATTAATCGTTCCTTTTGCTATAATTGGTCCGATGGTGGAGATCAATACGGGTGCAATCAGGGTGGTGAGTGCCGAGACCTTCAGGAGCCGCACGGCAGCTTTCATCAACTCCCTGAACGAAAGGATCCGTGAGAACTGCAGGAGGCTCATGGTTCCCTGTGTCGACATTTCCAAAGCATTAGCCTCTCCTGATAAACCTGACCTCCTTGACCCCCGATATTCCATCGGAGATAACGCTCACCTCAATATCGACGGCCACCGAAGGGTGGCAAAGGCATTCTTTGAGGAGTACTTCAGAGACGCCCCCCAATTCGATGTCGTTGTTTGCATTGGGGATTCCCATACCCAGGGGTTCCCACTTCGAGATGAATCCAGGAACGGAGTTCCAATAGAACTCGATGTCGACAGCCCCCATCAGTACCCATACTGGTTAGTGAAGGAGACGGGTAGGACGTTTATCAACTGCGGGATCGCGGGAAATACCTTCTACGGCATCAGGAACCGCTTCGAGAACGATGTCATCGCCCACTTTCCGGACCACTGCTGCATTCAGGGGGGCACAAATGACTCTCTTCTAGGATTCTCATTAGATGAATCTATAGAAGATCTTCTGTTCCTTGTGAAAAAGTGCCTCGAAGCGGATATCATCCCGGTGGTGGGGACCACTCCTCCTTTGGGATTCTGAGGGAGGGCTCAGATCTTCGGTGTGATGGAAACGACGTTGTTCCCCCGAAGGATCACAGTGCCAAGCCTTCTCCTTTCGTTGTTGTTCTCCTCCTCGGTCCCCTCGAGCACCATGTTCATGTATTCGTCATAACCGACGAGCTTTCCTTCCATTATCCTTCCATCCTTCAGTTTGATGGATACCTGCTTCTCGATGCTTCTCTCAAGGAGGTTCTGGGGCATGGCCATCTGAAAACACCTGAACCCCCAGAAGGGGACCTGTTATTTGAAACTTTATACTATGCGCAGAAGCAATAATGGGGAACAAATGCGTTCTCATTCGTTCCAGTGGGAGCAGTGCGGACATCTCCATGTATACTGCCTTGGATAGGGTTTCTTGCAGGACCTGCACTTGAACTCGGTGTGGCACATCATACATTTCGTTGCCATTGATGGAAGGGCCGATCCGCAAATAGAGCAGGTCATCAACAGTCCGCATTTCGTGCAGGTGCTGGCGAATTTGCTGACCGGTTCATTGCATTGAGGACAGTGAACCTCGATCTCCTTGTCGCATTCCTGACACACCCCGGTGCCCATGCATGCTTTGCATTTGAAAATGAACTTGACCCTTCCACGTCCCCGGCATTCGATGCATTTCTTGGTGTCCTTGCAAACTGGGCACATTATACCGTAGGCGTTCCTGTTCCTCTTGTAATCCGCCGTAGGATCTGCTTTTTCCAGTGCCTTTTTTTCGGCATCCTTTGCAGGTTTGGGCGGTTCCTTGAGATCGTACCCCTCCATCTTGATGGTGGCGGTCACCTCATCGAGGTTGTATGTCTTTGCATCCAGGGAAGGTTCGATCCAGTCTGTAACCTCATGAACATCGAAGTTCCTGGTCTCAGTGAGCGTCAGGGTCTTCGCCTTTTCCAGCTCTTTCTGGAATCCGAAGGTTTCCTCATCCTCGCTCACATCTACCGTATCGGCTGGTTAGTATTAATTAATCCCTGTCAATTGATATCCAGCATCCGCAAGCATCGGTAGAAAACAATTAATAAGGGGTCGGTTTTGGAGGGGGCAGATGTCCGACCCATTGACATCATTGATACCGCAACCAGGGTGGATAACCTTTGCTCTTGGTCTGTCACTCTGCGTTCTACTTGGGATATTCGCCTATTTCAAGAAGGTCTTCGACCTCAAGGCAAGCATCCTTGCTTCAGCCCTGGGTTTCGTCATTATCATCTACTCTGATTTCTTTTGGTTTCTCCTCTTACTGCTCTTTTTAATAATATCCTACGGAGTCACAATGTGGAGATACTCCTTCAAGAACCGGAACGGTAATTCGGAAGGGATAGTGGGGGAACGGGGAGTGAGGAACGTTCTGGCGAACGGTGCCATTCCACTTGTCATAGTCTTCACCTCAGGTCTGATAGATGAACTGTCCACCGGTCTCGCAGGATTTCTGTTCATGGTGGCGATCGCCATTGCGACCTCGGATACATTTGCGAGCGAGATCGGCATCATTGCGAAGAAGCCCAGGATGATCACCGATCTTCGTAGGATAGTTGATCCCGGGGTGGACGGCGGCGTATCTCTTCTTGGAAACGTGGCAGCGTTCCTCGGGTCCCTTCTGATAGGTATCGGAGGATATTTCTTCATAACCGACAAGTTCACGACCCTTGGTCCGCACGGCTTGGAGGCCAGCATCGTGATCGTCCTGCTGACGGTAGCGATCGGATGGCTTGGTTGCCAGTTCGACAGCTACCTCGGGGCCACACTTCAGACGAAGGGGCTGATCTCGAACAACATGGTAAATTTCGTGACCATACTGGTTGGGGTCCTGATCGCAATTCCGTTATTCTTTCTCCTTGTATGACACCAAAATACGTGTCATGCACCAAAAGGATATTTTGCTTCTTGTTCATCGGGTTACCAACAGAGGTACAAGAGCATGAACGATTTTCCGAACTCGAGGAAGATGCTTCTGGTCGTACTTGACGGATGGGGGTACAGCGAAGAGCTAAAGTTCAATGCGATCAGACAGGCTCGTACCCCGAATTTCGATTCTCTCCTCGAGAACTACCCCAACCGCTTGATAGAAGCTTCCGGCGAGTTTGTGGGATTGCCTGAAGGCCAGATGGGAAACAGCGAGGTCGGTCATCTTACACTTGGGTCTGGAAGGATCAATTACCAGCCACTTGTTAAGATCAACAGGGCCGTAGAGAAAGGTTCCATAAATGACAACAACGAGCTCCGTATGGGAATGGAAAAAGCCAAGATCAAAGGCGGTACACTCCACCTGATGGGTTTGACCTCGTACGGAGGTGTTCACAGCCATATAACCCATTTATATGGACTTCTTAGAATGGCTCAGGAAATGGACATCGAGAGGGTCCGCATCCATGCCATAACGGATGGAAGAGATGTCCCACCGGACTCCAGCCTTTCCGATATCAGGGAACTTCAGGATTGGATCTCTCAAAACGACAGGAAAGGCAGGATCAGGATCGCAACAATAATGGGCCGGTTCTATGCCATGGACAGGGATAGAAGGTGGGAAAGGACGCAGGAGGCCTACCGTTATTACGTGGTACCGATGGAGCGTAGGTATCAGGATCCCGTCAAAGCTGTTACTGATTCATACGAACAAGGAGAGACAGACGAGTTCATCATTCCGGTACAGATCGCAGATGAGAAGGGCGATCCGGTCGGTCTGATCAAGGAGCAGGACACAATAATCTTCTTCAACTTCCGACCCGATCGGGCTAGACAGATCATGAAAGCTTTCATCTATCCGTTCTTTGACGGTTTCGTCAGGGACAAAGTTGTAAAACCTTACTTCGTCGCCATGACCGATTACGACGATGCGGTCTACACCCATGTCGCCTTCACGGAGAAGAAGATCACCGAAACTGTGGGAGAGCTGATATCCTCCTCGGATCTGAGGCAGCTGAGGATCGCTGAGACGGAGAAATATGCCCATGTCACATTCTTCTTCAGCGGGGGCAGGGAGGAGACCTTCCCGGGTGAGAACAGGATCCTCGTTCCGTCCCCGAAGGTCAAGACATACGATCTTCAGCCGGAGATGTCCGCCTTCGAGATCACCGAAAGGATCGAGGCGGAATTGGACGATAATAGTTTCGACCTGGGAATTTTGAACTTCGCCAATACGGATATGGTCGGTCATACCGGCGTCATGGAAGCAGCCGTCAAGGCAGTGGAAGCTGTTGACTCGTGTATGGGAAAGGTAGTTCCCAGGGCTATCAAGAATGGTTACCACCTGATCATAACTGCAGACCACGGGAACGCTGAATATATGTGGAACTATGAAAAGGAAATCCCTTTCACGGCGCATACGACAAATCCGGTCCATCTGATCTATGCGGGCAAGAACATCAAGAGGGAGATGAGCCTCAGGGATGGGGAAGGTACCATAGCGGATATCGGCCCCACAATTCTGAAGCAAATGGGATTGCCGAGGCATCCTTCGATGACCGGGAATCCGTTCACATGAACATATCCTTCATGATCTGCGACATCCAGCAGCGTTGGGAAGCTGTAGAGGAAGTGCATTTATATGGAAGTTTCCAGCATTGACCCGGGTCTGGCCAAAGGTTCACATGAGTAAATTATATTTATAAAAACCCACGTTAATGGGACGGAACAGTTACCATCCAGTATGTTGGAGGCGATCTGGGCAAAGGACGGAAAAAATGGAGGGGCCAGACGTTTCCTATCGCCGAGCAAAGATACAAAGCTTAAAATACGTATCCGGTGTTAGGGGCTTCAATCCCGCCCATTCCCAAATGGGGCCATCCTATCTCAGCAATCTACCGTGACTGCTGGATTCGTGGAGGTATAACATGAAAAAGAGCCTGGTGATGCTCGTTTTGTTGGCATTGGTAGCCACATCATTATTTGGCGCAGCAGAAACAACCTCTGGGAGTATGGATGAGACTGTTTCTTTGGATGAAAATGGGATCCTCGATGCTGATGAGGACCCTGTCCAGGGACTCATCGATGATCTCGAGGCGACGGTAGACGAGGAAATGTATTACGGACCGGAACCCGTACTTCCCTTGTTCAGGAACGAACCCCTTCCCGGCGGTCCCGAAGTTTTTGGGATGTCTTGGCCGCGGAACGAGGAAGAGGAGAAGGACCCATCAAGGGGGGCCACCAATACTTCTACACTCATATACATCCAGAAGGCACCGAAGAAGGTCTATTTCGGCGATGAGATAGAGCTTGAGGGACTGCTGCTGGAAGATAATAATTCCGATGGTGAGAGGAATTCGGGTGACCTGCCTGTTACGAAGGAATACGTCTACCTTCAGTGGGCTGAGGGAACGGAAGTTTATTTCGAGGCCGACCTGATGACCGAATGGGACAATCAGGAAGAGAACATGACAGCAGGAAAGTTCTCGATGCCCTCCAAGTTCCTCGGCAATGAGACGAATCCAGTTAAACTGTTCGCTAACGTCACATCCATAGCGGCCAACCCGATAGAGTTACGTTTGTACTACAAAGGCGTATGGACGATCAACGGGGCGAAGTTCTATAATCTGACCCAGGAGGTATACAACACCCTCTGGGACAAGAAGATCGGAGAGGATGATGACGGCGATGCCCCGGTTCTTCAGGGAAACGGCGTTGATGATGACAATGACGGTGTGGTCGACGACGGCGCCCCGGGGATCCCGAAGATCGGTTGGCCCGAGGGCGTGGACGAGGACACCTTCGATTTCGATTCCCAGGGAAACCCCATAGACACCGATGGCGACGGCCAGATCGATGAGGATCCCAATGCCTTCATCGCAAGGAAGGGATACGAGAAGAGGCTCTTCGTCGAGATATGGCACAAGACCAAGACCACCGTGGAGATAATAGGGTCCGACCTAATCGATGTGGGTGACACATTCACCGTCAGAGGAACGGTGGAGGATACCTCCTACGAGTTCACCAACATGGGACCCAAGACAATGAGGCTGTTCTGGGACGGCCAGCCGGTTGCGGAGACGACGGCTCTCCCGACAGGGAACTTCTTCTCCGAGTATGAGTTCACCTACAGAGTGCCCGACACAGCCACCGCCGGACCGCACCAGGTGACCGTGGAGTTCAGCCCCGGCTTCAATATAACGAACAATTATTATTTCGATCCCTCCAACGCTACAGCGACCATTCACGTTAGAAGGCCTACCAAGGTCATCTTCGACAATGTCGATCCGAACTACGGCGTGACCTGGGTATACAGGGGATCGACCATATGGATCAACGGATCCATCGTGGACAAGCTTTACTTCGAGCGGGATTTCGTTCATGAGGGTCCCAAGCTCTCGATCAACGGAGTGGAATACGGGAACCAGTACAGGTTCAACGTCATGTGGGGAGATCCCATACAGCCCTTTGCTAAACTCTGGACCGGGCAGTTCATCATCGATGACAACGGGACCTTCTCCATAGAGTACGATCTTCCCGCAGGCAGTCAGCCTTTGGGTCCTGTTATGGTGATGGTGGAAACCAACTTCGACGAGAGTCGGTACCATGATCCATTGATGTACTATTCAAATTCACAGAACTCGACCCAGTTCATGGTCCGGGCACGTACCGAACTGACCATATGGATCGATCAGAACAAGAACGGTATCGATGACGAGACCGAGCAGGACCAGTACGGGAATCCGCTCAGGACCTTCATCACCCGTAAAGAGTTCAGGGATGCCAACGGGAAGGTATACGACTGGAACGTTGCCCGCGTCAGAGGCAAGTTGAAGGACCTTTCACAGTCTTCCGGCGCGATCAAGGTCGGTGTCCCCAACCAGCAGATAAACTTCTACTGGGGTTTCGGTAAGGGCTGGCAGAAATTCATCGAGCTCGTAACCGACGCCAACGGGAACTTCGAAGTGGACATACCGATCTTTGCGAACGACGCGCTCGGACCGGTTCCCATCAGGGCATCGTTCTCCTCGGATTATTACACTAATTATTACGATACGTCGACCTATGTCGACAACGACGGCCAGCCGTTCTCCATCGTTTCCTTCACCTCGCTTTCGGTGAACGCATCCATTGCGGTGAAGGGCAAGGATGTCAGGATCACCGGCTCTCTCCTCGACGACAGGCAGGTCGGTATCGGGAACCGGACGGTGAACCTCTACAGGCTTGACAGGTGGGACGGGAACTACAATTCCCTTTCCGCCGCCGGAGGCCTGGGAACCTTCATCGGAACGGCCACCACCAACTCCATCGGCAAGTATACCTTCACCGAGTATACGGTGGAGGAGAGGATGAACGTCGGTTCCGTATGGGTCGTGGCAAGGTTCACGGGCTCCCAGGAGTTCCCATATGGTCTTGGCGGCGTGAGGTATCTTCCCAATGATGCATACATGCCGATCATATCGACACCTGACAAGCTGATCATTACTTCCGAGACCGCCATAGTCCTGGAGACCGTTCCTAACTACCTCGTCCGAAACGGCGAGGCGAGGATAACCGGGAAGCTTCTGGAATCATACCGCGGAAGGTACGATCAGACCCGCGGTGTTGCAGGGCAGACCGTCACAGCCTACCTCAAGCAGGGAGAAGAGGTCTTCAAGATGGGCGCGACCAGGACCAGGAGCGATCCAAACCTTCCCGAGTTCAACGGATACTTCGAGATCAAGACCCAGAACGTCCCATCGAAGCTCACCGTGGGGAGCGTTGAGGTCATCGTGGACTTCGAACCCGAGATCAGCGCCGAGGGCGTTCCGCTCTATCAGCCCTCGAGCAACAGGACCATGGCGGAGATCTGGTCCTCGACAAGGGTGAAGGAGGTCTACATCGGTCCGGTGGACCGGTCGGAACCGCAGGACGGAAGGATCGACCTGTACGAGGACCACCCCGAGGAATGGGTGTTCACCTACCAGGTCCTGGAGGGTTCCACCGAGGTTACCTCCGGTGACCCTGTGACATACGGTGTCGTGTGGCTCAATATCACCATGGGGCCATATACCAACACCACAAGGGCCCTCACCGACATCCGCGGGAGGGTGCATTTCAACTTCACCTCCAGGTTCACGGATACCGCAACAGGAAATCCGTTCAACATACCCGCGGAGCAGGACCAGGCGAACCTTACCATACAAGTGAACTTCGTGGGCAAGAAGGGCTTCACGAGCAGTATCAAGACCAGGTTCTGCACCTATCACAGAGAGAGGATCAATAATCCTCCGCCACCACCGTGGGCCTTGCTCTTCCTGTTCCTCTTCGTTCTCTTCCTGATAGCTCTGGTGGTCCTGTTCTTCTTCTACCGCTACATAGAGAGGAGGAGAAGGCTCAGGGCCCTCAAGAAGATCATCAAGAAGGCCGCGGACCAGCTTGAGACCGGGAACCCGTACTCGGCGGTCATCTTCAAGGCATATCAGAAGATGGGCGCTCATCTGAGGAGATACGGTTTCATGAGGCGCGACGCGGATACCTTCAGGGAGTTCGAGGATGCCGTAAGAGCAGCTCTGCCCATCGACGAGAGGAGCCTCGACCAGTTCCTTGATATCCTCGAGGAAGCAAGATATTCCAAGCACGTCATCGGGGCTGGACACAAGGACAGGGCCATTGACTGCCTCAGGGGTGTGGAGAGGTCCCTCGACAACATCATACTCGACGAGGAGGCCGCCCTCAGGCAGATGGAGCTTGCGGATGAGGAGTATATCGAGACCGATATTGTGGTAAGTGATGAGAAGGGGGCATAGACAGGATGAAATGGAACGAAGCCATCGCCATTGCCGTAGCCGTAGTCATGGGGATAATCTTCCTGATCGTCCCGCTGTTCTCATTGGCCTTCGATGTCATGGGGATAACCGAGGACGATCCGAAGTACTCCGCCTACGAGAGCGACTACTGGGATATCAGCGACTTCATTGATGATGTGGAGAACTACAACAGCCACATCCCCGGGTCCATTTACTACAATGGACAGGGTAACAACGACGGAACATACGATTACGAGGTAAGGTCCCTGGTTTCGACCCCTGCTCTTCTTCTGGGCGACCTGATCGACCCGGAAACCACTGTTTATATCGCCGTAGGGGTCGAAAGGTCCTACACCCAGGAAGAGATCAGAGCCCTCAGGAGCTTTCTAGCCCGGGGCGGACATGCGATAATCGCCGATGATTTCGGATATGCGAACCAGATAGCAAAGGACTACGGCGTCACCTTCTTCGGCGGGCAGTTCTATGATGAAAGGTTCGATACCAACGTCAACTATACTCTGCTCCAGGCACACATGGGGTCAGATATCTACGATGTGGATGGTGTAAGGGTCTGGCAGAAGGACAGTCCCTTTGGCGACGGCGTCTGGGATGACGATCAGGATGCGGACGGCAAGATCGACGAGGACGATAGCACCGGAAGCTCCAGGAACTTCGATGATGACAGGGATAACGCCGACCTTCAGAAGAACCTCCGGGACGACGACAACGACGGCGTCGTCGACGAGGAGAACGAAGGTTTCGACGAGGACCCGATCGACGATGATGTTGTCTTCACACCAAGGGGCGATGCGGACAATCTTTGGAACCCACACAACGGCGCAAGAGGACACCGCAATGTGGATATCGAATGGTTGAACGGAATGGACGACGACGAGGACGGTATCATCGACGAGGACCTCCAGTCCTACGAGCTTATCACGTACAAACCCACTGGCATATCATCCTCCGTGAATCCCTGGATCTGGGCAGCCGGATCATCCAAATCTTTCATAGACATGGACAATAACGGGATACTTTCCATCCCGACCACCGGTGACCTTGGGGGAAAGAATGCCGACGAGGTCTCCTCCATCGGTAACGAGATCCAGTTCTGCATCGAGATCCCCGTCGCGGACGATGGGACTGGTGCAGTGGACATCACCACCGGGGAGTCAATGGAGACGATCAAGGAAGCCGACGGGAAGCCGAAGACCTACAGGGTAAGAGAGCTCAATCCGGATTCGGACAAGCTCATTACCCAGCTCGGGTCGATCGTTTTCGTATCCGATCCTTCAATGTTCATGAACGACCTGTATTCACTAAACCATATCAGGTACGACGTCAACCTCCCCTGGGACCCAGAGGGGAATGGGGAGGACGATGACGGTGACGGCCTCATCGACGAGGACAGGGAGATCCTGAGGGAGACGGGAGATGTGGACCCGAAGGATATCGAGGACCGCAACAATCTCGCTGACAATTCCCCGGACTACTGGTCCGAGAGCGATGTGGAGAAGTTCCCGTGGCTGACAGAGGATATGATCGGGGAACCCAAGCTGGACTATGACAACCAGCAGTTCCTTCTGGACCTCATTCATCATCTCAGCCCGGCAAAGGAGGGAGAGACCAATCTCATCCTCATAGACGAGAGCAGACACTCTCAGCCCAATCACCTCCTGAAACCCATATACAAGACAATGGAGGTAACGGGCTTCTTGACCTCGTCCCCGTATTATGCCTATCCCATAATATTCTCTATAGGCTTCCTAATGATCTTCGCCGCACTGCTGGTGAAGGACAAGGAGAGCTGGGCGCACAATTTCGATATCAGCCTTCTCGTGCCCAGGAAAGCAGTGCCTCTGGATAACCGGCTCCAGACCACAAAACTAAGGTTGGCCCTTAGGGAGAAGGTGAGGTTATCAAGAGGTTTGAGTCCCGAGGAGTTCGCGTCGGTCAATGAATCGACGATCTTGAGCTCCATAAGGGACCCAGAGCTTATTGAGCTGTTTCAGAACATCGAACGTACATACACTGCTCAAGAGCTGCAGCGTATGATGGAGAAAATAAAGAAGATCCAAAACATTTAATGGATGGAATCAAAGAAAATAGGTGATGAGAAATGACACCGGATGGAACCCAACCAGCACCACAGGCCAGGCCGCCCGTAGCACCCCAGGCGCCCCCAAAGGCCCCTGGCGGTCAGCTGCCTCCCACACCGGGAGCGGCTCCCGCTGCGCCGGCAGGACCTGCGAGAAAAACAACGACCTCCCCTGAGGTCCAGAGAGCTATAAAGGGTGTGTCGGCAACCTCGACAGCACTAATTGCAGAGGTTGAAAAGGCCATTATCGGAAAAAGGAACGTTCTCGAGCACGTCCTTCTTTCGATCCTGGCCGATGGACACATCCTGTTCGAGGATTTCCCGGGCACAGCGAAGTCTCTCATGGTCATGACCTTCGCTTCCGCCCTAGGATGCAAGTACAGGCGTATTCAGTTCACACCTGACCTGCTACCTACGGATATCACCGGGACATATATCTTCGACGAGAAGGACAATGAGTTCAAGTTCAGACCAGGTCCGATATTCGCGAATATCATCCTGGCTGACGAGATAAATAGGGCACCGCCGAAGACGCAGGCTGCTATGCTCGAGGCCATGCAGGAGAGGCAGGTGTCCATCGAGGGTGTGACCCACAGGCTGCCCAAGCCTTTCCTCGTGATGGCCACGCAGAACCCCATCGAGCAGGAGGGGACATATCCCCTGCCTGAGGCTCAGGTGGACAGGTTCATGCAGAAGATGTCCATGGGATATCCCTCCAGGGAAGACGAGAGGGAGATCCTTATCCGCAGGATGAGGAGAGGAAAGGACCAGGTGGACATCAACGTGATCACATCCCCGGAGAAGATCATAGCGATGCAGCAGGTGGTCGAGAAGGTCCATATGGACCCCGCTCTGCTCACCTATATCGTCGAGATCGTCTACAGGACCAGGGAAGATCCCAGGGTCGTTGTGGGCTCATCTCCCAGGGGTTCGCTGGCTCTCTTCAAGCTCGCAAGGGCGAGGGCCGTGCTCCAGGGCAGGGATTTCATTACCCCGGATGATGTGAAGGCCGTTGCGATGCCGTCGCTGGCCCACAGGATCATCCTAAAGCCCGAGCCGAGGATCCGTGGTGTACTGCCTCAGGATATCATAAATAAGATCTTGGCTGAGGTCCCAGTACCTGCGGTCTGATCTTGAAACTAAAGGCGTCCGGGTGGTCATCATCACCGCTCGGACACCATTTGGAGAAGTGTGAGAGTATGTGGACGAAAAAAGCAGCTTCCTTCGTAAGCATGTCGGTGATCCTCACCCTGCTCGGGTTGGCTACCAACAACCTGCTCATCGTGATGGTCGCCCTTACTGCCCTGGTGTATACCACGGTCAGTCTGTTCGCCAACACGTCCACCAGGTTGACGGCCGACAGGGAGATGTCCCAGGAGAAGATCTTCGAGGACGGAACCGTCAAGGTCGAGTTAAGGATACTCAACCAGGGCGGAAAGACCGGTTTCCTCGAGGTCCGGGACAAGCTTCCCAGGGTGATCCAGCTGAAGGAGGGCACCAACTATACGTATCTGAACCTTAACCCCAAGGGTGCTACAAGGCTCAAATACACCATCAAGTGCCCGCTGAAAGGGGTCTTCAAGATAGGACCCATCACCCTGAGGACGCACGATCCCTTCAACATGTTCTACAAGGAGAAGACCGTTGCCTTCGAATCGGACCTCACCGTGTTCCCGCAGGTCAGGGACATCAAGGAGCTTTATATCAAGTCGAAGCAGCCCAAGATGTATCCTGGCGAGATGAAGGTGAAGATGCCCGGTCCCGGAACCGAGTTCTTTGCCATCAGGGATTACATGCCCGGTGATCCGTTCAGGGACATTAACTGGAAGGCGTAT
>JBLIRH010000053.1:0-16076 GCA_049472215.1 Thermoplasmatota archaeon | reverse complement strand
CCGGCTCCCGTATTTGAACCTGGGATCTAGGGATATCGGCGGGGTACCGGAGCAAGCTCCGGGATCCAACTACAGTCCCCCGCTCTAGCCAGACTGAGCCAAGCCGGGCGATCAAGATTTGCAAGGCCCCTAACAAATCCTGGTATATAAAATTTCAATATGTTCATGGTGATGAAAAATTGTCGATAGGGTTTTTTACCAATTTGCCTCTTATTACTCCCGATCATGACAACGAGCTCCACAGATAGCAGCATCATGGACCGGCCTTCTTTCGTTGACCGAAAGGAGGAGATCGAGATAGTTCTCAAGGGTCTGAGGTCTGCAAATAACAAACGTGGAGGCATGGTCCTGGTCGAAGGGGAGGCAGGGATAGGCAAATCAAGGTTCATCGAGGAATGCGCCCACGAGGCCCGGAATATCGGATACCAGGTGCTTCAGGGGAGGTGTCTCGATTACAGGAAGGTTCCCTATCTGCCTTTCATCGAGATCGCCAGGGACTATTTCGGGATCTCTCTGGACCGTCTCGAGAAGGAGGACATGGAAAAACTGGCCAATTCCATTGCCAGGGAATTCCCGGAGATGGTCGAGTTCAGATACGATCTGATAGATTTCTTCTTCCCGCACGATCTCATTCTGGGAAGCTACCGGTCGGACAGGAAGAACGACGCTCACATTCTGAAAGAACTACGGAACCGAGGCTACCGGATCTTCGTTCTGGGAGACATGATCGACATCGAGGATTCGATCGATCCCACGATCACTGTCATGAAGATCGGGTCCGAGGAGAAGGGATCTCTCAATCCAAAAAGGATCGAGAGGATCGCTGCCGCGATGAAGGGATATCTTGAAAAATACAGGCATTGTGCCATACTTTTCAACGGTTTCGATCAGGTCCTAGGTGAAAATCCGACACCCAAGACCGAGAAGCTCGTGAAGGTTGTCACTGATCTTTCCAAAAAGAACGATGGGGCAATGATCTTCTCTACGTCCATGATCGACTCGAAGGTCCTGGAAGGACTGCCACTCCTCGACCACACTTGCTCCGGTCCAGCAAGTCCCATCAACGGTCAGGTTGAATGCCTGGAAATCGAAAGAAAGGGGATATCCCCCTACGAGCTGCTTCCCCGCTTCTTCAGGGAGATCTCAAAAAGGAACCCTATATTGATCGTTCTCGAGGACCTCCAGTGGAGCGAGAAATCCACCCACAATCTCATCCAGTTCCTATCCAGGGAGGTTAGGGAAGAGAGGATCATGATCATCGGCTCATACAGATCCGAGGAATCCACCATCGATGATGGCCTCGACGGACAAGCTTCACTACGTGATAATCTCAGAAGGATGTCAAGGGAGCATCTCTTCACCACGATAAAACTGGAGCGTTTCGACCAGGAGAGGTCAATGGAGCTTGCGGCAGCGATCCTGGGCCACGAGATGAACTTGAAACACACAGGGACGATGATGAGGGAGACCGGGGGAAATCCAAGGTTCATCGTGGATTTCATGAAGCGGACCCTGGAGCTTGAGGTCACCCTATCACCGGAGGCTGCATCTGATGTAAAAGTTGATGATCGTCTTCTCGCCAAAAGGGTCCATTCGCTCGACGAGAACGAGAGGCTTGTCCTCGAGATGGCTGCTGTGATCGGGGAAAGCATCACGATGGAAAAATTATCTGCATCCCTGGAGCTTGGGGTGGAATCAGTACTTGATGCCCTTGATTCCCTGATCGAACTTAAGTTTCTAAGGGAGAGCGGGGATCTTTTCGATTTCGAGCAGCCAATGGTCAGGGATCTCATTCTCGACGGCATCCAGCCCGACATCAGGAAATTGATGCACAAGCGGGTCGCACAGGTCCTTTCAGATGAGTCCTCCCGAAAGTCCAACGATGAGGGAGCCGACCTAGCTGTCCATCATTTCTACAGCGGTGAGTACGAGAATGCCCTTGATGAACTTGTTAAAAAATGCGAGGTCCAGATGGACGAAGGGAACCTTGACAACGCCATGTCGACACTCGAACTAGCGAAGGACTGTCTCGAGCACATGGAGGACCATGAGACAAGATCGAGGGAGTGGACCAGGATCTTGACCCTTGAAGGGGACATACATGACAACAGAGGGGACCACGAGAAAGGCATCAGCTCCTTTAGAAAGGCCATCGAGATAGCGGATAAAGAGGGATTCAACAACGAACTTCCGGTCCTTCTAAGAAGGTTCGGCGATCTCCTCATGACAAGGTTCGATTGGGACACCTCGACAGAAAACTACCTGAGGTCCCTTCATCTCTCGAAGAGGTCCGGTAATGAGAAGGAGACAGCATTGACCTTCAAGGGCCTGGGAAGGATCTACCTTCTGAAAGGGGAATACAACCGGGCAATAGAGTGCTATGTCAAGTACATGGAATATCCGGGAACGAGGTCCGGCCCAGGACATGTCAAAGGATTGACCGAGATGGGGGATATCTATTATCAGATCGGTGATTTCAACCAGTCGCTTGCCTACTACAAGCTCGCTGTACAGATGGGAGAGGAGAACAGCCTTCATAACGAGACATCTCTGGCCCATATCAAGATGGCGCATGTACTGTTGAGACTGGGAGAGGTCGAGGAATCAAGGAGATTTGGAGACCTGGCCCATTCACAGGTCCAGGGAAAGGAGCCTTCTCTTGCCTCCATTGAAACCCTCCTGATCTATGCGGACCTTATGCTCGAGCTAGGTGAACTGGAAAAGGCCGAAGAGGTCGTAAAGGACCTTGAAGGTTCGATCGATAGCATGGACCGTCTAATGCGTTCTACCGCATACAGAGTAAAGGGCATGATGATGTCCAGACAGCGGGATTTCAAGGGTTCGATCCTCCAGATGAAGGCCGCTGTGTCCACACTCGAAGAGATCGACATCCCCTTCGACCTTGGTGTCTCCTATTACAATTTCGGACTCATACGGTTCCAGCAGATGGATGTTGAAGGCGCCCTTGAGATGCTGAAGAAAGCCTCCGGTATCTTCAAGGGGATACGAAGCATGTACTACCTGAACCGGACATCATCCAAGATCCGTGAGGTTTCTTTCATTAGAGAAGGTTTGATGTCCTGACCCCCATTGGAAACCTTATTTAATCAATAGGGGATTACCTTGAAAACGGTATGACCGTGAAATCGAAAAGAGCGCTTGTCTCTGTCTCTGACAAGGAAGGTATCGATGGTTTTTGCGCTGGTTTGAAGGGACTCGGGTTCGATATCATCTCCTCGGGGGGGACCTACGATTTTCTCTTGAAAAATGGCGTGGATTGCAGAAAGGTAGAGGAGATCACAGGCTTCCCGGAGATATTGGACGGAAGGGTGAAGACACTCCATCCCAAGATCTTCGGTGGTCTTCTGGGAAGAAGGGACCATGAGGAACACGTCTCCCAGATGGAGCAGCATTCCATCGGGGGGATCGATCTGGTTGCCGTGAACCTTTATCCCTTCGAGAGGACGGTCTCGAGGGGAGGGGTGACCCTTGAAGAGGCCGTGGAGCAGATAGATATCGGCGGACCATCTCTTCTCAGGGCTGCATCAAAGAACTACAGTGACGTCATCGTCGTTGTGGACAAGGGAGATTACGATCGTGTCCTGAAAGAGATGCGATCAAAGGGAGATCTGGGCATGGAGATGAGGCAAGAGCTTGCCGTCAAGGCCTTCCTGGTGACCTCGTCCTATGACATAGCGATCTCGAACTGGTTGATGAAAAGGTTCGAACCCGAGCTTCCCTGGTGGGACTCCCTCAGGTTGAGGTACGAGAGGGTCATGGAAACGAGATACGGGGAGAACCCTCACCAGAAGGGTGCCTATTTCAGGGACCCGGCTTACAACGGTGTGACAGTTCACGGCTCGGACATTCTCTGGGGGAAGGAGCTATCCTACAATAATATCTACGACATAGACGCCGTGACGGATATCCTGATGGAATTCCCTGACGATCCTTGTTGTGCAATTATCAAGCATAACAATCCGTCCGGGGTTGCTCTGGGAGAAGCTGGCAGAGGAGGCGCTATCGCAGATGCTTTCGAGAGGGCTTTCAACTGCGATCCCCTCAGCGCCTTCGGAGGTATAATCGGCCTGAACCGGGAATGCGACCTCGAGACAGCCGAGAGGATCAACCAGAGGTTCTTCGAGGTAGTGATAGCTCCCTCTTTCACCGAGGAATCCCTCAGCGAGCTGAAAAGGAAGAAGAACCTGAGGATCATAAGGACCAACAGACCCATCGAGAATTCGGTGCCGCCCGAACACAGGTTGGTCAAGGTCAAGGGCGGGATGCTCATTCAGACCATGACATGGCCGGAGACCGACCCGGCGAAATGGAAGGTCGTGTCGAAACTGCCTCCGACGGATGAACAGTTAAGGGACATGGCCTTTGCGTCCAAGGTCTGCAAACACGTCAAATCCAACTGCGTGGTGCTGGCGAAGAACAAGGGCACCGTTGGCATAGGTGCCGGCCAGATGAGCAGGGTCGATTCTTGCTTCATGGCCGGCAAGAAGGCCGGGGACAAAGCCAGGGGATCGGTCCTCTCATCTGATGCATTCTTCCCATTTCGTGACGGGATCGACGCCATTGCCGAGGTAGGAGTCGCATCGATAGCTCAACCCGGCGGTTCCATCCGCGACCAGGAGGTCATCGACGCAGTTGACGAGCACGGTATGTCCATGGTATTCACCGGTGTTCGGCTTTTCAAGCACTGAACCCTGCCCTGCACCAGAACCAAACTGCAAGCTCGACCGTCAGGGTGAGGAACAGAAAGAAACACTTGGATGTCTATGTGATGAATTATCGGTCCAACCCAAATACGATTGATAAATTAAATATGGACCGAAAACCTAACAGTTCGAAATATCGATGAGGTGAACACACATGACCAGTGCACCACCCCCTCCGGAAGGAAACACTCTCCTGGACGAAAGCAGCAAAGGCTCTCCGGAATTCACGGCAATGAGTGGTGTCATGGGCAGAGAAGTACCGACCAGGCCTAGGATCGCGGTCCTGGCTTCCGGCAGAGGTACTGATTTCCAGGCCATAGTCGATGCGAATGGGCGCGGGGAGGTGGACCTCGACATCGCCCTCCTGGTGTGCAACGTTCCAGACGCATTCGTTATCCAGAGAGCAAAGGACCACGCCATACCCTACGTAGTCATAGAACACAAAGGCAAGATCAGGGAGGACTTCGACAAGGAGATCGATGAGGTACTCGTTGAGAACGGGATCGGCCTCGTGGTGCTTGCCGGGTTCATGAGGGTGCTGTCTTCTTGGTTCGTGTCAAGGTGGAGGGACAAGATCATCAACATTCATCCTGCCCTTCTTCCATCTTTCCCGGGGGCCCATGCACACAGGGATGCCCTCGAATACGGGGTCAAGGTAACGGGACTCACGATACACTTCGTCGATGAGGACGTGGACCATGGCCCGATAATCTTCCAATATCCGGTGGAGGTCCTTGATGACGATGACGAGGAGACACTTTCCCAGAGGGTACTGGAACAGGAGCATATATGGTACCCCAGGGTGATCGAGTGGATAGCGGAAGGTAAGGTTTCCAGAAAGGGCAGGAAGGTAACCATTGGAGGCAATGTTAGCGCCCCCCGGAGTTGAAAGGTAGATGCCGAGGGAGTTCGAGATCAAGGCAGGGTTCGAGCCGGCGGGAGATCAGCCGAAGGCGATCGACGAGATCGTTAAAGCTTTCGAGGAAGGGGAGCGGTTCGTTACACTTCTCGGAGTTACGGGATCTGGTAAGACCTTCACGGTGGCGAACGTCATACAGAGGTTGAAGGTACCTGCCCTCGTCCTCAGCCACAACAAGACGCTGGCCGCTCAGCTCGCTTCCGAATACGGAGAGTTCTTCCCTGACAATGCCGTGGAATATTTCGTTTCATATTACGATTACTACCAGCCCGAGGCATACGTCCCGCAAAAGGACCTTTATATCGAAAAGGACGCCGATATCAATGAAGAGATAGACATGCTCCGGCACAAAGCGACCCAATCACTAATGACCAGGGAGGATACGGTTGTCGTCTCATCCGTATCGGCGATATTCGGTCTCGGGTCCCCCGAGGAGTACATGAAGCATTCACTGCAGATATCCCTCGGAGAAAGGGTCCTTAGGAAGACACTGTACTCGAACCTCGTTGAGATGCAGTATACACGAAGCGAGGGACTCGCAAGAGGCGGCTTCAGGGCAAGAGGGAACGTCATCGAGATCGTCGATATCGGAAACAGGGTGCTCCGCATCCGGATCGACGAGGATGTGATCTCCTCGATCCATTACGTGGACCTCGTGACAGGGGATGTCCTTGAAGAGGTCGAAAAGGCACTCATCTTCCCGGCCACCCATTACAACATCGGGGTCGAGAAGCTGGAAGGTATCCTCGCTGAGATAGAAAGGGACCTCGAGGAGCGGGTGGCATGGTTCAAGAGACAGGGAAAGCCGCTGGAGGCAGAGAGACTTGACCAAAGGACCAGGTTCGACCTCGAAATGATCCGCGAGACGGGGACCTGCAGCGGAATAGAGAACTACAGCAGGTACTTCGACGGGAGACGTCCAGGTGAACCGCCATACACCCTGCTGGCCTTCTTCCCGAAGAGATACCTCATGGTCATTGACGAATCACATGTCACCGTCCCGCAGATCACAGGTATGTACAAAGGAGACAGGTCGCGGAAGGAGAACCTCGTGGACTACGGTTTCAGGCTTCCGGCCGCGGTTGACAACCGTCCTCTCAAGTTCAGTGAGTTCGAAAAGAGGCTCTCCATGGTCCTCTTCACATCGGCGACACCCGGACCATACGAGAAAAAGCATTCGGGCAGGATAGTCGAGCAGATCATACGACCTACGGGCCTGGTGGACCCCGAGGTCGAAGTGAGACCGATCAAAGGGCAGCTCGAAGACCTCCTTGGTGAGATCAGGCGGAGGGTGGAATTGAAGGAGAGGGTCCTCGTGACCACTCTGACAAAAAGGATGGCGGAAATGCTATCGGAACACCTCGAGGAGCTCAGGGTAAAGGTCCATTACCTCCATTCGGACATCAAGACCCTCGAGAGGATAAAGATACTGCGGGACCTCAGGCTGGGCAAGTATGACGTCGTCGTAGGTATCAACCTTCTCCGGGAAGGGCTCGATCTTCCGGAGGTATCGCTCGTTGCCATCCTCGACGCCGACAAGGAAGGTTTCCTGAGGTCCGATACCTCCCTTGTCCAGACAATAGGTCGAGCTGCCCGCAACGTTTCCGGCAAGGTCATCATGTATGCTGACAATATCACAGGGTCGATGAGAAGGGCCATCGATGAGACGAACAGGAGAAGGGATATCCAGCTGGATTTCAACAGACGGCATGGGATAGTCCCCCGCTCAATCAAGAAAGAGGTTCGCTCACTTGTGAGAGAGGGAGCGGAAGTACCTACCCTCGAGCTGTTCTCGGAAGACGGCGCGGAAGATGTGGAAGAGCTCATCGCCCTTATCGAGGAAGAGATGCACCTTGCAGCATCCGAACTCCGTTTCGAGGAGGCCGCGATCCTCAGGGACCGTCTGACCGAGCTCAAGAAGCAGAGGCTGCAGGAAGGCAGGAAGCGCAGGAAGCCTTGAGGTTCCAGACAGCTCCGGCAATCTACATAAAGGACCTCCCTTTATGGGAAACTACCTTAGATCGACCACCGTGGAGCTGTCGGCATGTCAAAGACCCAAGATATCATAGACCTGGACAATGAATACGGAGCGCACAATTACCATCCGCTGCCAGTTGTACTTTCAAGGGCGGAAGGACCTTGGGTCTGGGACGTCGAGGGGAAGAGATACCTGGACTGCCTTTCTGCCTATTCGGCCGTGAACCAGGGACACAGGCACCCGCTGATCGTCAAGGCTTTGAAGGACCAGGTGGACACCCTTGACCTGACCAGCAGGGCCTTCCATAACGACGTGATGGGCAGGTTCCTCCGGAAACTCTGCGATTATTCCGGATTCGAAGCAGCACTGCCAATGAACACCGGTGCCGAAGCAGTTGAAACGGGTATCAAGCTGGCGAGGAAATGGGGATATCAAAAGAAGGGCATCCCCAAGGACGAAGCGGAGATCATCGTATGCTGCGAGAACTTCCACGGCAGGACCACGACCATAGTCGGCTTCTCTTCTGACCCTGATGCGTTCGAGGACTACGGACCTGTAACTCCAGGTTTCAAGATGATCCCCTATGACGACTTACCTGCCCTTGAACAGGCGATTACGCCGAATACTGCAGCCTTCCTCGTCGAACCGATCCAGGGGGAGGCCGGTGTCAAGGTCCCATCCGAAGGCTATCTCGCTGAAGCGAGAAGGATCTGCGACGAGAACAACGTTCTTCTCGTTCTGGATGAGGTTCAGACAGGTTTCTGCAGGACAGGAAAGAAGTTCTGCTTCATGCACGAGGATGCAAGACCGGACGTGCTCCTGGTCGGGAAAGCTCTTGGCGGAGGCATATATCCGGTATCCGCAGCCCTTGCCGACTGGAAGTTCATGGAAGTCTTTCAGCCGGGAACCCATGGCTCAACTTTTGGCGGCAACCCGATCGGAGCTGCCGTTGGTATCGCCTCCCTCGAAGTGCTTGAGAGCGAGAGGCTGGACGAGCGGGCGATGGAGCTTGGTGAGCACTTCAGGTCCGGGCTTGAGAGGATCGGTTCCGACAAGATCAAGGAGGTCAGGGGGAAGGGGCTCCTGCTTGCGATCGAGCTGAAAACAGAGGCTGGCCCCGCCTGGCACTACTGCAACAGGTTGAAGGAGGAGGGCATCCTCGCAAAGGATACC
Organism: Thermoplasmatota archaeon; assembly: GCA_049472215.1. GTDB lineage: Archaea > Thermoplasmatota > Penumbrarchaeia > Penumbrarchaeales > Penumbrarchaeaceae > JAFGLL01. The sequence goes on along the minus strand of JBLIRH010000053.1, from coordinate 7,282 downwards.
CACGGTCAGACTATCAGGTTCGCACCACCGCTCGTGGTAACAAAGGAGGACCTCGACTGGGTCGTCGAGACGATATCCATGGTCCTTGATGAGCAATAAGGAATGGAGTGGAGGGTTTAGATCAGAATATCTCGAAATTGAAGGCTTTCCCGTTGTGCCTTGTCTTTTCCCAGTGTGGGTGATCGGCCCTGAACCCGCTTTCCAGCGCCTTATACCATCCTTTGAAGAACGTCGGGATCCAGTGGAAGCAAAAAATGAATATCCTGAAACTCCGGAAGATGAGTGAGAGAGGGTTCTTCGATACTTCTCCCCACAGGCCCCAGTAAACCACCGGTATGAAAGCAATGGAGGCCCATATCCACAGCAGGTCATTGACCCCTGAGGATATGTCCACGGTGGTAAGCAAGGCCATCAGGCCCAGGAAATAGGAGAGGAAAACGAAACCTGGTGTCATTATGCCGGTCAGGTAGATCATCAGGTCGATCTTCTTCCAGAAGGGCATTTTCCTGTTCGTTATCACCTTGGGGGCGAGGTGGAGAAAGGTCAGGATGTGGCCCTGGCTCCATCTTGTCCTCTGCCTCATCAAGGCGCTCACCGTGGTAACGGCTTCCTGATAAACGGTCGATCTTTCTGCATATCTGATCTTCCACCCATCCGAATAGAACCTTACGGACAGTTCGAGGTCTTCCGTGATCGAGCCTTCTGTCCAACCACCAAGGGACACTAGGACCTCCTTTCTGGTCAACTGTCCGTTCCCACCCAATGCCACTGCTCCGCCCACAGCATCCCTCGACCTCTGGACCGCTCTGTTGAAGGAAGCGAACTCATCGTCCTGGATCTCTGTCAGCGTATTATCCAGACGATTGAAGATCCTCACCTTTCCCTGGACCCCTCCCACCTTGGGGTCCTTGAAATACGGGATGGCATTCTCGAGGAAATCGGGGGGAACTCTCGCATCCGCGTCGAAGACGCAGATGATCTCTCCCTTGGCATGCTTCAATCCGAAGTTCAGGGCTGCGGGTTTGCCGTGATTTTTTCCTTTGTTCCGAACCAACCTGAGCTTATGCTTGGTTCCGTTTCCCCACCTTGCCCTCAGGCCCTCCACTACCTTCACGGTGCCATCGGTGGAGCCATCGTCCACGGCAATGATCTCCATCCGCGACCAACCGTTGTGGTGATATTTCTGGCTCCTGAGGTCCTGAAGGGTATTGGTAATGACCTCTTCCTCGTTCTTCATCGGAACCATTACGGAAACGAAAGGTCTGTAATTGGGATCAGGGGAGGGGGTTCGGGGGTCCCAGAAGACGCCGAAAAGCGCTATCAGCGTGTAGTATACGCCGATGAAATACATGATCGTGAAAAGCCAAAAGGCCCTTCCGGTCGCGATCGAGATACCGACGAGGAAAAGGACCAGTATGACGATCCCGAAACCGAGCATCGTCCATCCTTTCATGCCTGCTGGCCTCCCCTTTCCCATATCGGATTCCCTCGCCTGTTCGCATACCGGATCCTTAACCTGTGGATAATGTTGACCAGGACCGTTATCCCGAGAATGATCAGAAGCAGGAAGAAGATATCGTCCGGGCTGATTAATAGAGGTATCAGATGTGTTATCTCAAGATCGAACACAACTCTCAGCAGGACTATTGCATACGCTACGGATGCCATTATACCGAACTGGATGGGTACCAACCTCTTTACCATCCTGGTTGTTATCGGTTCGAATTCGAAGGGGCCGATCCTCCACATTCTCTTCTTGGCAGTACCATTCCCGTTTATTCGGTCTCCTTTTACTTTTGGAGCATACCTGGTAGTTCCATTTTTCGTGATGAGTGATTCCGACCTTTTTTGAATATTCTTTACCGCCCTGTCCAGCTCATCCATGTTGGGGGTCGGGAGCTCTTTTGGAACACGGGACCTCTCGAACCTCTCGATGTCCCTCACTATCCTCCGAACATCACCGCTCAACCTGTCCATATCCTTGGTAAAGTAACCCTTATGCCGGGCATTGATATCGTAACGTGCGGTATCCAGTACTGACATCACGGCAGCTACTGATCTCCTGAGGTCCTCTATCCCAACCTCACCATGGTGTTTGGTTGGATCGTCGGTTTCAAGGGACCTCAGCGTGCCAACTATTGATGCCACATCTCGCTGGACCTCCTCCATATCCGGGAGTTCCTCTACCCTTGCACTGTTGGTCTTTCTTTGGGTTAACCTGTTGCTTCGATCTGGAACATACGGGGGTAGCTCGCTGGAATGGCTCCGATCTTCGCTACCACTGGGTAACTCAGGTCGGGTTCTCCCGCTGCTGAGATCGAGACCGCTCATTTCCAGCGGTCTGCTCCGGTTTATTGGTCCCATCCCCTCGTCGTCCAAGAGGTTCAACTCCTGCCCGATGTCCCTTATTGATCAGGTCCCTCTTTCTGTCGTACACCGAGGTTCATTCGGATAGGGTCTATTAGGTCCCGGACTAGGGACCGCCAACCCCCACACCTCATTGTACTAGGTGTTCCAGTGCCACCCTCGATATTTAATCCCCGCCAGGTCATTATCAAGTAATGGAACCAACCGTTTAACGAACCGGGAATATCTGGAGCAGACCCCCAATACAGAGATCCCATGGTCATGGGTCAACTTTTTATCCCACCGATGTCTAGACCGGAGCAGGTCCCATGCCCGAAGGAGATATCATCATTTCTGGTGCAAGACAGCACAATTTGAGATCCATCGATGTCAGGATACCTAGGGGCAAGCTGGTGGTTATCACCGGCCTTTCCGGATCCGGAAAATCCTCCCTGGCCTTCGACACACTATATGCCGAGGGACAGAGAAGGTTCATAGAATCCCTCTCTTCATATGCAAGGACCTTCCTCGGTGTCATGGACAAACCTGATGTGGATTCCATAGAGGGATTGTCCCCCTCGATATCCATCCAGCAGCATGCACCTTCCAGAAATCCGAGGTCCACGGTAGCGACCGCTACAGAGATACTCGATTATCTGAGACTTCTGTATGCAAGGATCGGGATCCCTCACTGTCCGGTGTGTTCAAGGGAAATTGAGGCTCAGTCCCAGGACAGGATAATCGATGCGATAATGTCAGGCGGCCCGAGGAAAGTAAGGATACTCTGCCCCGTGATCAGGGGGAAGAAGGGCACCCATAAGGATGTTCTTTCGGACCTCAGAAGGAAGGGATTCCAGGACCTGCTTGTGGACGGTGCAAAGACGACAACAGCGGAAGAGAAAGACCTGGACAGGAACCGGAAGCATGACATCTTCATCATCATCGACACCCTGTTCCTTGATGAGGAGCACTCAGATCAGCTCACGGAGGATGTATCCCTCTCGCTCAAGGTATCGGAGGGCATGGTGGTGATCGAAGAACTGCAAGGACCGACCAAGGGTAGCTCTACCTACTTTTCCGAGAGGATGTCCTGTCCTGTTCACGGGATCTCCGTACCTGATCTCGAACCCAGGATGTTCTCCTTTAACTCTCCTTTTGGGGCATGCCAGGAATGCTCCGGTATTGGAAGCATACTCGACGTCGATCCCGATCTTCTCGTCCCTGATCCTTCAAAGTCCCTTGCTGAAGGAGCGATATCCCTATACCGCTCCGATCCGGAGGGCTCGTACAACCTGAGGCTTCTGGAGGCTCTGGGAAGGAACATGGATTTCTCCATTCATACACCCTGGAGAGATCTTTCCCAGTATGTGAGAGATTCCATACTATACGGCACTGACAAGGCATATTCCTTCCATGTCAGGGCGCCGAACTACGAGTGGTCGCAGAACCGAAGGTACGAAGGATTCATTCCCACCATAAAGAGAAGGTACAGACAGACCAACTCCGAGATGGCAAGGGACTACTACAGGAGGTTCATGAGATTCACCCCCTGTCCGGCCTGCGGCGGAGCAAGATTGAAACCTGCCAGCCTATCGGTCACGGTCGGAGATATGAACATCTATGAGGTCCTGTTGTTATCCGTCAGGGACAGCCTTCATTTCTTCGAAGAGCTCCCGGGACAGCTGTCCGAAAGGGATATCAAGATATCCTCGCTCATCCTGAAGGAGATCAAGGCCAGATTGACCTTTCTTAGCAACGTCGGCCTTGATTATCTCACACTGGACCGGACGATGGGCACATTATCCGGAGGAGAGGCCCAAAGGATACAGCTTGCCACGCAGATCGGTTCGTCGCTGGTTGGTGTTCTCTACGTTCTGGACGAGCCCTCCATCGGTCTCCATCAGAGGGATAATCACAGACTGATCGAAACCCTTGAGAGGTTGAGGGACCTTGGTAATACGATAATCGTCGTCGAGCATGATGAGCAGGTCATTAGGAAAGCGGACCACATCATCGACCTCGGACCAGGAGCAGGCGAGCATGGCGGCGAGGTGGTCGCCGAGGGAAATCTCGAAAATATCTGCAGCTCCGAGCGGTCTGTTACAGGTCAATACCTCTCGGGAAGAAAGCATATTCCCGTTCCGACCAAAAGGGTCAAGGGGAATGGAAAATGGCTCGCTGTCAAAGGGGCAAGACATCACAACCTGAAGAACATAGATGTCAGGATACCCTTGGGAACCTTCTGCTGTGTCACAGGGGTTTCCGGTTCAGGAAAGTCGACCCTCGTCGAAGAGATCATCTTCAACGCCCTGAAGAACCATTTCCATGATTCCTTCGAGAACGTGGGTGAACATGATGATATTGAGGGAGTGGAAAACCTTGACAAGGTAATCGTGATCGACCAATCCCCTATCGGCAGGACCCCGAGGTCCAATCCCGCAACCTACACCGGAGCTTTCACACCCATCAGGGATATCTTCACAAAGACCCCGCTGGCAAAGGCCAGAGGATATAAACCTGGACAGTTCTCTTTCAACGTTCGGGGGGGGAGGTGCGAGAACTGTGAAGGTGACGGGATCATAAAGCTGGAGATGCATTTCCTGCCGGATGTGTACATACCATGCGAAGTATGCAAAGGGAAGCGCTACACCAACGAGACACTTGAGGTAAGGTTCAAGGGGAGGTCGATCGCAGATGTACTCCGGATGAGCGTCGGGGAAGCGCTTGAGTTCTTCGAGAACATACCACCGATCCGCAGGAAGCTCCAGACCCTAGTTGATGTTGGACTCGGTTACATCAAGCTCGGACAACCGGCACCTACTTTATCTGGCGGTGAGGCCCAACGGGTCAAGCTGGCAACCGAACTTTCGAAGAAAGCGACCGGGCGTACCATTTATCTTCTTGACGAACCAACGACAGGACTCCATTTCGATGATGTGAACAAGCTCCTGGAAGTTCTGCTCCGGCTCAGGAAAAAAGGCAATACGGTAGTTGTTATCGAGCACAACCTGGATGTGATCAAGACCTCGGACTGGATAGTAGACCTGGGGCCCGAAGGCGGTGATGAAGGTGGCGAGATCGTGGCCGAAGGAACTCCCGAGGTCGTTGCTGCCACAAAAGGCAGCCATACCGGAGAGTATCTCAGTTCGGAGCTGAAGGTCTCGAAAAAGACCTGCCCCTGATTTTATAAAAAGGAGATAATAACTGCAGGAAATTTATAGTATTAAATCCATTGATTGATGCATCCCGAGGAGGGAATGGTCCATTGGCAGCTCCAAGGAGGGTGACCCTCAGAACGGCATGGGTGGAAGAAGAAGAGAAAGGGTCGCAAAAGGGGATCAGGAAAGATCCCAATAGAGGCTCGAACTGTCCCAGCTGCGGTGTTCCTCTGAAAAGGACCGGGTCAGGGACCATGTTCTGCTGGTTCTGTGAGAAAGAATTCGATATCGACCCCTCAAGGTTCCAGGCCGAGGTTCCACAGGACCAGAAGGCGACCGAACCACAGTGGGGGACCCCGGCCAGCGAGATCGACGTTGATGAGGAAGAGGTCTACTCTCCCGACGGAAAGAAACAGGAGAATGGAATGGACTTCGAAATAGACATCGACGAGGAAACCGAAGAGGAAGAGGAGGAGGTGGAGCTAGAGGAGGAAACGGAGGAGGACATCGGGCTGGAAACAGTGGACGAGGACGAGGAAGAAGAGTTCGAGATGGACGAAGGGGAAGATGAGGAGGAAGAGATCCTTTTCGACGAGGAAGAGGAAGAGTTCGAGGACGAAGATGTTGAAGACGAGGAGGAATTCACCGAGGAAGATGAGGGAGAGGAGCCAGAGGAGGAAACGGAGGAGGAATGGGGGGACGAGGAGGAGGAGGAGGAGGAGCTAGGGGAGGAGATAGAATTCGATACTGAATTGGAAGAGGAGGAGCCAAAGGAAGAAATGGAGGAGGAGGAAGAGGTCCTTTTCGATGAGGAAGAAGAGGAAACGGAGGAGGAATGGGGGGACGAGGAGGAAGACGAAGAGGAAGAGGAATGGGGTGGTGAGGATGATGAAGAGGGAGATCAGGTCGAAGATGATGATGAGGACATCTTCGATCCAAAGAAATACCGGAGAAAGGACAGACCCGAGGAGCTTGAGGATGTCGGGGATGAGTTCGAGATGGAACTCGACGAGGAATGAGCATCGTCTGCACAACAGCCAATAAATACAGCGTATCCATAGATGTCCCTGATGAGGACAGATCCCTCAACCCTTCCAGATGAATGCGGTGTCTATCTCTTCAAAGCGAAACAGGGAAAAGTGCTCTACGTTGGAAAAGCTATAAACATCAGGGCCAGGGTCAAGTCGCATCTTCAGGATAGGAGGAACGACAAGGAGGTCCGGCTCGCCCGGGAATCGGAGACCATTGAATGGATCGCCACTGGAACTGAGCTGGAGGCCCTTATACTAGAGGACACATTGATCAAACGCTACAAGCCAAGATACAACGTACGATTGAAGGACGACAAGTCCTATCCTTACATCCTCATCACCGATGACGATTTTCCCGCGGTGCATCATGTGAGAGGGTTTCAAAGGGGAAGGGGCGAGTTCTTCGGCCCTCATTCAGACCCACGAGCGGTCAGAAGATCGATCAGGTGGCTGAGGAAGCTCTTTCCGGTAAGGTCGTGCAGGAGGGACCTGAGGAAACCTTCTCGCCCTTGTCTCGAGCATCACCTGGGAAGATGTTTGGCCCCCTGTAACGGTAAGGTATCGGAAAGAGATTATTCCCTGGTCGTCGGAGGACTGCGGATGTTCCTTTCGGGTAAAAGCGATGAGGTCATATCAAGGCTTGAACGGGACATGTGGAAGGCTTCGGGTGCCGAAGAATACGAGAGGGCCGCGATGGTCAGGGATATCGTACGAGGTTTGAAAAAAGCCCGACATACGCAGAAAGTC
>JBLIRH010000052.1:0-16191 GCA_049472215.1 Thermoplasmatota archaeon | reverse complement strand
AGAACTCCGACTTCTCGCTGGGCAACTTCTCTTTGGGTTTGAAGGCCTTGAACGTATCAATTATCAGGATGCAGAAGATCTCCTTCTCATCCGACGGAATAGGCAATACCGGAGTTTTCCTCGAAAATTGCAGCGATATTCTAGTGGACCTCGTCGATACGGTGGTGAATTCCTCGGGACTTATGCTTGAGGATTGCAGGGACACATTGGTTCGGGCGGGAAACTTCCTTTCACAGTACGAAGGATCCTCCGGGATCGTGGTCAGTTCCTGCACGAATACAACCATCTCGATGAACACCTTCGCCATACTTCAGGGCCAGATCGGGCTTTCCGTCCAATCCAGCACAATTACCAGGATCGACAATGCAAGCTACCAGATAGAGAGCAACGGAGCTATCGGTTTACAGATCGACGGGGCCAGTGGCCTTGTTCTGCAGGATTCCAATGCTGTCCACCTTTTCGAGCCATCGACGTTCATGACCGTACATAGGTCCAGGGACGTAAGAATGATCAATACCCTGGCGAACCTGCTCTCGGATGGAGCCACTTTTTCCGATATCCAAAATACCGTGAATTTCTCCATGGAAGGTAATATTCTCTCCTCTTCAGGCACATCGAACAGGTTCCTGTTCCTATCGGATGGAACCAACAACTGCACCATAGCCGAGAACCTCTTTGATTCTTCAGGAGAGGGATCGAACGGGGTGCTTGTCCTTGATTCTTCGGACATAAGGTTCATGAACAACTCCATCACCTGCACCGGTAACTCATCCAATGGCTATGTTTTCGAGAACGCTGCGAGGATCGGTCTTACGGACGAGGTCGTTCAGGTCTCGGGAGCGGGTGACACGGGCATGACCATCGACGGATACGATTTCTTTGTGAGGAACACGGTCATCAACGTCCTGGGACAATCCTCGACCGGGATGATGTTCACAGGCAGCCACAACGGTTCCGTAAGTGGATCATCGATCCTCGTCACGGGTGAACTGTCCACCGCCCTGATGTTGAGCTCGGTGGAGAGCGACCTCACCATCCAGGACCTTGAGGTGGTGCTCAATGTAACCGATGGCATGGGCATCTACACAGATAACGACAACGGTAGAATCGAGATCTCGGGTTTGACCATGAGCTCGTCGATCACAACCTGGTATCCCTTGCTCATGTCAAAGGGTACGATCCGGATCGATGGCCTTGATCTGACCTCCTTCGGATTGGGTATCATGATCGAAGAGTGCTCTGATGGATGGATCTCCGGTTCGACCATCAACACCACCCTTACGGGTCTAACCTTCAGGCAGAGCATGATGAACATCACGGGATCCGATATCTCCGGGATCGAACTCATGGAGGCATCTCACATTATCGCCATCGATTCATTGGTCGACCCGATCATGGATATTACCGGCGGGAGCCAGCTTGAGATCATGAACACGGTCCGCCTCACGGTTCTCACAAAGGACCTCGATCCTTTCCCCGGTGTCGATATGGAGGTCGAATCATGGGGTGCCAAGGTCTACCAGACCCAGTACTTTGATCCCGCATCGAGCGACCCCCTGACGGACCAGACCGGCTCGATACAGGATATGATCTACCTTGATAGGATCTACATCGATTCAGCGAACGATCCTCTCACCGGATATACTAACGTATCGATCCATGCCGAAGGAACTTCATCTTCGGACTGGGATGAGATCTTCACCCTCAACGTATCGTACCCCCACACCGAATACTTCGTTTCCCCCGATATCGATCTCCCGCAGACTCCGGTCAACTTCACAGTGAGGCAGGTCGATACGAAGGAATCGCTTTTCCTAAACTGGGACTCAAACACTGATGATACCGTGGAATATTTCATCTATTCCCTTGATCCTGATACAGGATCTCAAGGACTCGTCGACCGTGTCCCTTCCAACAAGTCCTCATGGATCTCCGGAAACCTTGGTCCCTCCAAGAGATTGTTCTACTGGATATCGGCATTCGACGGCACCTGGGAATCCGAACCCACCGAGCTGGTCCAGGGAACGACCAAAGACCTCACACCTCCGGCCCAGCCGCTACTCCTGTCATACGAGAATTCGACCATGGATTCCATCACCATGACCTGGACACATGCCGGGGAATTCGATCTTGCCGGGTTCAAGGTCCACATGTCCGGACCGGGTTCAGTGGATTTCAATGTCATTGCGACATTAGGACCTCAAGCGAGGATCTACACGGCAACAGGTCTCGAATTCAGCACCACCTACCGCTTCCAGGTCCAGGCTTTCGATACAAGTGATAATTATTCTCCCTTCAGCAGGATCCTTCAGGCCAGCACGGACCTGCCCATTGTGGAGTTCATGATCTCTGCATTTTTCTCGGGAGAGGGGCCCAGAGCAGGTCTGCCCGCAGCAAACTGCTCCCTTGAACTGATATCGTTCAACGGGACCGTGAAGGGCGTGACCAAGACCAATGAGACCGGGGTGGGCTCCTTCATCAGACGGGACCCATACGAAAGCTACAGCGTCAGGGTCCTGCCTCCCCAGGACCTCCTAGGCGAGGAGGGGGTAAGAACAGGATACCTACCAGCAACCAGCGAGCTAGTTACCGTTGACCCGTACATCAAGTCGGTCCAGATCAATCTGACCATGGATTACTATCAACGTGTGATCAACGGGACGATACGTCTCAAGGTGATCTACGGCGAGGGCCCCCGATCAGGCAGTGTCTGGGAAGCGAAAGTTGAACTGGAGCACGAGGATGGGGCCATTGTGGAAGAGAAGCTCACGAACTCGGACGGTGCGGTTGTCTTCATGATCGGAGACCTGCCATTCCGCGGAAGGTTCAGGATCACTCCTCCGGAGTTGGTGGCCGGGGATCCATCAAACAACAGGTCCGGATACATCGGGCTTACGACGAACTTCTTCGAGCTAACATCGGAGGACCCTGACCAGAACATGGGAGATGTCGCCCTCGAATACTTCTCGTACGTGCAGGAGCCAGACGATCTGATACTGGTAGCGACCAATCCCTACGGTTCGGCCGTCGATCTTACCTCTCCAGTGATGATCAAGTTCAACCAGCCTGTCAGGACCCAGACGGTTATCGACTCCCTCCAGATCACGCCAGCCCTTAAGAATCCGGTCTATTCATGGTCGGATGGGAACAAGACCTTGAGGATAGACCACGACGATCTGCTCCCCGAGACCACATATCAGGTAACTGTAGGGATAGGCTCCAGGTCCGAGGCGGGAACGTCGTTCCCAGTGGGGTACACGAACAATACATGGACATTCACCACCACGGCGATGCCGGGGACCGATGATACCGATGACAACACAAGGTACGTCGTTTACGCGGTCGTGATCGGTGCCATACTCATCGGGGTGATAGTTCTCATCTATACCAGGATGGGTTCAAAGAAGGAGGAGGAAGATGATCTCGAGAAACCCTACTCCTCGTTCGGGGATTATGATGATGACGAGGAGGAGTTCGACGAGGATGATGATGATTATTTCGACGAGGATTATCCCGACGATATAGCTGAGCAGATGGATGATGATCTCCCGTACGACGATGAGGATCTCGAGGATTACTACGATGACGAAGAGGAGTTCTTCGAGGAAGAGGAGGATTTCGAGGACGAGGGTCTTGAGGAGGAGGAGATCGAGGCCATGGAGGAGGACATGGACGAAGATATGGGAGATGAAGACATGGTCAGCGAAGAGGCGGAGGATGACCTCGAGGATATGGAAGAGGATGAGATGGAAGAGCCCGAGCCCGAACCTAAAAAGAAAAAGACCAAGAAAAAGAAGAAGAAAAAGAGAAGATAGGTCATCTGCGCCTCTTTCCCGGCCCTATACTGATGAGATCCAGATTCTGAATGTAGGCAAGGAATTTCGCGAGTCTTGGGTAAAGGGGGTCAACATCATTTCCGAAACGGGACGATAATTTTCTGCCGATCTCCCTTACATCCCTTTTGCCGTCTATCAGTTTCCATACTCCCCAGCCGTATCTGTCGAGCTTAATACGCCTATTTGTCTTCAAGCGGAGAAACCTCGCGATCCTCTTCCCCCTGTCCGAAGTGTAAAGCGGGACCAGCAGGAATTCACCATCTGCCCGGACCCCCTCCGCCTTAATAATGACCTTGTCCAGAAGGTTCTCGATCCTGGGGTCCCTTCTGACGGCTTCCTTGATGAGCTGCTCCCTGTCATCCTCATCAAGTTCGAGCTTTGATGAACCGTACCAATCCTTGAGCTTTTTGACCCTCTCCTGGACCAGTTCATCGTCCGGCCGGGCCCACCAGGATCTGGACCCGTTATCCTCTTCGGATACGGGTTCAATATCCTCTTTAACCTGGCGGCGGGGGAGAGGGCGCTTCATCCTCTTCGCCAATCATATTCCTCCGGGTTGACTTACTTTCTCTTGAATACCGAGGAGAAGACCTGCCTGGCCTGATATCCTGAAAGCTGGCCGAGATGGTCCCTGATCACCATGTAGATTATCATCCCCATGATGAAGAGCAGTCCGAATATCCCGGGGATGGCGGAGGGTTTGGAGAAAATTGCGATCGCTCCGGGTCCACCGATGATGATTATCAATGCGACCAGAACGCCAAGTACGGCCTCTCCGGCCACGAGGCCAGCCGCGAAAAGAAGCCCTTTGTTGAACGTTTCTTCCTTGTTGTGGGATATGCGCTTCTCAAGCTCCTCTCCTTCAAGACCGTCATAGAACCTGGTCTTCTTGACGACCCATCTCTCCGAGATCCAGCCCAGGATCCCTCCCAGGAATATCGGAGTGGTCAGGGTGAACGGGAGATAGATACCTATTGCCACCGCCATGACAGGAAGCTTACGCCAGATGAGGATGATCGCAAGGAGAACTCCTGCGAAGAACATCACGTACTGGAAATCGAGATTGAAAATTGCGAAAACCGTCGATCCCATTATCACTGCCTGCGGTGCGGGAAGGGCGGGGGAGCCGATCCCGTAGGCTTTCGCAAGCAGGCCGACTATGATCGGTATTATGGCGGCCCCCACTGCAACCCCGATGAAACGTCCCCATTGTATCCTGACAGGAGTGGCTCCAAGGATCTGAGCGGTCTTCAGCTCCTGCATGGAATCCCCCGCGATGGCCGCCGAACAGCAGACCACAGCGGCAACGAGTATCGTCGCACTCATTCCTGCCGCCTTGTCCATCCCCGAAAGATGGATCACGCTGAGACCAAGGAGAAGGAAGGCGGTGATGACAAGGGTGGTGATCGTGACCGATGATATCGGGTTGTTAGAGGATCCGACTATCCCGGCAAGATAACCGGCCACCGCCGTGAACAGGAAGGTCGCTATGATCATGACCACGGCCAGAAGTACGGACGGTATGATCTCTTTGGTGATGAACAGATAAAGACCGAGGACAGCGATGAAAAGGATACCCAGATATATCACAGAGACATGGAAATCCTTCTCGGTCCTGATAGGGGCCGGCAAGTGGGCTTCTCTCTTCTTCCCGCCGAGCGTCTGCTTGATGGATTGACCAAGAGGGCCCCTCATCTTCCACAGTGTGTATATCCCGCCCGTGAGGACCGCGCCTATCCCGATCCATTTGGTATATTCGAACCATATGTAATACACGGCATCGATCGCATTTCCAGCAGGCCAGCCCACAATTGCTCCCACAAGTGGTATCGCGATGACCCAACCGAGGATGCCTCCCGAAAAGACGATGAAGGATATCTTGAAGCCGATGATATATCCGACACCGAGGAGCGCCGGGGAGATGTTGACACCGCCGAAGAACCTTAACCTTCCCGAGGCGGGAAAGACCGCCTCTACCTTTTCCTTCCAGAGGGAAAGACCGGATTCCGCCGATAGCTTCATCATTCCTCCGATGCCGGAAGCGATAGCGATATACCAGATACCCCTGCCGCCCTTTTCCATTGCCTTCAGGACCTCGGCGGCGGCGACACCTTCCGGATACGGCAGGTCGAGGTCCTGGATGAACACCTTTCTGAGCGGTATCGTGAAGAGTATGCCGAATAGACCGCCAACCAGGGCGATGATGATCATGATCGCAATGTTCTCTAAAGTGAACATGTCCTCCCATCCCCCTCCCCCGGTCAGATCGTTTATCACGATCATGGCCGGGAAGGTGAAAATGATCCCTGCAGCAAGGGCCTCACCGGCCACTCCGATGTTCTTGGACATGTTGATCTCGAGTATGTTCCCCTTGAACATCTTCAGGATCGCCAACGCGAAGACCAGGGAAGGTATCGTGGCGGAGACAGTCATTCCGACGAAAAGTCCGAGGTAGGCGTTTGCAGCTCCCATTACCACTGTGATAATGATCCCCACGATTATCGCTTTCAAAGAGAACTCGGGGATATCATGCTCGGGCGCAATGTATGGCTCGTATTCGGTCATGTTCTGCACCCCTCACCCTTCTTCCTGAGGTTCCTCGAAATAATATTCGTAGTCCACGGACAACGAGAATGCATTGCTGCTGTCCGTCAGTCCGATGACACCGGGACCCAGGACAGGGGTCCATATCCCGGTACTTGTGAGCGTGACCTCCACCGTCCAGTTCCCCATGCCGATCTTGTCCTCTTTGTAGAGCTGATTGAGGTAGATATCATCCATGAAGATGTAGGTTTCCACGGTGCCTGCACTTCCGATGGTGTTGGATGCCTGGTTGTCCGATGTATTGCCGTAGGGTGATATGATCCTCAGGGAAAATGTATCAGGCTGGTTCTCGTACCTTCTCAGCCTCGGTCTTCCGGGGGGATCGCTCTCGTCTGTCCATGAAACCATTGCGGTTATGTTCTTGATATATTCTCCGGGTTTCTCCGAAATGGTCAATGTGAAGGTGTCTCCCCTGTTGAGGTCGCCCCCATCTCCGATGGTGGACCTCTGCAGCGGCATTCCTTCGAAAACATCGTCGGGCCTGACACGGTTCTTAGGCTCTGAACGACCTTGATTGCTTCCAAGGACGGCGGAGAGCACCAGCATCAAGATGAATATCCCTATACCGATATTGCGAGCCCATTTATCATACCTGTTCATGCCACCACCGTCTGGTCAGGAGAGAGGACCGAACGCTTCAGGATTCGGGTTATCGGGTCCAATGGATATAAATGTTCACAGTAGAGGCTGCTAATGATGAGATATGGGTCCCGTGTTCCTAGAATTCCATCTCCTCGTCATCGTCCTCCCAATCTCCCTCGACCTCGGTGTAATCTATCTCGGAGAGCTCCTTGTCGGCCTTTGCCCTCTGGTTCCTTGCATACACCGCTGCAAATATGATCACTGCAATGACCACGATGATTATCACTATGATCACTATCAATGTTGTATTGCCATCATCGGGGGTAGATGCACCCTCCTTGCTGACCTCGACATCGAAGGTGGCGTCATCGGCCACCGGACCTCCCGGCATTGCTATCTCGACGACCAGTGTGTAACTGCCCTCTTCATCGGGGGCACTGATGTTCAAGTTCCAGGTCCCGTCTGCGGATACTGTGGTCGTTGCCTCCCTTTCCACGGAACCGTCCTTTGTCACCCGGATGTTAATCTCGTATCCAGCTGAATCCGAAACGACCCCGGAGAAACGAATGTTCTCCCCCAACTTCCAACCGTTCTCCGGAGCCGGAAATATCTGCGGGCTGCCGATGTCATGGTCCAGGCCGTAGCCTGTACCAGTTGTGAAATTATAGGAGAAATCCGCCGGAAGAGGCTCGCCGTCTATACCGTGGATACCGGCCCTCACCTTGAGCTGATATTCGGTCGATACCTGGAAATATGCCCATATTCGGACCTCGGACCCCGAAGTCCATCCGAACCTGATCCCTTCCACATCGGGGAGGAACTCGATGCTATCCTCCACCATTTCCTTCTCGACATCATAGGAGAACGCCAGCCGTATGCTGCTGTCGATGGGGATCCCTTGAGGATCGGACGGCTCAAGGACTTCTACGGTTATGGCAGGTGGTTTGACCTTGAAATTGGTGCTGTTCCCCAGAGGGAACATCGAGACGTTGTCCCATCGCATAAGGTCCTTGGAGATCCTGATGTTGTAGACAGTATTGGGTTCCAGGAGGCTCCCTGGCGTGAAGGTTACCGTTCTGTTTTCGCTCCCGATGACATACTCCCCGGCAACGGGTGCGCTCAGGCCCTCCGGAACAACAGACAGCAATCTGTTGAAACGGTCTTCATTGGGAACAATTATCGGCTCCTTGAAGGTGAAGATGATAACCGCCGAAGGATCTACGTTAACTTCTCCCGGAGCAGGGACCACCGTGTACCAACCTGGAATGTGGAACAGATCGATCGTTCCGAGATGGCGGACATCCCCAGCATCGAGTTCCAGCTGGAGATCGAACGTGCCGTATCCGTACTGGCTTCCGTTCGCTGAAAAAGTGCTAGAAACCATTGCAGTTTCGGGATCAATGGAGATATTGAAATATCCCTCGGCATCGGTGGTTGCGAGGAAGGATCCGAAACCAACCGAATACCCCTGGATCACCTTGCCTTCAAAGAGCAGTGTCCCATCGATATGGACCATAGGCAGGTCAGGTGTCCGGAAGAAAAATTGGAGATCCCTCCAAAGCAGCTGGGACGAGTCATCCAGTGAGAGAAGTTCCTGGGATACGATCAATACATAGGGTTTCTCCATTGGCAGCTGTGTATCCGGGTTGACGATATAGGTCAGTTCGTCCTGTCCGGCCTCGATGGACAGCGGGACCTTCGATGATGCGATCCCATCATCGTCCGTGCTCCAGATAGTAACGTTGAGAGAGGAGAACTTTACGGCCTCAGGTAGGTGAACAAGGAAGTTCGATCCGGGGGCAACTGTTCCATCGGGGTTCTTGTTAACTGCCTCCACCCACACAGGAAGCGTGTCCTCGATGAGGTCTATCTCAAGGTACCCCTGACCGGATTCCGGCACCAATGCCATATCGCCCCTCCTATTATGATGGGGTGCGGAGGCATCCACCGTGACCACCCCGGCGACAACGTACTGGAAAAGTACCTCTCCAGCCTTATCTGTTGTAAGATTCATTTTCTCTTCACGTATAAGGTCGTCCACGACCTGGACCCAGGCACCCTCAAGAGGGGTCCCGTCCGAAAAAACCTTTACCTTCAGAGAACCCCATTTCTTTGGTCCGATCGGAATATCACCGAGATCCAGACTTTCACCCTTCTCCACCTTGGTCCCGGGCATGGTGGTGCTATTGAATAGATAGCTCTCATCCACATCGAGCCTGTATGTCCCGGCAGGTACAACTGGGAAATCGAAGATCCCGTTAACATCCGTTATCGACAGCTGGTCCAGGACCCTCACGAACAGTCCTTCGGCCGGCGCAAGGGTCTTAGCATTGACCAGCCTGCCCGTGATCGACCCGGGCGGAAGTTCGGTCTTGAACGTCACGGTCATGGCCCTCCATAGAGGCCTCATTGCACCTTCGTCCAGCAGGTAGGGTTCTATCCTGATGATGTACGAGGTGTTGAAATCGAGGTCATCTATGGGTTCAAGGTCCACCATCCTGTCGCTGTCCCTGGATGTGAGCTTGAATGGAACCGGTACCATCCCTTCTCCTTTCCATAACCCGTAGTTGCCTGTCTTGAGGATCGAGGCATGGTCCATGGTCCTCCTGAAATCGATCCGGATCGGCTGAGAGTGGTTAACATCCTCGCTACCGACAAGAACCGTGAAAGGCCAGGATTTCTCCACAAGTTCGAAGACTGTGGATGATTCACCTCCTTCATCGACGATAGTATAATCATCCGGTTCGGTATCTGATAGGGGGCGGAAATTCGCCCTGGTAGCCTCGATACTCGTGTTTATCGATCTTACCTTCGGATAGTAGACCTCACCGCTGGAATTTGTGGCCTTCGCAAGGGGGAAGGGCGGGGTGGGAATGTTCTGCTTGTAACCGATTTCGACCCTCGCTCCTGGAAGGGGTTCTCCGCTGGTCCTGTTGAGGATCTTCACAGTAAGGTTGGAGGTTGCATAATCCCGGGCTATCAGTGTTCCCGGGGGAACTTGGGTTACATTCCCTGGGAATATCCATTCCGTGAACGTATGAATATTATTGCCAGATATCATCTCCTTGTAATAGGAGGAATTGACGAGAACGCTGTAGGGATTTATGTCAGGTGGCGACCCCCAGGCGTTTGAATCCACAGTAATGTTGAAGTTGCCAGAAGCATCGGTCGTCCCTGTGAAGGTTAGTTGTGTGGGAAGTTGAGGGGGGGGAAGGTTCTTCATTGAAAGGCATGACACCTTCATACCTGCTTCTCCGTTCACGACCTTTCCGATGATCCAAGCATCCTGGGTCCCGATCACTTCATCAGCCACTACATCGTTGTTCTTCATAAGAATCAGTGTTGATGCTGAAAGAATCAACAGGATCGCCATTACCAATATTCTTCCGCTCGCCACGGACCTACCGAATGACATTTTAGCACCTCGATGGAAATTCAAACGCTATCGTTGATAAGACCGGATATGAATAAAAAATATTCGTAGGGCGGACGGCAACGGTCCGCCCTACGTTGGATTTATTTGAGGTATCAATCCTCCTCTTCTTCTTCCTCATCTTCGTCCATTTCCTCGAACTCTTCCTCATTCTCCTCCTCATCGAGCTCCATTTCCCCTTCCTCGTACATCTCGCTGATATCCTCATCCTCCTCCTCATCCTCAAGCTCCATCTTGTCCTGGTCGGAGAAATCGTATCCGCACTCGGAACACTCATCGTCCTCCGGATCGAGCATGTTGCCGCACTTGGGGCATTTATAAGCTTCCTCCTCGAACTCGGCACCGCAATGCGGGCATACTGTATCATCCGAACCTACGAGGTTATGGCACTCCGGACACTCGAACTCCTCCTTGAGCTCCTCCTCGATATCGGTCTTCTTGCTCTGCATGTATAAGAAGATACCCAGTATGACGACGATGGCGATCACCGCTATCACTATGATTATGATGAGCCATGGAGGACCTCCCCCGTCCTCACCGGGTTCCCCTATGAAGATATTCCTAGTGTAGGAGTTCAGCCTGGCGCCCTTGATCCCGTCGAAGGCAGTTATCAGAACCTGGTACTCGCCCCTCTCCTTTCCCGTGAAGTCGAGCGTGACCTGTTTTGTTTCAAGGGGGCCAAGTGTGAAGTTGAGGATCTCTTCGTACTCTGCCGATGGATTGACGGTCGACCTTATTGCTACTGAGATCCTGATGGGCCTTCCCTTGGTATTTTCCGCCGTCACGGTGATCAGACCGGGCGACTGCTCGGTTGTCGGGAAGTTGTCTATCGGGAAGAAGGTCCTGTCCTCCACCGCGATCGTGGTGAAGTATACGAGGAAAGGAGACCTTATCCTTGCACCGTTGGTCCCGTATTCTCCCTCGGGAAGCAGGATCATGTATTCGCTTATGGGCTCGAAGTCATCATGGTCGATCCCCACGGACCTCCCCGTCGTCGCCCAGGTGAATGACAGATTACCTACCGGTGTGTCCGTGTCGGCATTCACCAGCTGGAAGTTGGATTCAACAATATCCCTGTCCACGACATAGTTTGTAAAATACAGGTATATCTGAATATCCAGCGGAACCGTGTCATTTGCAATGTCTGACTGGTCCGGTGTCGTAAGGATAACTTCGATCGGTTTCAGTTCGGTCAGTATCTCCATGACCTCGCCCCGGATCAAAGCTTTCTTTCCCTCCATCGTCAGGAGTTCACGGTAGAACTCTCCATCGGCGAAGTTGGATATCGATAGAACATAACTCTGATCGTAGTCCAGGGCTTCGGTTGGCTTCAGTGTAACGGTCTTCCCGTCCTCCGAGACCTGAATATCGAGTTCCTTCGAGGGGGAACCGAGGGTGAAGTTCTCCATGAAAGAGACCATATCTGTACGATCAAGCTCCTGGCCGAACCGGATCGTGATTGAGCCATCAACGACCATCCTTCCCATCTCATCCTTTGGATATATCACTGCGAACCAATCCTCCAGGCGCTCAAGGGAGAAATCAGTGTTGTTGATCGCATATCCCGCCTTAAGGGTCCTTTGCTCCACCGAATTTGTGGAAAGACCGAGTTCGCTTCCGTTGGCGACAATTGTCACAGGAAATAGCTGGAGCTGGTTCATATTGACGTCCAGGAGATAAGCTCCGTTGGCCTCGGAGTATCCGGATCTCAGCATTGTTCCCTCGTAATAGACCTCGATCCTTACTCCTTCCACACCCTTGTCGTTAATGGTTACCCTTCCGTTAATAGCTGCGCTCGGAAGCTTTTCCGTATTGAACACGATCCTGAGGTCGCGCCAGAACGGATTGTTCCCTCCAACCTCAGAGATGCTCTCACTGACGAGCAATGTGTATTTGGCATTGTAAGCCAGGTCTGCCCTGGGAACCACGCGCCATTTCTTGTAGGTGCTGGTCTCGTTGAAAACATCGATCTGGACCTCGGAACCTCCGGGCCCGATGATCTTGATATTGTCCGTGCTCATCGTCTCGGTTTCCATGTTGTTGGGGAAATCCAGCCTGATATAGTTGTCAACCCCGATGATCACCTCGTCCTCGAGCGGAATGTAGACCTCTCCGATCGCGAGTATCTCAACGGGCAGGGGTTTTTCAAGAAGTGTAATGTTCTTGATCGTCGGACTTGCGGTCCCCGGATGTACGGGGAACGACATGTCGTAGAAGTTGGGGAATGTCGCCTTGAACGGTGTCGCCAGGTCGAGCCTGATATTATCAAACTGTACCTGGCCTGTTTCATCGGTGACCTTGGTCTCACCTGTGATGAACTGCAGAAGGTTCACATCCCTCATCGGCTGCTCATCTTCATTGACGACACTTATGATAACGGACCTCGTCGGATGTTCGTGCACAACGAGTTCATCGATGGTCAGCTCATATCCGCGCGGTATCGTGAACTTGTATGGATCGCTTCGATCCCCGTAGTACAGGTATTCGTCGACATCTCCGACAGTTGGCCCCCATACTGTGATGGTGTGCTCGTAATCCTCCCTCACCTCCATGGTAAAGTAACCATCCACCAGCTCGAACTCGAGGCCATCCACCTGGATGGTGGTCCCTTCTGGGGCGGGATCGGTGGTCCCGTTGATCAGAACCGTTCCGCTGATCAGAGGTGGCTTCTTCCAGGTCGTGAACGTCGTCGTGAAGGTCCTCCAGAGAGGTTCGTCCTCCGTCGATTCCTGGACCCTGGGCAGTACGGTAAGCCGGTAGGTTGAATTGTATTCGAGGTTCGCCTGGGGGGTCAATGTCACGAACTGGTTCCCGGAACTCCACGAATAATCGAGGTCGACCTTCGCCCCTCCGACCTTCTCAAGGAAGAGGGTATTGGAATTTACCGAGCTAAGGTTCATAGCCGAATGGAACTGCACGAATAGACCGACCTGGTTCCTATCGGTCTTGATACCTGTGGATCCGTCGGCAGGGAAGAACGAACGGACAAGCGGGTCCTCCTTCAAGGTTATGTCGTAGTGGGCGGTTTGTCCTTCCTTCAGGACCCGTCGGACGAAACCGGAACCGTCATTGGTGTTGAAATGAGGCATGTCGAAGAATATCTGGATACTGTTATCCGTACCCTCAAGGCCCATCTGCATGTCCTTGAAGAACACGTCGCCATTGGCATCGGTCTCGAGACCGGATTCGTCGGAATTGAAGGGCCAATGTTTGAAGAAATGGAACCTGACCCCTTCAAGAGGCTCACCGGAGGTTCCGTTGTATATCGTCAGTGAGAGATTTCCGAACTTACCCGGGAAATAATCCAGGGTTCCGTTTGGAAGATATTCCGGCGAAGGAATGGGTTTGGTCCAGTTGGTAGGTGTCAGAATGTTGATCGTTCCGCCTCCGGTCTCATTCCATCCGTACCTGTCATGCAGCTCGATCCTCCATGGAACGGTCTGGTCATGGTTCGTGATGTCGACCTCAGCTACGAATTCCATGGTGGTCTCATTGAACGTAGCATTGAAAGGTCCGAGTGTTGTCGGGGGCTGGGTACCTGTGTCAGTCCCCGTGACCTGCAGGACATTGGAAAGGTTGACATCGTCATGGTTCTCTGGAGTCAGGTTTCCAACGTATCCTATGAAATATCTGTAATCCGCCCTTGTCGGGGGACCATTTAAAACATATCCTCCCTCGGACCCTCCCACGAGGATCCCGATACCGGAGAATATCATCAGGGCGACCAATGCGGTCGCCATCAATTTGATCTTCATCTTCTCGCCCTCCTATTTCGGATTTATAATTTATTTCCCGTTTTCAGCTCCAAGGACCGCTTTTCTACCGGACCTTTTGGATATTACCATAGTGGAGTTGTGACGTATATAAGGATTTTGCCCCTCCTATCACATTTTTCCATAAGAAACCCCCGATTTTTTCAAGAAATGGTTGTCATTAACCGCAATGCTACAAAAAAGTTCAAATAATTTTGAATACATTCAATTAGTATCAAATAAAAAATACTGGAGCTCTTGGACCATGTTCGATACGAACCATAATGATGATATAATATCAATATTGTATTCTTTCAAGGATATTATCAGGGTGACCATACTAGACCTGCTCTACACCAACATACGGGAAGGTGCCAGCTTCAAGGACATTGTCCGGGAGGTCGGGATCGGACCCACCACAGCAGCATATCACCTTAACATCTTGAAAAGGAACGGCCTTGTTGAAAAGGAGTTCCACAACGAGGAGGGGAGGAGGGACTACTCCTTCTACCACATCACACCCAGGGGTGAAAGAGCATACGTCATTGCAAAGAGCATCCACAAGGATATCTGGGAAGCTGCATTGGTAAATAGGACCACTGAACTTCCGGACATACAGATAACACATCTGAGGTACGGCCCCAGGTGCATATCGATCGAAAAACCGCAGGGGTGACCGGATATGGCCCAGGAAGAGACAAAGAAGGGTGTTAAAAAAGAGATCATGAAGATCGTCAGATCCTCTGACCACAGGAGCCATTATGTAACCGGAGCAATTCCACAATGGACAGAGGATGACCTGCGTCTCCACATGTACAATGAAGTGATCGAAGGAGTAGGGGGCCCCTATTACATCGCCAGCACGCAGATAATCCTGCCAAGATCAGCGGTACCCAAGTTGATGGATTCGCTAAGGGCCGCGGTCAGGTCCGATGGGATCGGAAAACAGGCCGAGGTGTCATCTATGCCCCTCGATGTGGCAATGGCCATTGACAGTGAGATATTCGAAAAGGAGAAGAAAAGGGCAAAGAAGAAGGTCCAGAAGATCCGAAGGAAATGATTCAGGAAAGCGCCTTGGTCACAGCATCCCTAATAGTGTCGATGTCAGCAGGTTTTTCCAGAAAGTTCCTTATCCCGAGCTTGTTGACGGTCTCCTTGACAGATTCATCCGCGGTCAAAAAGAGGATCCTCTGTTTTGATTCAAGGTCCAGAACTGCCTGGGCCAGGTCCGTCCCGGACATGATGGGCATTCTGTGGTCGATTATGAGAAGGTCGGGTTTGGATTCCATATCCTGATAGGTCTGCAGCGCGATCTCACCATTGAGGGATTGTGCAATCACGTTATGCCCCATATCCTCGAGGATTATGGACATGAGCTGCTGTATCGTCGGTTCGTCGTCAACTATCATAATATCGGCCATTCGGATCACCCTCAATGGGACAGGAACGTAGTGGATTAAATAACAGGTACCTTATTAATTATGCGTACTTATTATCGATGAGGGTATCGATGAAGGATCACCGATCTCAGAAGGAAAGGAGCTCCTTGCTTATCTCCTCCCTTACCTCCTTTACACGCTGAGCAAAGGTCTCATTGGGCATCTTTGCCATCCTGGATATTGAAACACGGCATCTTGCGCCTCTGATGCTATCCACGGAGACCCCTCTCAAGATACCCTTCTGCGCCAGTTCGTCGAAGAGCAGGATGACCTTCAACATCTCGACCTGTTTCGATTCGGGACAGAACGAGTCAACATCGTGGAAGGCATTCTGTTGAAGGAAATCCTCCCTCAGCATTCTTGTTGTCTCCAAGGTGACCTGCTGGGAGGGCGGAAGTGCATCGGGCCCTACTAGCTGTATGATCTCCTGAAGCTCGGCTTCCTGCTGGAGAAGGGCCATGGAACTGTTCCGAAGGTCCAGCCATTCCGGGGAGATCGACCTTCTCCACCACTCCTCGACCTTCTCGAGATAGAGCGAATAGGAC
>JBLIRH010000051.1:0-16273 GCA_049472215.1 Thermoplasmatota archaeon | reverse complement strand
CCCGGGCCTGACGGTCAAGATCACAAAGGAAGCGATGTCCTCGAGGGCCTTTGCCCTGTACGAGATAGAGAACGGCGTCTACACCGTCAACATGAACCCGAAGAAAACGCCCTTCAAGGACTATCTCTACAAGCAGGGCAGGTTCAAGCATATGCCGGATAGCCTGATCAACGAGCTCGAGAAGGAGCTCGATACGAATTGGGAGGAACTGCTGTTCCTGGAAAAGATCACCCATGAGAGGGCCGAGAATAAAGAAGGTTAGGTCCTTTACACAAAGGATATCACGGTGAAAATGCTCACAGGGAGTTGGTATGAAAATGCATCCCATACTGGAAGATAAGCCTGGAAAAAAGATACTGGTCCTGGGGAACGAGGCGATCACCCGTGCTGCAATAGAGGCAGGTGTTTCGGTCGCCGCCACCTATCCTGGAACCCCCTCCTCGGAGATAGGGAACACCCTGCACAGGGTGGCCAAGAGGGCCGGGATCTATTTCGAGTTCTCCACGAACGAGAAGGTGGCGTTCGAGACAGCAGCCGCTGCGGCGGTCGCCGGCGTGAGGTCCTTCGCCTTCATGAAGCATGTTGGCCTCAACGTGGCCGCCGATGCCTTTATGACGCTCGCATATACCGGCGTAAGGGCCGGGTTCGTTGTACTCTCAGCTGACGATCCAAGCTGTCACTCGTCACAGAACGAACAGGACAACCGCTACTTCGCGAAGATGTCCGGAGTCCCCATGGTAGAGCCCTCCTCGCCCGAGGAGGCGAGGCAGATGATGCATTACGCCTTCGAGATCTCGGAGAAATTCGAGATGCCGGTACTTTTCAGGACAACGACAAGGATGAACCATGTAAGGGGTGTCATCGAACTCGGAGAGATAAGGAAGCCCTCGGGAAGGGTCCATTTCGAGAAGGACCTCATGAGGTTCGTGACGGTCCCGGCAAACGCCCGAAGGAGGCATCTGGTCCTTCTTGACATCATCAAGGAGATGGAAAAGGAATCCGAGGTCTCCCCCTTGAACAAGGTGATCGCCCCGGGCAAGAAGAACACCAAGGGCGACCTGAAACTTGGACTGATAACCTCCGGTGTCTCATACAATTACGTCATGGAGGTCCTCGATAACATCGAGTTCGGAGTGGAAGCAAGGGTCCTGAAGCTCGGCATGACGAGCCCTCTCCCGGATGACATGATCTCCGAGTTCTGTCAGGAATGCGACCTCGTCCTCACCGTCGAGGAGGGGGAGATGTACCTGGAGGAATATGTCAAGATGATCCTGAAGGAAAGGGATGTCCCGACGACGGTCCTCGGAAAGAGGGATGGACACTTCCCCAGGCCGATGGAGTACAATCCCGATATCGTTCTGAAGGGAATCGCTTCCGCCCTCGAGGGTGAGGGGCGCAGTATAGAGGTCCCCGAGAAAGAGACCATCGAATGGGGATCGCTTCCGGAACCCCCGAGACCCCCCGTATTATGTGCCGGCTGCCCTCACAGGGCTGCTTTCCTGGCCGTGAAGAGGGCCACAAAAGGCAAGGCCGTCTACCCCAACGATATCGGCTGCTACACACTGGGAATCCAGCCTCCCCAATCGACCGGAGACCTTCTCATCTGCATGGGAAGCTCCGCCGGCTCCGCAGGCGGATTGTCCCGGGTCGTCGACGAGCCGGTGATAGCCTTCATGGGTGATTCCACATTCTTCCACACGGGTATCCCGCCGCTTGTGAACGCGGTGCACAACAAACACCGCTTCGTCCTCAACATCATGGACAATGCCACCACCGCGATGACCGGCCACCAGCCGCATCCCGGCCTTCCGGAGGACGGGATGGGGGACGAGGCCCCTGCGATCAACATCGAGAAGGTCTGCAAAGGTGTGGGGGTGGAGTTCGTGAGGACCGTGAATCCCCTTAAGGTGAAGGAGACCCAGAAGGCCTTCGAAGAGGCCCTCGCCCATGACGGGGTTTCCGTGGTCATCACGAAGTCTCCATGTGCGCTCAAGCTCGAGAGAGAGCTCAGGAAACGGAACATCAAGAGGACGAAATACCAGGTATACCAGGACAAGTGCACGCACTGCGACACCTGCACGAAGATCTTCGCCTGCCCCGCCTTCTACAAGATCGGGGACGACCATTTCATCGATCCTGACCTCTGCTGGTCCTGCGGTGTCTGTCCGCAGGTGTGCCCGTTCGGCGCGATGGGGCCTGTAAAGGAAAAGGGAGGTGAGTAAGATGGCACACCTGAACCAGAATGCCTGCACCATTCATCTCGTAGGGGTCGGCGGACAGGGAGCCCTGACAGTCTCGAAGATAATCGGCGCTGCGGCCCTCAAGAAGGGCATACCCATCATCGTTTCCGAGATCCACGGAATGGCCCAGAGAGGAGGTGTGGTACAAACTACCATAAGGCTGGGAGATACGATATCCCCGCTCCCCTTCGGTCAGGACATCACCGTAATGGTGGGTTTCGAGCCGCTGGAGCTTTACAGGGCCAGGAACCAGCTGACCAAGGAGACCATTGTCGTGGTCTCCACCGATCCCATCAGACCGACGTCGGTGAGTTCCGGAGGGCAGAAATACCCCGAGCCCGAGGCGGTCCTCGAGGAGATGAGAAGACATCTCAAATGTGTATTCCCGCTATCTGCGAAGAAATGCGCCAAGGAAGCGGGGAACGAGAGAGCTGCCAACGTGGTGCTCCTCGGTGCACTACTCGGTACGGATGCTATACCCTTCACCTACGAGGAGGTGCGGGAGGCGGTGGAGAAGACGGTTCCGAGCAAGTCCCTTGAAGTAAACCTTAAGGCCTTCGACCTCGGTTACAACGAGACCCATGGCAAGTCCCCGTAGGATCGGCATCACGACCACGGTACCCCTGGAGCCGTTCTTCGCTTCGGGCGCCCGTCCCGTGGATCTGAACAACCTGTTCATACGGTCCGCTGTACCGGTGGAGCTTGTCGAGGAAGCGCAGGTCAGGGGATTTCCCCGAAACATATGCACATGGATCAAAGGTCTGCATTCCGCATCCTCGAAGGTGGATGCGGTCGTCGGGGTTGTGAGAGGAGACTGCTCGAACACGGAATCTCTTCTGGAGACCCTTTCCCGCGAAGGGATGCCGGTACATCCTTTCTCATACCCATTTAACAGGTCCAGGGATGATCTTGTTGGTGAGGTCGAGGAGCTCTGCCGTTTCCTTGGATGCTCATACAATGAAGCGAAAGGGGAGGCGAACAGGGTCCAAGAGCTGCGCGGTCTGGCGTCCCATGTGGATGAGTTGAGGTGGAAGGAGCTGAAGGTGACCGCGGAGGAAGCGCACACTGCCCTTGTATCGACATCGGACATGGACCCCGGACCAACCGCATGGGAGCTCCGGATAAAGGAGCTCATTGCCAGGGCCGAGGAAAGGGAACCTCAGGATGACGGGATCAGGCTTGCATATATCGGCGTCCCGCCCATCATCACGGACTTCTTTCCAAGGATAGAGTCCCTCGGGGGCAGGACCGTGTTCTTCGAGGTCCAGAGACAGTTTGCGATGCCTTCCGGATCCGGGGACTGGATCGACAGGTATCTCAACTACACCTACCCCTATGATATCTCATCGAGGGTAGCGGATATCAGGGAGCAGACGGCCAGACGCGGGGTGGACGGGATAATCCATTACGTCCAGTCCTTCTGCCACAGACAGATCGACGATATCATCTTCCGAAAGGAGCTGGACCTTCCCCTTCTTACCGTCGAAGGGAACCTGCCCGGCCCCATGGACGAGAGGACGCTTATCAGGATAGAGGCGTTCCTGGATATTCTGAAGGAGGGGGGCTGATGTCCGGGTTCGCGTTCCTCGAGGACCTCGAGCCTGGCCGGAGGATCGGATTGGATATTGGCTCGAGGTCAACGAAGGCCTCTTATGAACATGGGGATGGTATCGGGACGGAAATAATGGACACCGCAGATTTCATCTACAGCGGCATCATCGATGAACTGAAAGGATACGATGTGGTCACCACCGGGTACGGGAGGAACAGGGTGGCCCATGCCAGAAAGGTCCCCGAGATAAGGGCGCATACTCTGGGGGTGCTCAGGACGACGCGGATGGAAGATTTCACCCTGCTCGATATCGGCGGCCAGGACTTCAAGGTCGTCAGGGTCGAAAAGAGAGGGATCAGGGATTTCCACATGAACGACAAATGTGCCGCCGGAACGGGAAGGTTCCTGGAGAAGATGGGGGAGATGCTCGGGATGAGCGTCGAGGCCCTTGGCTCTCTTAGGGGTGACAGCAAGGTGCTGGAATCAACCTGCTCAGTCTTTACCGAGACCGAGCTCATCTCCCTGATGATGGAGGGAGCCACCAAGGACCAGCTCGCGAGCGGTGTCATCTATTCGATATACGAGAGGGTGCGTCCCTATCTGAGAATGTTCCCCGCGGATACCGTCGTATTTACCGGAGGGGTATCCGCATGCAAGGGTCTCGTCGACACATTGCGGGACGGGCTTTCCGTTGAAGTAGTGGTCCCCGAAAGGTCCCAGTTCATGGGAGCTATCGGAGCGATGCTGGTCAAGGTCTGAAATAAAAATATACGGGCTTTTACAATGAGGTTATATACCAGTATCTTTTTTATGGCCCCGGTCGTCGACCTTTGAACGGTTCGGTCCGACAAAGGAACAGGGTGTTTTCAAAATGAGAGTTCTGGGGATATGTCTCGGTGGTTCGACCGTGACACTCGTCGAGATGAGACGCGACAGTGAGAAAAACCGACCGGTCATAGAGAGCACTGTCATTGAACCACACGAGGGGGACCCAAAAAGGATCCTTGCGAAGCATATCAGAGCGAGGGATATGAGCCGGTTCGATCGGATCGCCGTCACCGGCCGGCGCTTCAGGGAGCTGGTCAATCTCTCCTCCATCAGCGAGCCGGAGGCCGTCGAGCATGCCTATGAGTTCGTGAACGAGCACGGGAAGAGGTATAATGCCATCGTGAGCGCCGGGGGGGAGACCTTCATGGTCTACGTTCTCGACGAGGAAGGCAAGATCACCGACGTGCACACCGGAAGCAAGTGCGCCTCAGGAACGGGGGAGTTCTTTCTCCAGCAGATAAGGAGGATGGGGCTCACGATCAACGAGGCCATGGAGCAGGGAAAGAACGCTGACCCCCACCGCTTGTCCAGCCGGTGCACCGTGTTCTGCAAGAGCGACTGCACCCATGCGACGAACAAGGGTATCCCCAAAGGGCAGGTGGTCTCCGGACTCTGCGAGATGATGGGGCACAAGATCATCGAACTCCTGAAGAAGATCCCAAAGGAGGACATCCTCATAGTGGGCGGGACCTCCCAGAACCATCTCATGGTGGAGTTCCTGAGAGAAGAGGTTAAAGGTCTCGACATTCCCGGATCGGCCCCTTACTTCGAAGCCCTTGGAGCAGCCCTGTGGGCGCTCCGGCACGAGACAAAACCCTTCCAGGGCGTCGATAAGTTATATTTCAAGGACCGGTCCTCCTTCGACCACCTTCCGAAACTGTCGCTCTTTGAAAACCTGGTGAAGTTCAAGGAGATGAACGTTCAGCAGGCGAGGGAGAACGACCGGTGCATCATCGGTCTGGACGTCGGCTCCACCACCACCAAGGCCGTGCTTCTGAGGACCGAGGACAATGCCGTCCTGGCATCGATCTATCTGAGGACCCTTGGAGATCCAGTTGGAGCTTCCAGAAAATGCTATACGGCACTTTCCGAGCAGGTTAACGTGCCTCTCAACATCGTGGGGCTCGGAGTATGCGGCTCTGGCAGGCAGATCGCAGGTCTGCATGCAATGACGGACGGCATACTGAACGAGATCATCGCCCATGCAACCGCCGCGGTCCATTTCGACAAGGATGTCGACACCATCTTCGAGATCGGGGGCCAGGATGCAAAGTACACCTACATAACCAACGGAGTGCCCTCGGACTATGCCATGAACGAGGCCTGCAGCGCAGGCACCGGGTCCTTCCTGGAGGAATCGGCCAAGGAGACCCTGGGCATCGAGATGAAGGACATCGCCGATGTAGCCATGAGGGGCGAGGACCCCCCGAACTTCAATGACCAGTGTGCGGCTTTCATAAGCAGCGATATAAAGAGGGCATCCCACGAGGGGATGGACAGGGAGGATATAGTCGCTGGTCTGGTCTATTCCATCTGTATCAATTATACCAACAGGGTCAAGGGAAGCAGGCCGGTAGGCGAGAAGGTCTTCATGCAGGGAGGGGTCTGCCTTAACAGGGCGGTCCCCATCGCCATGGCTTCACTGACGGGGAAGGAGGTCATCGTTCCCCCCATGCCGCACCTTGCGGGAGCCTACGGAGTCGCCCTGGCCATCAAGGAGAGGATCGAGAAAGGGCTCATCAAGGAAGGAGCCTTCGACCTGAGGGAACTTGCCGAAAGGGAGGTGGAATACCTTGAACCCTTCACCTGTCAGGGCGGAAAGGAGAAGTGCGACCTGAGATGCGAGGTCGCCAGAATTAAGATCGAGGATAAGGTCTATCCGTTCGGTGGGGCCTGCAACCGCTACTACAATCTCAGGCATTCGGTGAACTACGATGTCGAGAAGCTCAACCTGACATCCCTGAGGGAAAGGCTTGTCTTCAGTGACTTCGTCGATACCAATACTGATCTCAAGCCCGGTGCAAAGACCATCGGTATTAACAGGACCTACCTCATGGCGACCTACTATCCCATGTTCCACACCTTCTTCACAAGGCTCGGAATGAAAGTGCTCCTTTCCGAGAACGTCGATGAAGAGGGAACGGACCTTATAGGGGCGCCCTTCTGCTATCCAGCCGAGATAACGCACGGCATGTTCATGGACCTGCTGAAGAAGAGGCCGGATCACATCTTCCTTCCCCATATCAGAGGGATACATGTTCCGAACGGTCATAAGGCCGCCCAGGCGTGTCCCCTGACCCAGTGCGAGCCCTTCTATCTGAGGCAGACCTTCAAACAGCAGATCGAAAAAAGCGGTGTGAAGCTCATCACGGACACTATCAACATGATGCTGGGACTTGATAAGGCCCGCGATGTTATGGTGAAGATAGGCAGGGACCTGGGTTTCTCCAGAAAAGAGGCGAACGCAGCCTTCGATAAAGCGGTTGAGAGGCAGGAAGCTCTGTTCAAGAGGTTCAAGGAGATCGGCCGCGAGGCGATGAAGGAACTTGAGAGCGATCCCTCGAAACTTGCGATCGTCCTCTTTGGAAGGCCTTACAACGCATTCGTCAAGGAAGCGAACATGGGGATCCCCCAGAAGATCGCATCCAGGGGTTTGATGGTGATACCCTATGACCTTCTGACCTACGACGACGAGGAGAAATACCCGCATATGTACTGGTCCATGGGGCAGATGATCCTCAAGGCCGCGAATATCGTGGAGAGACATCCGCAGCTCTTCGGGACATTCATAACTAACTTCAGCTGTGGCCCCGATTCCTACATTATAACCTACTTCAGGGACATCATGGGGATGAAGCCTTCTCTCACGCTCGAACTCGACAGCCATACTGCCGATGCCGGTCTCGAGACCAGGATCGAGGCGGCGATCGACATCTTCAGGGGATACAGGCAGCTCAAGGAGCAAGAGCAGATCAGAAAGAAGAAGAAGGGCTTCAGACAGGCGAAGGCCGAACTAATAGACCAGAAGATGGTGATAACGACCTCAGCGGGGGAGAAATTGGGAATGTTCGACCCCCGTGTCCGGATCGTGTTCCCCTCCATGGGGGACCTCGGAACGGAAGGGGCCGCTCAGTTCCTCAGGTCAGTTGGTGTAAACTCGCTGGCGCTCCCGCCTGCGGACGAAGAGGTCCTGAAGCTAGGGAAGTCCAACACCAGCGGCAAGGAATGTCTCCCCATGATGGTGACCACGGGAAGTATGCTGAAGTATCTCAAGTACCGGGAGCCTAACAGCGACGAGGTCATGGTCTATTTCATGCCCACGGCCAACGGTCCCTGCAGGTTCGGCCAGTACCATATATATCTCCAACTTCTTGCAAAGAACCTCGAGCTGGAGAACGTTGCTGTTCTCGCCCTTACCTCGGAGGACGGCTACGGGGGTCTGGGGAATGCGGCCCTTTTGAAGATCTGGTTCATCGTGATAATCTCCGATGTCCTCGAGGACGTCAGGAACATGCTCATGGCAAATGCTATTGACAGGAAGGAGGCCATCAAGGTCTTCGACCGGGAATGGCAGAGGATCCTCGATGCCATGATGAGGACCGGGACGAAGGGAGAGCTTGGCGGTCTGAAGTCAACGATGAAGACCATCAACAAGGACTGGAAGGTCATCAGGGGTGCGTTGGAGACCGCTGTATCAAACCTGAAGAAGATCCCCGTCAAAAGAAGGATCGACGATGCGAAGGTGGTTACCCTTGTCGGTGAGATCTTCGTCCGGCACGATGCCATATCCAGAAGGTACATCACCGAGAGGCTGGCCGACAAGGGATTCGTGACCAAGGTAAGCCCCGTCCACGAATGGATGTACTACATCGACTGGATGGTGCAGAACCGCTACAACGTGTCCCCTCATCCGTTGACAGAGGTTATGAAGAACAAGGCCAAGAACGCCGTCCAGCGGAAGTACGAGAGGGAGATCAAGAAGCTCATCGCGAGCACTGGTCTCTACAAGTACGAGGAGACGGACATCGACCACATCATCAACAACGCGAAGCACCTGATCCCGCCGGAGATGGCAGGGGAGGCGATACTTACCACGGGGGTCACGATGACCGATATCGTCGACCATTCCTGCGGGGTGATCTCCATCGGCCCCTTCGGATGCATGCCGAGCAGGGTATGCGAGGCGATCCTGACGGAGACCATGACCGACGAGGGGAAGCTCGAGATCACCAATGACGAGATCGTCAAGAAGGTCCTTCAGACCACGAAGAACCTGCCGTTCCTCTCCATCGAGAGCGACGGGGGGCCTTTCCCGCAGATAATCGAGGCCAATTTCGAGGCTTTCTGCCTGCAGGCCGATAGACTCCATCGGAAGATGATGACAGCAAGGAAGGCGGCCTAGATATTCCGTAAAAATACTCATTTTACACCTATATGTTAAAATGATAGGGACCATGATAAACTATCATCATTCGCATTCTTTTACGATGTCAAGGGCGGAAGCGGCAGCCGTAGTGGTTCTCATTTCGATAATTCTTGCAGGTGTATTTCCCGTCGGTACCGATGCTCAGAACGTGGAACCCGGGGACCTTTTCTCGCCATTCGTATCATATAAATTCGTCCAGAACTCCCAGAACATCGAGGAGAACGGGATGATCTCTCTTCGGGACATATTCTATTATGTTTCAATTATGAACATGTCCGGAGATCCGGTCTCCGGTCCCGAGAGGCTGGTACTGATCGATAGGGTCAGGTCCTATCAGAATGCGGACGGTGGTTTCGGCGACTGGTATAACGACAGGTCGAAAGCTGGGACAACCCTCACAGCACTCGAGACCTTGAGAGAGCTTGGATCTGGACCTCTGAACATGACAGGTGCGACCGCTTTCCTCGAAAGGCTCCAGGTGAGCGGTCTCGAATATGGTAATTTCGGCTTCAGGTCTTCGATCAAGGAAAGGGATGCCGATATATCGAGCACGTACGACGTCATAGAGGCCATGAATGTGATCGGATCTATCCTGCCAAATATCGACGGGGTGAAATATTATGTCAAGGACCACCAGAACTTCGACGGGGGATTCGGGTACCAGACCAACAGAGAATCCGGAATATTCTGGGATTCGACCGTACTTCACACGCAGAGAGGGCTTCTCGCTCTGGATCTGCTCGGTGAAGAACCGACATACAGAACCCAGGCCTCTGGTTTCATAAGGGGGAACCAGGACAGTACCGGGGGTTTCAGCAATACCGAGGGTGAGGAGGCCCGCGTATCCTATACTTTCAACGCTGTGACCGCCCTTATCTCTCTCGGCGAGACGGTCCCGAGGCGGGCGGACGTATCGAACTTCGTAGCCTCCAATCAACTTCCCTCGGGTGGTTTCCTTGAATATTCCCTGGATACCAAGGAGGGTCTGCATACGACCTATTTCGCAATGATCGTCTTGGACCTTTTACAAGGCCAATATAACAGGGCCGCCGCCGCTGATTTCGCACGTAATTACATGGCTAGCCGCTTTGACGGCGGGTTCGGAGACTACCCCGGCCTGGGTTCGACATCGAGGATCACGTTCGACGCGATCTCCAGCTTGAACAGGATCGGGAGATGGCCTGAGGACAGGGAGGCAGCGGTCGGGTTCATCAATTCCCTGCGAAATCCCGACGGGGGATACGGAGAAACTGGATCGAACATCGAGACGACCTACAGGGCCGTCCTTTCCCTCAACATGCTTGAGGAACCCCTGGACGATCCTCTAAGAACGGTGGATTACGTCAGGGATCTCCAGAACAACGACGGCGGGTTCGGTTTCGCTTCCGGTTATGTTTCAAGGGGGGCTTACACCTACAGGGCCGTGAGGACCCTGAATGTTCTTGGCAAATCCCCTCTCGACAAGAGCGGTGCGATACGCTATCTCAGATCGCTCCAGAACACCGATGGTGGATACGGTAACTACTTCGGAGAATCTGATTCAGACCTAACTTCAACATACAGGGCGGTACGGGGACTCCACATACTTGGTTCCATTCCGACCAATAGGAACGGGGTCGTCTCCTTCATTCACGGTTCGCAGAATCCGGATGGTGGTTACAGGAGATCGCCAGGGGACATGACGGCCCCCAACAACTTCTCCACCTCGCTTTTCACATATGATGCCGTCCTGTCACTCTTCTTCCTCGGCGAGGAGCCTAGGAACAAAGTATCGGTCTTCCAGTTCGTGGAATCCCTGAGGAATCCCGACCTTGGTTTCGGTGAGAAGGAGTTCTTCACCTCAAGAGTATCGGACACTTTCACCTCCATATGGTCCTATATGGTGATCTTCAGGGCAGAGTTGGACCATGCTCCTGTCCTGTCCGGATGGACAGTGACCCCGGACGATCCCACCACTACCGACACCGTGAAGATAACCGTTCACTATGAGGATCCCGAAGGACAGAGGCCGGAATACGTCCATGCGGAGATGGATGGTGTCAGGAGGTTCATGTCACCGACCGGTAACGGTAATTATTCCCTCGAGGTTGAGTTCGGTCCCGGCGACCACCAGATCAGGATCGTGGCCTCAGATGGGATCAATCCGGGTGTCGTGGATATCGGTACTATATCGATCCCCTCACCCGATTCGTATCCGATCCTTGATATTGACGTGGACCCCGAGGAGGGATTGGAGGATACCACCTTCATCTTCTCGGTATCGTATTCGCATCCGGAGAACGTTCCCCCTGCCAAGGTCGAGATCGAGATCGATGACGGCGAATGGCTTCTGATGGACGATACAGGAGGGCAATATCAGTACTTTGCCACTCTGGCATCGGGCATCCATTCATACAGGGCAAGGGCCTTTGATGGATCGAATTACGGATATACCGACAGGATCACAGGACCCATTGTCCACCCAAGGAACTCCACAAGACCGGATTGGGATGTTTTCGTAAGGATTAGGGACCTGATAGAACAAAGGAAAGGGCATACGATCGGGTACAACGACGTCGAAAGGGAGAACTTCAATGGTAAATTGGCATGGAAGGTGACGCTGCCTGATGAGGTTGTTCATGTAAGCAATGACGGAGGGACCATTCTCGACGGAGAGGAAGACAAAGGCATTTCCTGGACAAGCTGGCTGCTTCTCTTTCTCGTGATATTGACGGTCTTGGTTGTAGCGGGGTTCACCATTTTCTCCTACTTCAAGAAACGTAATGAACAGGAGGGGGATGGACCCGTTTGAGGGCAAGGGAGTTCTTTCTACACATTTCCGTGAGCGTACTTCTCCTCGCCATAGTAATCTGGGCCAGGTTGAACATGGACCATTTCCAGCCAATACTGGAAGGTTCTCAGCTCTTCTTTCAACTCATTGTCGCTGGGACCGTGATCGCGGTCCTGAGGAATGTTGTGGGAATACGGACTTTCGGTGTGTTCGGTCCGGCGATCGTTGCCTTGGGGTTGGTCCAGCCCGGACTTGTTTACGGCCTTGCCCTTTACATGGACATCTTCTTGGTAGCCCTTGTCGTTTCGCTTCTTCTTCACCGGGTGAACATGTCATCAAGCCACAGGATGGCCATCGTGATAACCGCTTCGGCAATAGCGATAACCGTTCTCGAGCTGATAGGGGAGACTTTCCACCTTAGTCTTCTTGAGCTTTCCATCTTCTTTCCGGTCCTGATAACGTCATGGCTTGCCGACAGGTTCGTCATGCAGGTCATGGAGATCGACTGGATCGAACCCTCAAAGAAGCTGCTGGGTACCGTGATCGTGATCACCGTGTCATTCATCGTTATGAGCTTCGACCCCCTGATAAGATTCGTGACCCTGAATCCGGAGACCTGGGCCGGGATCATTATCGTGAACGTACTTATTGCGAGGTTCGTGAACGTCAGAGTTATGGAATATCTCAGGTTCAAACCCGCCTGGTGGAGGAACGGAAAACCGAAAGATATAATGGGATTGAACAGGAGAAATAGGGAATACGTCGGAAAGCATAATCCAAGGAACCTCTTCCCCCACATCCGGAAGGATCGATTGAAGAGAACACTGCATCAGCTCGAGGTCCCTACACCGGAAACCTACTGCATCATATCGACAAAGAAGGAAATAGCCTGCGCGGAGAAGGTGATGAATGAGAGGCGGAGCTTCGTGATCAAGCCTTCCAGCGGCTACGGCGGAGAGGGCATTCTGGTAGTTGACAAGGATGCAGGAGGGAACTTCTCATCGAAGGGAAGAGCCTGGTCCACGGGACAGATAAAGAACCACATGGTCAAGATCCTGGATGGCCAGTATTCGACCGACTGGTCGGATGTGGCTCTGATCGAGCAGAAGGTCGTCACCAGCGATATTCTCACCGGCTACTATTCCAGCGGGGTACCTGACATCAGAGTGATAGTCTTCGAGGGATTTCCCGTAATGAGCATGATGAGGCTTCCCACCCTCGAGTCAGGCGGATCCGCGAACATGCACAAAGGTGCGATCGGGATGGGATTGCGCATCAAAGACGGGGGAGGCATCAATCCTTTCTGGAAGGGGCATGGAGGCAGCATAGAGAAGCACCCCGATACAGGGAAGGACCTGAAGACCCTCAGGATACCGAACTGGAGCGATCTTCTGCTGGTGGCCGCAAAGGCACAAGCCGCCAGCAGACTTGGATATGTGGGCGTTGATATTGTCCTGGACAGATCGGGTCCAATGGTCCTCGAGGTCAACAAGCGGCCGGGATTGGAGATCCAGAATACGAACCTCGAAGGGCTTCTTAAGAGACTTCGGTTCATCGAAGAAAGACTTCCGGACGTTCAGTTCCTTCCGGTTTCAAGGAAGGTGGCCATGGCCCAGGATTGGGACAGGAGGGGGTGGGCATGAAAAGAAGATACATCACTGTTATTGTTCTTTTCCTGATCATTGTTTCTGCGGTTCCCCTGGCATTCTGGATGCTGAACAAGCCCGATATCGACGATTATGAGAGGACCAGATTGAAGTTCACGCTGACAGTTGTTGTCGATAACCTCGGTAATGCTCCAGCCACAAATATTCCCCTGAGGTTGGGACTGCCTGTGGACGTAGGAGATCATCAGAAGGTGATCGATGTCCGGACCTCTGTAATACCGGAAAGGACCACCAACGACACGTTCGGGAACAGGTTCATACACTACACGATCGAAGAGCTTGGTCCCGGGGGATCGTTCAATGTCTCTATCGATATGACCATCGAGCTCGTCTCCATAGATACCAATATAATGTCGGCCTCGAACGGAGTGCATGAAGAGGACCTCGACCGATATCTTCTTGCAAGCGCGCTTATCAACGTGAATGAACCTGCCGTGATCGATGTTGCCAGGCAGATCGCAGACCGATCGGACGATATCAGGGAGATCGCCTGGAACACCTACGAATGGATCATAGAGAACATTTACTACCAGCAGATCGCAGGGGAGCTGGATGCGGCTACCACCCTGAGGAACGGTGAGGGGGGCTCCGCAGAGATGGCAAATCTCTTCGTTGCTCTCATGAGGGCGAACGGGATCCCGGCCCGCCGTATCTCGGGATGGGGAAATGTGTTCGAGGAAGGGGAGGAATTGGTTATATCAAGGTTCTCACACGGTTGGGCGGAGTTCTACGTCGATGATGTCGGTTGGGTGCAGGTCGATCCTGCCTGGGGGAGGACGAGCAAGTTCGATAACTTCGCCAGAACCGATGACGATCATGTCATTCTGACCATCGGAGCCGGTGTGAAATATCTCTGGAGGGGGCCATACTCGACTCCCTTCGGGGACACGAACATCGATACCGATTATACCCTGACGGTGAGGGAAAGACACGTGGAGAACCTCTCTGTAAGGAGGGATGCAATAAAGTGGTCCATCCTTTCTATTCCGTTGATAT
This sequence comes from Thermoplasmatota archaeon, assembly GCA_049472215.1. Lineage (GTDB taxonomy): Archaea > Thermoplasmatota > Penumbrarchaeia > Penumbrarchaeales > Penumbrarchaeaceae > JAFGLL01. Next base: position 1,794 of record JBLIRH010000051.1, on the reverse strand, counting down.
TCGTTGCATTCATCATCGTACAACTTGTCAGGAGAAGAAGGGTATAGGATCGTTCTATTGATCCGCCCGAATCTATAATAAACCCATTTTTCCTTATTTTCATTGATGGGGGAGAAGGTAGTTCCGATAGAGTTCCCATTGGAGGAGGACGAGGTCCATGCGATCTTGAATGGATCCGATAAGAAAAGAAGGAAGATCCTGTTGATGAATTCAATATTCCATTTTATGGTCACGATCGTATGTATCGTGGCGATCGTATTGCTCGTGCCAGAAATATTGAAGGAAATAAGATACATCGATTACATATCGGATCATCCGGAGGAGGATTTCCTGGGATTTGGAGCAGTCTTCTCAACAATGGCGATCATACTACTGTCCATGGTCTCTCTATGCGCAGTCTTGTTCGGTCCATTGACCTTCTTCATTTCGATCAGGTCCATTCTGGATAAAAAGGTCAAGGGGAATTCACGTCTGGTCTGGGCCAACCTGATCATGATCTTCATAGGCTCTGCGGTGCTGTTGGGCGGGGGTATATTCACCTACTCATATGATCTGACGTACCTTGGACCATCCTTGTTGAGGGATTTCAAGATAATTTTCATGGCTATAACTGGAACCTCGGCAGTCCTTGCGTTGATATCCGGATTTTACTTGGTCAGGATCAGGATATCACAACGGAAGGAGATGATGATCATCAATTCAAGGTCGGCCGGGGCTCCGCTCGAACTGTGAACTAGGTTACCGCCGCTATCTATAAATCGATGAGAATTGGATTTTTCAATATGGGCGAGAGAGTACTGGGGATCATTCTGGAAGATGAGGAGGATGAGGCCCCATACCAGCCCGAACCTGAAGTGAAGGACATCACGGAAAGACTGGAGAACAGGGTCCGGATCGTCAAGTACGTGGTGATCGGGTTTTCCATTCTCTCATTCATCACCGCCATGACGACATCCGGGCTGATAGATGAGAAGCTGCCGGTCCTGTGGGGCAAACATGGCAACGCTTCCGATTGGGAGGCGGATACGTTGCTGGACCTTTTCCTCGGGGCCCCCTGGTCATCGGAAAAGGAAGGGATAAAGGACCAGATAGACCAGCTTGAAGCTGCCAATTCCGCCCTGTCGGTATTGATGGTAGTGGTCGTGATCACATCGATCTGTCAATTGATCTTCGTACGACCCCGGTTCAGGAAAGCATCGGTCGGTGTCACCCTGGCATCCATTATCGTGATGGTGATCGTATTTTGTTTCATTGTGGCCAATTCGGCACTGTTCTCGGTCGATGCGGTAGATGTGACTGATGTCATGGCAGGACTGATCATCATCCTGATATTCATTGGAGGATCGATCTTAACACTGATATTGAACATCATATTCCTGGAAAAGCTGAAGAAACTGGAGATCGGCAGGGAGGTGCTCGCCTGAAGGTGGAGGCCGTTATCATTAATGACGGCGAGATACAAGGTCCGGAGGCGTCATTGGACCTTGACCGTATAAGGATACGGGCGGGTAGCATCGACTTCGGGTTTCTTCTTCTATCATGCAAAAAAATGCGACGAGGCGGCCAAGGATGAAGGGATCATCGCCGGGATCCTGCTTGCTCTGGAGTCAGCCTTCTCCACGATCATGGGTTTCATTTTTGGGATTCTTGCGATATTACCACTGGTCTTTGCCCTTGCCTGGAGAAGGGTGATATACGGGGAGAAGTACCATAGTTGTCGTGGTAATGCTTTTGGTTTTTCGACGTTCCTGGGTTTGATGGTCTATTTCTGGGTGGTCGGTTTTCTGATCACCG
>JBLIRH010000050.1:0-16943 GCA_049472215.1 Thermoplasmatota archaeon | reverse complement strand
GGGCCCAGGACACAATACGGCTTCACCTTCATGCACGAGTTCTACTACCTTGCTTCGGAGGGGTACGTCGTCCATTTCTGCAATCCGAGGGGGGGCCAGGGATACGGAGAAGACCACGCCGGTTCCATCTGGAAGAAGTGGGGGACCCATGATTACAACGATGTCATGACATGGACCGACCACGTTGAGAAGCTCCCATATATCGATCCTAGGAGAATGGGGGTCACCGGAGGAAGCTACGGGGGCTACATGACCAATCTGATCATCGGGAAGACCGACAGGTTCAAAGCGGCGGTCACCCAGAGGTCCGTTAGCAATTTCATCTCGATGTGGGGCTCATCCGATTTCAACTGGATGTTCCAGGACGAGTTCTCGGAAAAGCCCCCGTGGGACGATCTGAAAAAATACTGGGAACAGTCACCGATGAAATACATGGGAAACGCAAAGACCCCGACGCTCGTCATCCACAGCGAGAACGATCTCAGGTGCGCCATGGAGCAGGGGGAGCAGGTATACGTTGCCCTGAAGAAGCTCGGGATTCCGACCGAGCTCCTTCGGTTCCCAGATTCTCCGCACGGGATCTCAAGGATGGGGAGAACCGACAGAAGGATCGTCAGGCTGGAGCATCTCAAGCAATGGTTCGACAGGTTCATGGAATGAGCCCGTCACCAGGCGAAGGGCAGCATGAGGATAAAGAAGAGGACGTAGGCGAAGATCAGTATGATCCCCTGAAGGTCCCCCATTTTCCTTCGGGAGATCAGTATCCCCAGCACCGTTATCAGGATCATTCCGGGGATAACTCCGGGATTCATAAGGCCCCCCATCCGTATCGGCTCCACCAGCCCGGACAGTCCGATTATGAGAAGGATATTGAAGATATTGGAGCCAAGGATGTTGCCGACGGCGATACCTTTCTGGTGCTTGATCGCAGCAACGATGGATGTGAGAAGTTCGGGGAGCGATGTCCCCGCGGCGACGAGCGACAGTCCGATCAGAGAATTCCGGACCCCGAGGTCGCCCGCAAGGGCGACGGACGATCTTACAAGGAGCGGGGATCCGATGAAGAGCAGGGCGATCCCGAGGGCGGTGATCACCAGAAGCCTGATGGTCCTCCCCGAAGGGATCCCATTCATATCGGTCTTGATCGTGGGTTTCGATGTCCTGAAGAGATACCCCACATAGAAAACATAGACCCCCAGGAGGACCAGGGATTCGATCCTTCCGATGGTCCCGATGGAGAAGATGCCGAAGAGTATCGTGGAAAGTATGACCATCCATCCGTCCCTGACGGTGAGCTTCGTCGATCTCATGGACCTTATGATGATGGCGACACCCAGTACTATGCCGATATTGAAGGCGTTCGATCCTACGACGTTTCCCACTGCCAATCCCGGATATCCCTCGAATGATGCGGTGACCGATGTCGCAAGCTCCGGCAGGGAGGTCGCAGCGGCGACAAGGGTGATGCCGATCACATGCCCGCTGACACCGAGCTTCCTTGCTATCCCCGCGCCCCCGTCAACCAGAAAATTGGAGCCCGCGATCAGCAGGGCAAGGCCTATGATCACTCCCACCAGGGAAAGGAACATGAGAAGACATTCCCCCCGACTATATCAATTCGATATGGGATTCCCCCTCCATAGGGCTTCCCCAAAATAATGTAGGAATGGGACGTCGGTCCTGTAAGAACCATTACGAAAAATAGTTATTTCACTCGGCCAGGGTGAAGAGCTGGTCGTCCTCGCTGACGTCGAAAAGACCGAGGCGGGCCCCTGCATCCAACCAACCGTGTGCATAATTAACAGCACCATAGGCCAGAACATAATTGCCATCGTGGGCGAAGGCCTTCGCATCGGAATAGTATGCCATCGCCATGGCCAGGACATCATTGGCAAGCTTGAAGAGGTGGCTTCTCGGGGGAGGTGCGATCTTAACTTTGTCTATGGCCCTCCCCGTGGTCTGAAGGTACTTCTTCATCCGTTCGTCCGTGATGATCTTTACCTCTTCCATGTTCACGACCGCGGAGAAAATCAGGTTACATCGATTTATAGTTATCTAATCGATTGTCAGTCCGGGGTGTTGAGATCGAGCCCCCCCTTTCTGGTTCGATCCTTCATTCTCCTGCCGATCTCCCCAAGGATGTCGACGGCATCCCCGCCGTGCCTGGTATGCCGTGTCCTTACCTCCACCAGGACCGGGGTCGAGATGCTCCCGCCGACGACTATGGCAACGGCCACGGGAAGGTTCTGGATCTCATCGGACATCCTGGCATCCAGCCCCTCGAAGGATGCGATCACCGCCTTGATATCGTTTGGGTTCGTCACTTTCAACAGTATCTGGGTGCCGCACTGGGAAAGGACGTTCTTGTCCACCTTGGCAGGCCTCTGAGATACGATGGCGAGACCAAGGCCGAACTTCCTTCCTTCGGATGCGATGATCCTCAGGACCGACGACGTGATGGCCGGACCGCTCTGGGGGCAGAAGTTATGGGCCTCTTCCACGATCAGCATGAAGGGGGGTATGACGTTCTCCTTTCGTGCGGAGAAGAGCTTTCGTAGCAAGGCTGCAACGCCCACCTGCTGGATGTCCAGGGGCACGTCCTTGAGCTCGATGACCGTGACCTTGCCTGGAACAACGACCTCCACGAGGGGCGTCGGTGTGTTCCTGAAGAACGGCAGCCTGGCAAGATGCTCCAGACCGTTCAGGACGTTCCATTTCGCAGGATTGTTATCGGTCTGGACCGCTGCGATGAGGTCGTACATCTCCCAGTCCTCTCCGAGGATATCTGTCACCTTGTTCAAGGCATTATACAGAACCGAGGTCCCGTAGCCTATGTTCTTGAGCCCCATGAGCTCGAGGAGCTCCTCCGCCCTGAACCCCCTGATGTCTATTCCGAGAGGTGAAGGCTTCTCCCCCACCTCGTCGACGTCGGAGAACGTGAACTCCCTCAACCTCTTTCCGAGCCCTTTTGGTTTGACGCCGAACCTTTCCATTCTCCTGTAGTCCTCCCCGTCGGTGTTAGGGCCTATCAGCGACCTGTACTCCCCGTGGAGGTCAAGGATCACCACGGGAACGTTCAATCTGTTCAGCTCTTCGGTCAGGACCCCACAAGCATAGGATTTCCCCGACCCGCTCTTGGCTATTATCGAGATATGTTTCTGGACCAGGTCCGAAGGGGACAGAACGACATCGACGTCGGTATTGAGTATCTTCCCTATGTATGCCCCCTCGGCCCGATCGAGCACGAGTCCCAATGTATCCTCGAGGAACTTCGGCTCCGGCCTGAACACCCTGGAGGATGGAAGGATCGGGGTGAGCGGTCTTGAAAGCACGTTCCTCTCGTTCCGGGCCCCTATCATGGATATCGTGGCGACCCGCTTGAAGGTCACCTCCTTCCCCTTGCCGAAGAGGTTCATCAGCGCGCCCTCATGGGTAAGATCGGACCGGAGCTCGACCTTCTCGATGATGCCGGCGACCCATCCGTCAGTTGGATGTTTCACCTGGACGTAATCCAGCTCCTTAACCTCCTTATCGAGCAGGACGCATCGAAAGTCGTTGGACCCGACGTTCCCGAAGACAACGCCGATCGGGTCGCCTGGAAGCCCCTCCAGGTCAGCGGGTGCGACCTTCTCCTTGTTCCCGTCCGATGCCATGGCTGCTCTGACGTCCTTCGATACATTGATATTTAACGTTTGTCCGGGGTGGGCTGTATATTCGACGCTCATGGTGGCGTGCCAAAACCCTATTATCCGTTACGAGCCTGTCCCTCTCCATGGTCCCACCGCCGCGGCTGAGGTCCCAGGACGGAAAGCTCTATACCCTGGATCGAGGAGATGGGGATCCGGTATACGGCGAAGGATTGCTGACCATCGACGGGAGGACCTACAGGGAGTGGATACCCTGGAGGTCGAAGCTTGCGGCTCTGATCAGGAAGAGCGATATCCGCCTCCCGGCCAAAGGAGATGTTCTTTACCTCGGGGCCGCCCAGGGAACCACAGTGTCTCACATCTCGGACATCCTGGAGGAAGGGACCATATTCGCGGTGGAGTTCTCGGAGACGGCCTTCAGAAAGTTATCGGCCCTCACGGGCAGGAGGTCGAACATCGTGCCTATACTGGAGGATGCCTTCCATCCGGAGAGATACAGGGCAATGGTCCCTCCCGTCGACCTTCTTTATCAAGACGTCTCCCAGAAGGAGCAGTTGAAGCTCTTTTTGTTGAACTCGAATATCTTCCTGAAAAAGGGAGGGACCGGTATCCTGATGATAAAATCAAGGTCCGTGGACGTTACGGCCAAGCCGGAAGATATCTACCATCTCGTGGTCGAAGGTCTGAAAGATAACGGGTTCGAGGTCAGGGAGATGGTGGAGCTGGAACCCTTCCAGGCGGACCATGCGGCAATCGTCGTATCAAAATAATGAACACGGGTGCCTTCATAATAATAAAGATTATAGTTGAGTTCCACTGTTCGGGGCACCATGGTCCGAGTCATCCCTTTCAAGGCCTACAGGTACGATGAGAAGGTAGCGGGCGACCTGTCAAAGGTAGTTGCCCCTCCGTACGATGTGATCAAGGGGAAGAAGGTGGACGAGATCCAGGGCTTCTCCCCTCACAACATCGCATGGATCACCAAGAACAAACCCCGGGAAGGGGACACTCCAGAAAGTAATCAGTACACCCGAGCCAGGGACCTTCTGCAGAAATGGATCTCCGAAGGAGCCCTCAAGCAGGAAGATGAGGATTGCTTTTACGTATACGGCCAGAACTTCGATATCGGCGGCCAGGAGCTGTTCCGCTTCGGCTTCATAGGCCTGATAGAATTGGAGGAGTTCGCCAAGGAGGCTCCCAAGGAAGGCACATTTGCAGGCGTCCTGCAGCACGAGGAGACGCTTCCCAAGGATATCCAGGACCGTCTCAACCTCTCCAGGAACACCTTATCCTACTTCGGCCAGATCTTCGTGATCTATCCCGATCCCGAAGGGGCCGTAGATACCGTCCTGAAACGCTACATGGAAAAGAGCCCGGTCATGGATGTCATGGACATGGACAATGTCCGGCACAGGCTGTGGAAGGTCGATGGAGCCTCGGACAAGGCCGAGATAACACGGGCCATGCAGGACAAGTTCGTCATAATCGCAGACGGGCATCACAGGTACAAGACTGCCCTGGCACTTCAGAAGGAGCACCCGGAGCTCGAAACCGCCAGGTTCAGGATGCTCACCTTCGTCAACATGTCGAACCCCGGACTCGTGATCCTTCCGACCCACAGGCTGGTCCAGAACCTCGAGGAGTTCGACGGTCCCGGTCTGATAGAGAGGTTGAAGGAATATTTCACCGTGAAGGCCTTCGATGTGAAGGAGATGATGTTCGACGAGATGGAAAGGTCCTTCCACGAGGGAAAGCATGCCTTCGGGCTTTTCATGAACGACGGCTGGTTCTACTCCATGGTCCTCAAGGACCTCTCCCCGATGGATGATCTCCGCCCGGAGGCCTCCCCGGAGCTGAGAAAGCTCGATGTCGCCATACTCCACTCGATGATACTCGACGGGATGCTCGGCATCGACAAGGAGAAGCTCCTTCACGGGACGATGACCGGAGGCGGGTATGTCGTCTATATCAAGGGTATCGGCGATGCGGTGGACGAATCCATAAGGCAGGTGAAGGAAGGGGCCCAGGCAGTCTTCTTCATGAATCCCACGAGGATCGGAGAGGTGGAGGCCGTTTCCAAGAACTTCGAATGCATGCCCCAGAAATCGACCTTCTTCCACCCGAAGGTCTGGACTGGTTTCACGATCTACAATCTGAAATGACAAGAGAGGTGAAAAACATGGCTAAGAGGGTATACAACTTCTATGCGGGCCCCGCGACCCTCCCCCTCCCGGTTCTGGAGAGGGCTCGGGACGAGATCCTTGACTTCGCCGGGACGGGTATGTCCGTCATGGAGATATCCCACAGGTCTAAGGAATACGACAAGGTCCACCAGGACTCGATGGCTCTCGTCAAAGAGCTCATGGGATTGAAGGACGATCGGAAGGTATTGTGGATCCAGGGAGGGGCATCCACCCAGTTCTACCAGGTCCCCCTGAACCTTCAGCTTCAGGGAAAGAAGGCACAGTACGTGCATACCGGGGTCTGGTCCAAGAAGGCGATAAAGGAAGCGAAGTTCTACGGCGATGTCGAGGTGATCGCATCGTCAGAAGCCGAGAACTTCACCTATATACCGAGGAACGTGGAGTTCAGCGACGATATCGCCTACGCCCACATCACAGGGAACAACACCATTTACGGGACGGAATGGCACTACATGCCCAAGGTCCCCGACAGCGTTCCCCTTGTCGCCGATCTCTCATCGAACCTGATGGACAAGGTCGAGGATTTCAACAGGTACAGCGTGATGTACGCGGGCGCCCAGAAGAACCTCGGGCCCGCGGGAGTGACACTTCTTGTGGTCCGGGAGGACCTCTTGACGAGGGTACCCGAGAACACGCCGACAATGCAGAAGTGGTCCACACAGGCGGCAAAGGACTCCCTTTTCAATACGCCGCCCTGCTGGGCGATCTATATCTGCAAGCTCTCCCTCGAGCATCTCAAGGAGATGGGCGGAGTGGCGGCAATGGAAAAGGTGAACCGCGCCAAGGCGAAGCTCATCTACGATGTGATCGACGGTTCCGGCGGCTTTTACAGAGGGCACGCGAAGGAGGATTCGAGGTCCCTGATGAACGTCACCTTCAGGCTCCGGAGTGAGGAACTCGAGAAGAAATGCGTGGATGCCGGCAAGGCAAAGGACCTGATCGGGTTGAAGGGACACCGGGATGTAGGTGGAATGAGGGCGTCCATATACAATGCCATGACCCTTGAAGGCGTCAAGGTCCTCACGGAGTTCCTCAAGGAATTCCAGGAAGAGAACCAGTAGGTTCGTACCTTTTTTCAAACGGGGGGCAAGAAACCCCCCCCTTTTTATTTATAGATCAGGCAGCTGAACCTCTGGCTTGGCCCCCCCGTCCTTTGCAGGATGTGTGTATGTCGGCTTGGCTTCCTCCTGTGGCAGCTGTGCAGGAGCGATAGTTGCAGGAGCCGCTTTCAGCTGAGGCAGTGGTCCCCGGGGGGGCTGTGCCGGGGGTTGGGAGCCGGAAACCGCCGGAGGTATCGGGGGTGTCGGAGGCCCTCCAATGGCCGTGCCTGGAAGTTGAGGTTTCTGGGAAATGGGTGCGGTCGGGAGGACCGGTTTGGGAGGTTCGGTCTTGGGCATGTCCATCGGAGGAGCCCTCTGGACCTCGTCCTTCTTCTCCTCATCCTTCTTTTCCACCCTCTCCTCGACCTTTTCCTCCTTTGGTTCCTTTGGTTTCTTCTCCTTATCCCTCCTCATGACGAACACGAGCACTATTGCTGCTATCGCTAGAAGAAGTGCCAGAAGTCCGAAGATACCTCCGAAGTCCTCAAGGACCATCTCCTCCTCCGAGGCTTCAAGTACCGATGGTGAGGACATCATACCGGAATCATACAGGTCCGAAGTGGCCCTTGCGGTTATCCTGTGGGTTCCAGAGACCTTGAGCTCGGTCGTCAGGACGACGATACCGTTCGCGGGAACGGTAACACCTGTCTCCGTGCTGATGACCTTCTCACCGTCGTAGATGGTCACGGTCAGGCCGTCTGCGGGGGAATCTCCGAAGTTCGATATGGTGACCATCACGGTGACCTTGTCCCCCGGCAGGGGGTGATGGTTCGAGAAGGTTATCTGCGCCGGATCTATGTTCAGGTTCGCTCCCGCAACGGTAACATTGAGGGTGTGTTCCGATATCTGACCAAGTGCATCCACAGCCGTGATCCTGAGCTGATAGGACCCACCCGGTATGTTCGCTGGGGACCATGTTCCGAGGACCCCGGATAACCGGGATGCTGACTGGCTGGGAACGATGTCCACCCATGCGGTGCCTCCTGATCTCTGATAGGATATGGAATAGCTTTCAAGATGCTGATCATCGATACTTCCAGTGATCTGGACAGTTCCCGATATCCTTCCATTCTCCTGCGGTCCGGTGATGGAGATCACCGGTGCCCTATCGTCGATATATGCCATCGCCGGGACTCCAATATTCCCTCCCTTGTCGTGCCCTCTCACGAGGACCGTTTCGGTACCGGAAGGCAAAGCGGACATGGCAAAGGACCATTTTCCGGCAGCCAGGATGCTACCCATCCAGCTCTGGCCTCCGTCGGCCGAGATCTCGACAAGCTCCACACCGCAACCGGAATCGAATACGTCACCGGCAATGTAGAGGTCGGACATTCCGAAGAGCCCGCTGCCCTTCAGCGTGACCTTGGGCCCATCCACATCCATTGTCGTCGATACCGGATCCGACGGATCTGAAACAAGACCCATGTGATCCCTTGCAACGATCCTGAAGTAGTACTTCGAGTAGGGCGCAAGGTCATTGACATCGGCATAGGTTCCCTTGGTCCATGATGTGGACATGAAAGTATCATCGGTCTCGTTCATCAACACCTGGACCTGATACTCGACATCCTTTCCGAACGGATCTGTCACACCTTCCCATGACACCCTAACCTTCGTCCCGCCGGAATAGGTAGGAAGCGGCGTTGGTATCGGAACATCCGGTGGTGTGGTGTCCACCACGATCCTCATCGCGTTCCCCCAGGCCGAGGTTTGCAGGAAACTGTCCCTTGCCCTTACCCGGACATAATAATGACCGTCGGGCAGGGGGGCCTTCCCCTCACCAAGGTCAACTGTCGCATCATGTATGACGTAGTTCGTACCCGTCAGCCAGGGCGACTCCATCATCGAATTGGTGAACAGAACGTCCGTAGCCCACTGGACCTGGTACTCGACAGCTTCGCCGTTCTCGTCGGCCGACGGTCCCCATTCGACCCTGACCAGACCGGTTGAAAGATATTCTTCCATCTGGACAAGACTCGGTGTGGACGGGCCAGCAGTATCCTGGGTCGAATGGACCAGGGCGGAATATATTTCATTCCCGGCCCGGTCGAGCGCCACTACCTCGTAGTAGTATGTGGTCCCATCCGAAAGTCCCGGAACATCGAAGGAGGTTTCCGTTGTATGAACGGTGAAGGCAAGTCCGACCCTGTCAGGACTCGTATAAACATTGAGAACGTAGTGGTCCAGACCCGAAAGGGCATCAGTGGAAGCGGACCACGAGATCTCCTTTGCCCTTCCTCCGGAGAACGTCTCCAGCGGATCGATCACGGGCTGTGCTGGTGGCAGGGAGTCGATGGTCGTGAAGGTCGTCTCCCCTGTTCCTGGATTGTCGAGTGAATCATACGGGACCACCTTGACGTACCAGGTCGTATCCGGGTCCAGGTCCGGTATCTGGAAACTCTGCCCCAGGACCCTGTCCATGGTATGCACATCGGTGGTGAACGTCGCATCCGTGGACCAGTGGACCTTGTAATAAGCGACCCCGGAGCCGTCGTCCTCGGCCCCTTCCCATTCAAGATGGACCGGCCCCTCGGGAAGGTATTCCATGAGCGGTATCAGTCCTATCTCGCCAGGGCCCTTATGGTCCTGGACCGACCATTCAACGGCGGACCAGGAGCTATCATGGTGAAAAGAATCAACAGCCTGGACCCTGCAGTAATACTTGACGTTGTCCTGAAGCGAGCCGAACTCCATCGTCGTCTTGTCGGTGTCGCGATCGTATACGATCGATGCAGGCAGGAAGTTCTCAGCAGTTGCGATCTGGACCTTGTAATGGTGAACCCCGACCCCCTCGTCAATGGAGGGGTGCCAGGAGAACGAGTTGGTATCTCCCTTGGTATATGGTGGCTCCTTCATCAGGATCGGAATGGTCGGTGGGTCCGTATCGATAGTGGTATACCCAACAGAGGAAGGGATGGAATATTGACCGGCCCTGTCCTGGGCACGGACCTGGAAGTAGTATTTCGTTCCCGGGGACAATGTAATGGACCTGGAGTTGCCCGGATACGTTACCAAATAGGTGGAATAATCCGAAAAGTCCGATGAGGTCGCGGATTCAAGCATATAATCATAGATCCCAGAACCTCCATCAAAAGAATGCTGCCATCTTACCATGACCGTTGTTCCGTTGGTGTATTCCGGTAGATCGAAGAACTGGATCGAAGTAGGTGGGGTGCGGTCGATCATTGTTGTGGCATAGGAGCTGGACCATCCGGTCTCGAAACCTCCCGCATCCTTCGCCTTGAGCCTGAAATAATGTGTGCCCTCCTGTAACCCGTAGATATCCATTTTGCTGGTCGATGTCCAATCGGAGGTCCATATCAGCGAGTCCATCGAGCTGCTGGAAAAAGCTCCTACTTGATACTTCACACCGCCATAGTTCGGAGCTGTGGGTCTATCCGAAACATCAGCCCAATCGAGGGAGACGTAGGGGGTTGTGGTGTACTGGCCCAATGAATAGGGAGAGGGTGTGTTGGGGGCTTCCCTATCCCCGTTTATGGTGAGATAAGAACTGGAACCCGAGTAGAAATACAGGTATCCGTTGTTAGTGCTCCCTCTTACTCCGAAGAAGATGTAATCATCCTGACTTCCTAATTTGGAACGTAAAAAGCTCAACGCAGTGCTCGAGATCGAGAAGGTATAGGTCGAGGATGTGGATGATACATATTGAGAGCCGATATAATATGAATTGGTGATCCCGTTGTAAATATCCTCTCCATTCGAGGTCGATTGAGGATCGAACGTCAGTATGTATAGGTAAACTGTCTGTGCAGTCCCGATGTAAGAAGGCCTGAGGCTTACACTGGCGGAATAGACATAGGTCCTGCTGTCAATATCCGGGATGGAGACCGCCATCCACCCTCTGTAATAACCATACCAGTTGCCGTTGGTGTAATATCCTCCGGCAATAAGGTAGTTGAAGTTCGATCTGTAAAAGGATTCACTCCCGTAATAATAGTCATAATATGAATATCCTGATCTGAAATCGCTGGAATCACCTGTCAGCCCGATATTGTAGTTATCATAGCCGAATGTCTCATCCACTCCTTGATAGTATATCACTGTGGTGAAACAAAGAAAGAACACCAATACTCCAACTGATGCGAATCTGATCCCCTTTGACATCGACCTTGCCCCCTTAATTTTTATAATACCATCGAACAATGGCCTATAATAAATGAAACATTGTATTATTTTAGTTTTTAGGGAGGCGGAAGTACATTTTGTTTGTATTTCTCCAAAAGGAACCTGGTTCGGTTCATGTCAATGACTGAAAAAGAGTTATTAATCAATTCCCGGCTTGTAATATGAGGAAGGAACTGATGGGAGTAAAAAAAAGACACCCTGGAAAGAAAGGTCCGACAAGCGGTGGAAAGGGTGAAGCAGGCCATGATGGGGACGGGGACCCAAACATGAAGAGAAGACCTGTGATGAGGACCCTCCGGGATTCAAATCCAGTTATGCTGGTGATCTACGGATACATCGCCTATATCGTTGTCGGTTCTCTCCTCTTGATAGTTCCTTTTTCCCAGGCGGAGCCCGTTCCCTTTCTGGATAATGTGTTCGTGTCGACCTCCGCGGTTTCCACTACAGGTCTGTCCCCGGTCAATATCTCCGAGGATTACAATGTCTTCGGACAGGGGGTCATACTTTTCCTTATCCAGATCGGTGGAATCGGATACATGACCTTCTCATCGTTCATCCTGCTTTCATCGAGGAAGGATCTGACTGATGAAAGGAAGAAGGTCTCCAAAACGGTGTTCTCCATCCCCAAGGACTTCCTCATCGAGAAGTTCCTTGTGAGGGTGGTGCTTTTCACGGCTGCGATCGAGACCCTTGGAGCGCTCGCTCTCTATTTCATTTTCAGGTCGGAGGGAGTGAAAGCCCCGCTATGGCAGGCCGTCTTCACCTCCATATCTGCCTTCTGCACGGCGGGTTTCTCCCTCCTCAACGGCAATCTGGAGCAGTTCACCGGTAACTTCTGGCTGAACCTCGTTGTCTCCATCCTCAGTATCTCCGGCGCGATCGGGTTCATAGTTTTCGTGGATATCTTCAACAAGATAACGGGAAAGACGGAATGCCTCTCCTTCACCACCCGGGTCATACTCAGAACGACATTCTGGATCCTTCTTATAGGAACCTTCATTGTGCTCATTTCCGAGGGTTCCTTCTCCGACCTCACCAGCGGCCAGAAGATCATGGCCGCCTTCTTCCAGACGATGACCTCGATGACGACCGTGGGATTCAACACGGTGCCCATCGCCCCCATGGCGAAATCGGTGCTGTTCCTGACGGTCATACTGATGATAATCGGAGCCTCACCGGCAGGTACCGGAGGTGGTGTCAAATCCACGACGCTGGTCGCCGTCATCGGGCAGATCCGTTCCGTTCTGTTCAGCAAGAGGGATGTGAAGTACTGGGGTCAGAAGGTCCCCAATGACAGGGTTAAACAGGCAAATGCCACCTTTGCGATGTACCTTGCAGCGTTATTCCTCGGGGTCTACCTTCTGGCACTTACAGAAAAAGCCAGCCTGATGGAGATCCTCTTCGAGGCGACCTCCGCCCTCGGAACGGTCGGATTATCCATGGGTTTCACATCCCAACTCACCATTCTTGGCAAGATCATTGTGATCCTGCTGATGTTCGTGGGCAGGGTCGGACCCTTGACCTTCGGCATGGCGATATTCGTGAAGAGCAAACTCATTTGGGACGATTCCAGGACCGATCTTGCCATATGACGCGTTAGAATGCACATGTGTAAAATGAATGACGCAATTGGTAACGTTTTGACATTTTATACGACCCCATTGCCGCAAACCTTTAATATCATCTCCCGTGAATTTTTAATTTGCGAGGAAGCAAAGAAAGAAGAATTTTCCCCCAATTATTTTATCCCATGAATCGAATATTAAAAAAAGTAGTAAAAAAACACTTTTTTTCACCATTTTTTGAAATAGCACATGAACGTGTTCCTATTAAATAATCCGCTTCGCAATTTTCAAGCGGTGGTCTGAGATGAAAAAGGTTGCGAAGATCGGATTGGTGGTTCTGATGGCTCTCGGAGCCATACTGGCAGGATCGGCAACCGCCCTCCAGACCGGTCCCGGGGAAGAAAATGAGCCCGGGAAGGCCATGGAGGACGGTAAGATAACTATCTCCATGGACCTCTGTTTCGATATTGAAAAGATAGGTATTGAAGGTACAAATTACGACAGAATAAAGGTCCTCGACGGCGGTGTGGAGCCCGGAAACTTCGGAGAGGAGAGAAATTTTTACAGATACATCTTCAAAACACAAGGAGCGATCGAGGAGATCAATGTGAACCTTGGGGCTCCCTCGAACATTCCTGGAGAACCGGCCCCCTACATGGCCCCCGGTATCCTGGGAGAGGAACCGACCGTCCATATGGATTGGAAGGATGGAAGGGCCATTACCACCAGTACCGGCTGGAAGCTCACCGAGATCGAAAGAGCTGACGGTATGGTGGAATACAGTCTCAAGATCTATCCCGTGGCCTTCGAGGAAGGCAGGGCCAAGGTCCATGAAAATATCCGGGTAGAAGCCGAGCTGACCGGGGAGCAGTTGCTTTCGTCATGGCTCCAAAGGTCGGGAAAACCCATCGGGGATATCGATTATCTCGTCATAACCCACAAGGACCTGAAGGATGCGGTCATTCCGCTTGCGGAATGGAAGACCCAGAAAGGGCTCTTCTCCCTGGTCTATACAACCGAGGAGATAGACAGGATGTACGAGGAAGGTGACCTTGCTTCCAAGATGAGGTCCCTGGTGACGGAACTTGAGAAGGAATACGACCTCGACCATCTTCTCCTTGCAGGGGATACCGACAAGGTCCCCACCAGGCTGACACATAATGCTTACCCCGCAACCCAGTACGGGGAGCCATCACACTACGCGACAGACGGATACTTCGCGTGCGTCGATGAGGGAACGACCTGGAACAAGGACGGGGACAAGAAGTATGCCGAGCCGGGCGAGATAGACGATGCGATACCCGATCTCGCGGTCGGTAGGCTGGCCATTAGCGATCCAAATGTGATGTCGGAGAAGATCTCCGAGCTGATCGACAGGGAAAAAGATCCCGTATATGATGATGAAATGCTTACCGCGGTCCTCATGGGAGGCGACAACCAGAACGTTCCCGGCAGCTCCGTCGATTTCATGGAATATCAATGGAAGACCTACTGGAAGGATATATTCGAAAGCCGGGAGACCATCTACTTCGACGGTTCGGGATCCCTGTCTTTCTCGTCATCGAGCGTCAAGAAGATGCTGGACATGAAGACCCAGTTCATGGCCTACTTCAGCCATGGCCGTTACGAATCGATCCCCGAGCTCTACAGCAGGGATGATGTTGCAGACCTCGAGGACAATGGGTCCGCAGGGATGCTGTTCGCAATGGCCTGTGTGACGGGGTGGTTCGACCAGGGTACCGGAGGAATGATCTCCGGGACCGGGAACTGCTTCGCAGAGTCGATGACCGAGACCCCGGACAAAGGTCTGGTTGGTTACATCGGCGCGAGCAGGCTCGCAGCCGGTGCCTGCGACAACTCCTACAGCGGAGATGCTCCCGGGTTAGAGGAGGATTATTTCAGAGCAGTGAAGATGGTCATGAACAATGAGCTCGAACCGACGGTCGGCGCAGTTTACCGGGAGGCCGTCAAGAGGTTCTCAACATCGTTCTATCCTTTCCCTAACAACCAGAACGACGTCAGCGCCAGAACCTTCCAGGAGTACAATCTCCTCGGAGAACCGGATGCGCCCTTGATCCTTCACGAAGGGGGCGAGCTGAAGCTTCAATACTCGCTTGCCGCTGACCAGAAAAGCCTCTCGGCAAAGGTGACCGATGGGAATGATGATCCGGTTGCCGGGTCCCTCGTCACGGTGACAAGGATGGGCGAACTCGGGATATCGGCTCTGACAGATGCCAACGGCGAGGTCCAGATGACCATCCCTCCGAGTAACGGGGGTCTGGTTACTATCACCGCATACAGGGAGGGGGACCGTCCGGACCAGGCAAGCTTCTTGCTAGAGGACGAGCTGGTTCCGACGGGCGAACATCACATCACCCCGGAAGAGCCAGACGGCAGGAACGGATATTATGTCACTTACCCGGAGATAACCATACTCGGGGACGAGCCCGTGACGGTCGAGTACAGGTGGAACGACGGAGAGGCAGTTCAGCTCGGAGCAGGAGAAAAAGTGCATGCAGAGGAAGGGAACAACACCCTTTACTACAGGGTCAGGGACCTTGCCGATCTTGTGTCCCGGTGGTATCAGGTGAACATATCCGTTGATACGCTCCCCCCTGTCATTAAGGCCCTGGTTTCACCGGCTGTACCTGACGGAGAGAACGGTGTTTACATCACACGTCCCACGGTCAGTATCGGGTCGGACGAGGCTCTTATCGACATGAAGTACCAGGTAGACAACCTGATAAAGAGAAGCCTCGAGGATGATGTAACGGCCCCCGAAGGTTCCCACGAGATTAATCTATGGGCTTCGGACCATGCCGGGAACATCGGTTACGCGAACGTGTCGCTCGTTGTCGACACGGAAGCCCCGTTCTCGAGCATTCTCCTCTCCCACCTGCCGGACGGCGAGAACGGATACTATGTTACGCCCCCCTCCATAGAGCTCGAATCGGATGACAGTGAAGCGGTCGTCCAGTTCAAATGGGACGAGGGCACCTGGGAAGAATATGTCTCCCCCTTGGTTCCCGATGAGGGATATCATGTCCTGTATCACCGCTCCATCGATCCCGCGGGCAACGCGGAGGATGAGAGATACAGGGAATTCCTCCTTGATTCGATCGTTCCCGATCTTCAGCTCAAGGTGGAGCCTTCCGCTCCGACAGGGAATAACGATTACTATACCGAGACACCGGTTGTCTCGGCGATATCCGACGGCGCAGCCGTCTCATATGCGAAAGTACCGATGGGTCAAGACGCAGACGGGGAGACCTCATGGTCTTCCCTCGGGACCCGACTCTCCGTGCCCGACGGAGAATGGACCTACTATCTCAGGGCACGTGACGAAGCGGGCAACGAGATCACTTCCGATCCCATCGATATCAAGGTGGACACCGGGATACCGGACGTTTTTTGGCATATTTCACCCCCTGAACCCCCCACCACCGAAAGCTGGTACCCCCACACCCCCACCATCTCGGTGTCCACCACTCATCTTGATGCTGAACTATACTGGAAGTATGGCGACGTCAACGAATGGACCCCCTACACCGGACCGTTCGAGCTGTTAGGCGGATCGCATAAGATCCTCGTCAGGGCTTCTGACAGGGCCGGGAACGAGGTCATGAAAAAGCTTCCCGAACTGAAGGTCGATACTGACAGACCCTGGATCGAGATCCTCTCGATGGAAAACGGGACCATTTACGGTCCGGATACCATTGACGTCCAGTGGGAAGGCGGGGACATGACATCAGAACCGAGCTACCAGTTCAAACTCGATGACGGTCCATGGACCGGTGCAGGGGCAGAAATGTCGACCGCCCTGCATGGGATCGATGATGGCATGCACACCATCGCGGTAAAGGTGATCGACCAGACCGGGAGGGAGGCGACCACCTGGAGAACATTCAGAGTTGATGCAACTGCTCCCTCAGTGATGAACATATCCCCGACCGGGGAGAACAATCCTGCGAACTCGGTCATCGAGGTCCTCTTCTCCGAGGAGATGGACCGCAGTTCGGTCGTCGTACAGGTTCAGGGTGTTCGGGGAGACATTACCTGGGATGGGAACAGGATGATCTTTAGACCGGATGAGGCCCTGGAATACGGAACAGTCTACAAGATCACGGTCTCGGGCTCAGATGTCCTCGGCAACGAGATGGATGGATACAGCCATGTGTTCTCCACCTATCCGATAGTCATCGATGATGTCGTCGAGGAGCCGGAAGAGGAAGGAACGAGCATCGTTCCCATAATGAACGCCGTTGGCATCAGTTCCCTGAT
>JBLIRH010000049.1:0-17161 GCA_049472215.1 Thermoplasmatota archaeon | reverse complement strand
TATGATCTATCGATGATCTTAGGAAGAGGTTTGTTTTTCTATATTATTAACCAAATATCAATTGTTTTACTGACCGGGTTAGTTGTTTCCGACTAAAGGTCGGTAACAAATTGTACTCGAAGAGGTCCGACGATCATTTGAAAGAGACCCCCCAAAAAATCAGTGACCACGGACCGCTCTTTCCCCTGACCAAATAATTGAATAGGGTGGAGAGATTTACACCACCGGGAGAACGGATGAACAACGATCTCTACTTTCTGAGGCACATCGTGGACGAGGTACGCTTCCTCAAGACCTACTGCAAGGGGCTCCCCAAAAGCAAATTCATCTACGACGAGATGCTCCGAAAAGCCGTTCAGAAGAGCCTCGAGAACATCTCCGTAGCCGCCTACAACCTGTCCCCCGGCATCAAGCAGAGATACAATATGATCGACTGGAACATGTTCGCCGAGCTCCAGATCCGGATGCGGACAAGGTTCCTCACCATCGATTACGAGCTCCTTTCCAACATTGTCAAATACGAGCTCCCCCGCCTCGAAAAGGCGATCAACATGATGGTGGAGGCCGAGTTCCCGGGCTACATGGTCAAAAAGGGCGGCGGGATCAAGGTCCCTGAAGGGTCGTGAGGTCCATATTGCACTCCTTCTCCAGGTCCGGTATCTCCTCATTCTTGAACTTTCTTCTGTACCAATGGTTACCTCTTAGCCATAGCAACAGGAACGTGGGAAGGACGAAAACCGATGCAAGGAACGCGAATGTGATGGATAGCGCAGTTACCTGGCCGAACTGTGCCAGAGGGGGTATGATCGCAAAGGAAAGTATAGCGAACCCGATGACCGTCGTGAGAGCGGATCCGAACAGGGCGCTTCCGGTATGCGAAACGGAAACGGTGAGTGCGCATATCCCGTCCTTGATCCGGTCCAGGTCCTCCATGAACCTCTGTGAAATGTGGATGCCGTAGTCTATCCCCAACCCCACCGTTATCGCCGATATCGTTACAGTAACAACGTTCAGGGGGATCCCGAAGAAGTACATCCCCCCCAGGGTCCATGCTATAACAAGGACCAGAGGCATCAGTGTAACGGCCCCGAGAAGAAGAGTCCTCTTCGTGAAGAAGAATATCAATGTCAGTATCACGAGGGATACGATGAAAGTTATCAGAAGGGACCTTGCCTGTCCCGTGCTTATATCATCAAGGATGACCTTTTGAACGAGCGGCCCCCCGGTTGGTGTCACCCTGTCCAGAACGTCCCCCTCCAGTTCCTCCATAGGCCGGGAAGCATGAACGATATCGTCGGTGACCTTATCCGCAAGCTCTCCGCCCCTGCTGTTGACAGGGATCCTGATGAGGAGTCCCGAGTAGGCGCCATCTCCCCCTCGCTTCAACAATCTCGAGGCCTGCTCCGGGTCCGCCATAAAAAGAGCATCATAGATCGCGGTGACGTTCTCCTCGCCGATGTCCTCGTCAACCTCGTCATCGAAGTCCCTGTCGATGTTCAAATGCCAGGCCGCGTTGAACTCCGGATCGAATTCGAAAGAAGCGGGATCGGAAAGCGTTAAAGCCATCTGAAGGGGCGAGGATATCCGCTCGGACCTCACGATGGTATCTCCCTCAAGAGCCCTTTCCTCGACCTCCCCGATCGTCAGGAAGACCTCCGGGTCCGAGACATCACCCTCCACCAGGACATATCCCTCCTCCGAGCTGAAGTCAAAATCGGAAATGATCGATTTTGCTGCTTCCGAGGCCTCGACCCCGTCCGGGAGGAAATCCCTGAAATCAAAGGTTGGCTCGAGCTGGACCGCCCCCGCGATACCAACCACCGTCAGAACCACAACGACAAGGATGACCCATAAAGGCCGGACCGCCAGAGCCGTCCCGTATCCCAGTATCTTGTTCACACCCCTGATGCCGGAGGGCTGGACAGGATCGCTTCCCTGAACCCCCAGCTTTTCAGCACGCTTCCTTGCCCATCCCCAGACCGACATCCGGTCAGGGCCCTTCTCTCTCAGAAGGGTTTTTCCTTTTCTCTCTCGCCGACGGTCCCTCAAGACCCTGACGGCTGGGACAAAGGTCATCATTATCACGAAGGCGCTTAAGATCCCGGTCGCATTGAGTATTCCGAAAACCCTGATGCCGGCCGACCCGGCAGTTACATTGCTCAGGAAGCCCACAAGCGTGGTGACGGTCGCAAGCAGGATCGCGAAGCCAACACTTGCCTCTGCAGCGGTCAGGGCCTCCGTGACCTTCTTCCCCTTCCTCAATTCCTCACGGTACCTGAGCGTCATATGTATGCCGTAGTCGACACCCAGTCCAATGACCAGCACGGGAACCGTAGTAAGTGAGGGATTGTTCTCGAAGCCAAGGATCCCCCCGACACCGAAAACCCAGACGATCGCCATGAAGAGTGCGACAACGTTCACGACTATCTCGAAGAAGGACCGGAATACGAAGACGAGGACAAGGATTATTGCCACGAGGGCAAGGGTGCCCAGCACCATCATCGACGATCCCGAGGCCTCGTTGATCTCCTTGTTCACTATCTCGTCGCCGATGACTATGATCTCAAGGTCTTCCCTCTCCTTTTCGATGCTGTTCCCGATGGACTGAAGCTCCTCCTCGTTGGATAGTGCGATATCGGGATCGAGATCCGGATCTACCAGAATTACGAAGAGCGCATTTCTGGCATTGTCCGATCCTGTCGTGTACTCCTTTGAAAGAAGGAACTCCAGCCCCACCGACATTGGGGCATCCTTTGTGTATCCAGGGAGGTCCGAAGGATCGTATGCCGGGAACACGAGCTCGATCGGATCGGGGAGGCATTCTATATCGACGAATATGGAACCTCCGTCGAGGACGGTCCTCTTCTCATCTATTGTCAGCGTCGATCCCTTCACGAAGAAGGTGCCGATGAGGTTCTCGATATCGAGGCATCCGGAGACGTTGGATGAGGGATCACCTGGCAATGAAGCGTATCGACCCGACGCTTCCATGGAGACATTGAAGAAGATGGATGCAACGACGATATCCGCCGGAGATATGATCCCCGCAGGGTTCTCGGGGGACGAGAAGAGGACCTCCTCTATTCCGGATCCATCCATATTTTCCTCCAGGTCCAGCATCGCGTTCAGGGAAGTGTATGACAGGACGTTCCCGTCGGACCTGAAAAGGACGGTGACCTGACCGGATGTGCCGCCGTATTCATCCTGGACCCTCTGGTTGGCCTTTGAGATCTCATCATTGGGAGCGAAGGACCCCTCATCGGATTCCTGCTGGAAGTTCTGGGAGAAATACCCCATCGTCAATGTGACTACAAGTATAGCTGTTATGAACACCCATGGAGCTTTCGTGATGGCCCGTCCGTATGCTTCCAGAGCTTTCATAGGTTCCACATCCGATATCATTACGATCAAAATGGAGATAACGCCAATTGGCGCCCCCCTCTCTGGTTCGATCAATACCTGGTGATAATTAAAGGCTCTTCCAAATATGTCAGGTCACGTCCGGTCACCGCTCCTGAAGTCTTTTGGCGAGCTCTTTCGGATCGGTCGAAGGAACGTCGCAGTTCCAGCCCTGGCAAACATAAGCTGTGGTCTTCCCCTTCAGGGGAACACTTTCCAAGGTGAACGGAGCGACCTCGCCAAGCATGTCATCCCTTGGGTCCTTCAACAGCACCACTTTACTCGGGAAGTAGGTCTCTCGAACGATCCTCAACATATCCTCTGTTTCCGTTGAGTTCCTCCTCCCTCCGATCACGATCTCCCTGGCGGGTCCTGATGCGTGCATGAATGCCGACAGCATCTGAGTGAAACCCCAGGGGGCCCTTTTCAGGTCCGAGGTGAATGCTTTGCCTATTTCAAAGGCCTCCTCTTCGTACTTCGTCAACCCGGTCATCCTCGAAAGCCTTACGAGCCCCAACATAGCCACAGAGTTCCCTGAAGGGTACGCCCCATCGTAAGCTTCCTTCTCCCTGACCAGAAGTTCCTCGCCGTCAACGGGCGAGATGAAGAACCCACCATTCTCCAGGTCCCGGAACCTCTCGATCATCCCGTCGGCGATAGCCTTTGCCTCTCTGATATACCTCGCATCGAAGTTCGATTCGTAGAGGTCGAGAAGAGCGTTCAGGAAGAAAGCGTGGTCGTCGATGAAGCCGTGTCCTTCTCCCGGTCCGTTCCCAAGCATATGCTCCACCTTGCCGTTCCTCACGGTTCTCTCGAGCATCAGGTCGGCCGCCCGGACCGCAGCATCGAGGTATTCCCTCCTCCCGAATACCTGGAATGCCCTCGACAACGCCGAGATCATCAATGAGTTCCAATCGACGAGGACCTTGTCATCCAATGAAGGCCTCTGCCTCTTTTGCCTCTCGACGGAGAGCGCCTTCAGCATTCCATTCATTTCAATATCCAGCGGATCATCCTTCGAATTAAGGACATTGGCTCCGGACACCCTTCCAGTGGCCTCGTCCCTGAAATTGCCCCCTTCCTTCACATCGAACATCTCACAGAAGGTCTTCCCCGATTTCCCACCAAGAACTGCAAGGAGCTCCTTCATTGTCCAGACATAGAACTTCCCCTCCTCTCCCTCCGAATCCGCATCCTCCGCCGAGTAAAAGGCACCTTCCGGCGACCGGAGGTCCCCGAGAACATATTCGAGGATCCCTTCAACCGTCTCCTTGAAGATCGGATCCCTGGTGGCAAGATAACCTTCGGTATAGGCCATCACCAACATGGCCTGGTCGTAGAGCATCTTCTCGAAATGGGGAAGCCTCCACTCAGGATCGGTGGAGTACCTGTGAAAACCACCTCCAACGTGGTCATAGATCCCCCCCGACCTCATCTTTTTCATGGTTGATACCGCCATGTCAAGGGAATCCCGGTTCCCCGTTCTCCACCAGTGTCTGAGAAGGAATATCAGGTTATGTGGCGATGGAAACTTAGGGGCTCTCCCGAAGCCGCCATTCTCCCGATCGAAGGTACCCTTGAAGTGGAGAAATGCCCTTTCAACCATTCCCTCATCTATCCCATTTCCAGAGGCTCCCGTCGAGGAGGTCCTCAACGCCTCCCTGATCGAGTCCGCCGACCGCAGCAGCTTCTCCCTATCATCGTTCCACATCCTTTCAATGGTATCGAGGATTTCAAGTAGCCCGGTCGTGCCGTATCGCCCCCTCTTTGGAATGTAGGTCGCAACGAAGAACGGCTCCCCTTTCGGGGTCATCAGGACCGTTAGCGGCCATCCACCCCCACCGGTCGCCAGTACAGACGCCTTCATGTATACCGAATCTATGTCAGGTCTCTCCTCCCGGTCCACCTTTATCGAGACAAAGGTCCTGTTCATCTTCTCTGCCACCTCCGGGTCCTCAAAGGATTCGTGTGCCATGACGTGGCACCAGTGACAGGTGGAGTATCCGATGGAAAGGAAGATAGGTCTATCCTCGGTCATGGCTTTCATGAATGCCCTGTCTCCCCAGGGGTGCCAATCCACCGGGTTGTGAACATGCTGCCTTAGATAGGGACTGCTCTCTCCTGCAAGATGATTGACGAAAGGTCTTTTCTTCACAATATCAACCCTTTTACAAAAGAGCAAGCCATTACCGGATAATAGGTACTTCCCTTAATGGTTAGACAGCGTTTGTACCACGATGCTGATAATAGAATGGAAAATGGCATAAATATGGAATGCATACGAACTGCCAGGAAGACTGGACCCAGATAAAAGAGACTGGTGCGTTGCATGTATTACCGACAACTCTACGAGTACAATTCCACCCTTGCGGAAGAGATCCTTTCCAGATTGCAGAGCGCGAGGTTCTCGAGGACCGTGGAGTTCGGGGCAGGGTCAGGCCTGTTCACGATACCGCTCCTTGATAGACTGTATCCCTCAGTTAGCGAATACGTGGTTGCCGATCCTTATCCCGGGCCATATGCGAAGGATCGGGAGGCCCTTGTGAAAAGACTGAAAGAAGCCGGGTATTCCGACAAGGTCCGGATCGAGAAGGTCCCTGTTTGGAATATATCAAAGAAGGTCAACGATGTGGACATGATCATCGGCCACGATGTCTTTTGCGACCTCACCATGGACCAGGTGAAGGATTCGCTGAGGGCGGGGATCGAAGCTCTATCGGATAATGGGCTTTTCATTCATTCGGGGCTATGCCCCAATGCGACCACACCGTCCGAAAGACTGCTGATGAAGCTCGACAGTTACTCTTCGACCCCCCTTGTGAAGGGAAACTGGTTCTCTCCGGGATCGGAGTTCCTGTTCGTAATTTCGAGAGAGGCAGGATTCGACGATGTATCCATCCACGAGGTCAAGGTCCCCCTGACGCTCTTCGGGACCGATGCCCGATCTCTCCTCAAACAGTGGAACATCAGGAAGGAGGCGCTTGAGAAGTACGGGGACAAGATCGACAAGATCGGCATCGAATTCCCCAGAGAGCAGGTCCTGATCTGCAGGAAATGATCAATCATTACCTCAGCTGAACTTCTTTCGGATCATCGCTCCCCATTTCTTCTTCTTGTTGAGATAATCCCAGAGCCCTCTCATCCTCCAGACTGTCACCAGTTGCCTGTATCCGAAGTTCTCGATTATCCCGAGCAAAAGCAGTCTTACGATATCCCCAGGGTCTGTATACTTCTTCACTGTCAATTCCTCGAGGATCAATGCGAACATGGTAAGGATGACACCGAGCACCACGGCAAGGAACAGGAACACAAGAAAGAAGGTGAGGTTGATCCATCCCATGAGAAGCGAGATGATCATGATGATGTATCCCGTGACCTCGAAGAACGGCCCCAGCCCCTCGAAGATGAGGAAGAAGGGCATTGATATCCAGCCGATCACGCCGTACTTCTTCCTGAAGAGCATGTCCTTGTTCATGAAGATGCTTTCGAGCAGCCCCCGCTGCCAGCGGTTCCGCTGTCTCCCGAGTATCTTAAGGGAATCCGGCGCTTGCGTCCAGCATATGGGGTCCGCCACGAACACGACCTTGTAGGGTTTATTAAGGTCCCTCATGGTCTTGTGGAGCCTGACTACGAGCTCCATGTCCTCACCTACGGTCGCGTGATTGTACCCTCCTGCCTCTATCGCGGCCTCCTTGTTGAACAGGCCGAAGGCTCCGGATATGATCAAAAGGCCGTTGATCAGATTGAATCCGGACCTGCCGCAGAGGAAGGCCCTGATGTATTCCACCACCTGAAGCCCCGGAACCAGCTTCCTCGGGACCCTCACCTTTTTCATCTCACCGTTCCGGATCACACAGTCGTTGGCTATCCGGACGATCCCTCCGAGCGCCACCACGTTCTCGTCCCCGGTCATGTAGTCCTCGACAAGGCGCATCAGTGCATTCTTCTCGAGAAGGGAATCAGCGTCTATCCCGCAAACCAGGTCGGACCTTGAGAAGTTTATTCCGGCGTTCAGTGCATCGGCCTTCCCTCCGTTCTCCTTGTCGAGAACGTAGAGGCTGTCATGTTTTCTCGATCGGTAGACGGTCTTGACCTCTTTGGTACTGAGCGTCTCCTTGGTCTTTCTCTTCGATTCCACCAGCTTGAATGCGCGCTTCAGCTCTTCGATCGTCCTGTCCTTTGAACCATCATTGATGACTATGACCTCGAGTTTGGGATACTCGACCTTCAGGAGCGATTTGACGCTCTCGACTATGGTGGGTTCCTCGTTATACGCGGGAGAAAGGATCGATACAGAGGGCAGGAGCGGGTTCTTATCAAGCTTTCTGAACCGCCCCATCCGCCTTACCTTGAACTTCAGAAGCCAGATGGTCGACATGACGGAGAGGGTGATATAGTAGATGTTCAACCCCATGAAATAGGCAAGGACCATCAGGTTGAACCCCAGGACCAATATCTGGAACCCGGTCAGAAAGGCACCCATTCATCCCACACCTCTGAGGTCAGAAACCCATTATCGAGTAATTATCATCTTGCATCGAGGATTCCTTTGAGAAGTTGTCGAGAAGGTCGTCCGTCCGCCTGTCGTCCATCTCGAGGTCCCATATGGAAGTGACCATGAGATTGCTCCTTACCCTCTTGATCTCCTTCTGGGCCAGCTTTCTGACGTTAACATCGGGATCGTGGTCCAGGGTCTCGAGCACCCTTATAGCCTTTAGGCTACCTATCCTGCCCAGGGACCTCGCCACCTCCAATCTCACATCTTCGAAGGGGTCCGCTGCAAGTTTCTTAAGGACCGCAGTGCTGTGATGGAGCCCCTTCCTGCCAAGCAGGATGGCGGCAGCCTTCCTGCCCGACCTCACATCGCAGTCCGCAAGCTTCTTCAGCTGACCGATCCCTATGTCGGCCTTGGAAAGCTCGGTAGCCACCTCGTTGAACTGAGCCTCCTCGGTTATCTGGAAGACCTCGTCCAGCCTGTCGTGGAGGTATCTGCTCTTGATCGAAGCCAGATAGGAGATGCAAGAGACCGTGAGCTCCCGATGTTCGGTCTCCATGAGGTCGACCGCAAGGTCCTCCGCGTCATTGAGCTCCAGCCTGGAAAGTCTTCCCAGGGCGACACTTTTAGTCCACCATGTCCCGTCCTTGATCTGGTCCAGGTCCTCTTCGACAAAACCCAGCTCGCGATAGAGCATCCTGAGGCGTCTCTTATCGTCCCCTCTCAACTTCAGGGGCTTATGAAGATCGTCATTGCTGGCATCCTGGGGGACGCCGCAGTAATAACCGATCACCATGTCCCGAAAAGCTTTCTTCTCCTCTCCCCTAAGGTGGAACCTGGCCCTCGTCCCCCTTCTTCGGAGGTAATCCTCTATCTGCTCCGTCCAGGCGGGAAGCCTGTTCTTGAGGCTCCTTCTCTTTCGATAGTTCTTCACCGTGATGGTGGAGTAGATGAGGATCTGTATGAAAAGGAACAGGGCGGCACCTACTATCAAGTAGATGATGACGGAGAAAAGTACCTCCTCGAAGCCATAGCCCACCCTCATGGTACATTTTTAACGTCTAGATGCGCATATTAAAGGTTTCCCGGTGATTATCATAGTGGTAAAATCAAGAAAAGGCCAAATATTCATATTTTTTCCATTAACCTTCAACGAACGAAATGACCTTCCTGAACGATCTCCTCATTTAACATCCTGCCGCGTAGAAGCACCATCTCGGTCCCGGCCCCGATAACGAGTTCGCACGTTTCCCCGGGTTCGAAGAAGGCTCCCTCGTGGACTCCAAGGTCCAGACCGCAGGCGTTCACGGATCCGTTCGACACGTATACGAACCCGCTCCAACCTGTTGTGATGTCGAACTTCATCGAGTGATCCTTCCTGAAGATGAAGTGCTTGAACACGGCAGGGGTATGCGGTTCGAAGGGGCTCCCTTCTCCGAATATGGTGGTTGTGAGGGCCACGCCGTCTTCATCCGTCATCACCTCATCCCCGTGGAGTTCCTGAAAATATGTTGGGATGTCCTTCCCGGAGGATGGGAGTTTGATCCATACGAGATATCCCCTGACCGTCTCTTTCGACCTTGGATACTCCGAATGTTCGAAACCTTGACCCGCCACAAACCTTCTCATCTCTCCCTTTCGAATGATACCCTTGTTACCCAGGTTGTCGTTATATTCTGTGCTACCTGCCATGAGGAACTGGTAACCCTCGAAACCTCCATGAGGGTGCATCGGGAAACTTGCGGATGGGTCAACAAAATATTCGTCGAAGAGGATGAAGGGATCGAGATGGTTCCTTCCCTGCGGTATCAGCCTCAATGCTTTCGCACCGTCCCCTTCATCGATCCATTCCGGTTTTACCTTGATAGCCATTGCTCTCACCTTTCACCCGGAACGAAACTCGATATCCTGTCCTTTTCGAAGTTCCTGCCACCAGAGCCCGTGTTCCGTTTCTCTTTGAATCGGGGTTCCATTCTTTATCTCCCTTTGATCTAAAAAAACCCATCCTCCAGAGGATGCATTACAAAGAATTACGAATTGATAAGTATAGAATGCCCCTGATATCTATGGGAACGTTTTGACATTGCGGATGCTGGCATCCTTTTCGCGGAATAGGCTCAGCTTGCGACTCCCATCATTTCCTCGAGCTCCTCAAGTTCCTTCATGAGCTCTTCCGTGGCAAGCATGTCGATGTCCTCTTCGAGATCCTCTTTGATCTCGTGCAGGTTCGCCTTCATCCGCTCCTTGGACCTTTTTTCGTCGAACATATGCAAACCATTCACTAGTCGACCAGGTCTTTATATAATGATTATTTCTTTTTTTTCCTTTAAGGAGAAAAACGGACGTCTGGCATTCATCCTTTCGGTATGACGTAATAAATGACCGAGAAGAAATGAAGGGCCGAACCGACCATGACGTATAGATGCCACACCGCATGCGAATATCTCAGGGTCTTTCTTGCATAGATGAGCGCCCCGATCGAGTACGCCGCCCCTCCACCGGCCAGTAGAAGGATTCCTGGCAGTTCCATATTTTCTATCAACGGCTTCATTGCAAGCAATATGCACCATCCGAGGGAGATGTAGATCGCCACTGATAGCCATTTGAACCGGCCGGCGAAGAACACCTTCATCAAGCTCCCGAGGATAAAGCCTCCCCAGACCAATCCGAACAGGACCCATCCCCAAGTTCCTCTCAGAATGATGAGCGTGTATGGTGTGTAAGTGGCTGCTATCAGGAAAAAGATGGCTGAATGGTCCAGCACTTTGAAGACCTTCTTTGCCCTTCTTGCCTGGATGGCGTGATAGAGCGTCGAATTCGTATAGAGGAGGACGAGACCTGTTCCAAAGATCGTGCAGGAGACGATAAGCCAGGCGTTGCCGGTCAAGGATGAGAGAACAACGAGGAGGACAAGGGCACCGATCGAAAGCGCCCAGCCGATCCCATGGGTGACCGAGTTCGCGATCTCCTCCTTCCGGGAGTAGTTCCCCGTGGAATGACTTGCCATCCTTTGGACATACCACTCATCATAAATATTTTTATCTGATATACAATATTTTTTTATTATTTTGTTATAATATGAAATTTCTTGAGTAATAATGTTACTTAAATCCAATATTTTGGAAAAAATCTATCAAACATCCAACCAATGAAGGATGGTCCTTGCGAGAGTTGTCCTTCTGTTCGTGAAATTGTGATCGGTGGGGATCTCCATTATCGTGATATCGATGTCCGCCACCTCGTTTAGTGCAGCCGAAAGGGGGATGTGATGAAGCTCCGGAATGGATACCTGGTCCCTGGAAGCTCCGATTATCAGGATCCTCGTACCTCTCAATCTCCTCACCGCATCGGAAATAACCCAGGCATCACCGAAGTCCACGATCTCGCCGATGAGCTTTTCGGGATCGGTCCCGGAAAGCGGCCTGATAAGTTCGGTAAAGCTTGCAGCTGTGATCCTCCGGATCAGTTCATCCTGAAGCAGGAAGTCCTTCATTCCGCCTAGATCGAAACCTGCGATCGATACGACCTCTAATATTGACGGGTCCTCCGAGGCAGCCATGAAAGCAGCCCATCCGCCCATGGAGTGGCCGATCAATGTGATCCTTTTCGGGTCCACGACACCTTCCCACTCCTCCGATCGTAGATTTTCCAGACAGGCATGGACATCGTCGAGCATATTCGAGAAGGAGAACTCACCCTCGCTCCCCCAAGCCCCTCTGTAATGGAAGACGACCGTGTTCCACCCTGCACGGGTCAGGACATGGGCGAGGTCAAGGTTCCTTTCGTGTCCTGGAAAACCATGCAGTATGACCGCTGTCGGGTGGGGCCCCTCACCCGATGGCCTGTACATAACACCAAGCATGTTCGCCCCGTTGGAGTCAATGTTCAGATGGTCTAGGCCGGATGGGAACTCCACATCGCCCTCCGGCGGGTCCTCGACGACCGGGTCGAATCCTTTCCCGCTCAACATCTCTCGGTACCCCCATCAACATATCCCAATACACCCCTAATTATGTATCCCTATCTTTCATATAGGGTGACCCGATACCAATGAAGGGACGGAACATGGCTGAAAGACCGAGGGTTCATATCGAGAGGTCCGATCTTGAAACCTCCGAAGGGTCGATCAAGAAGACTTTGGAAGCCCTTGAGTGGACCAAGATCATCAAACCAAATTCCAAGGTGGTTATCAAGCCCAACGGGTGCCATGTCAGATTTCTCCCGGGATTGGTGACGACACCAAAGCTTCTAGGGGAGCTGGTGAAGACCGTGAAGACAAGGGCGGGGGAGGTGGTCGTCGTCGAGTCGGACCTCCAGAGGTTCACCGCCGACCAGGTATTCGACGGGCTCGGTTACCGGGAGATCGTGGAGAAGAACGGGGGCCGCTGCTCCAACATGACTGCCGAGAAACAGATCGAGGTCAATATACCCGGGGGACAGCATTGGAAGAAGAGAACGATGCCCGAATCCCTGGTCGAGACCGACCATTTCATCACGATGCCGGTAATGAAGACCCACAAATTATGGCTGGTGACCCTGGGAGTGAAGAACAACTTCGGGAACGTCCCGGAATCGGACCGGGTGAAATATCAGAAGTACCTGCCCCAGGTGGTCGGAGACTTCAACGCTTACAGGCCCGCTGACCTCACAATCGTGGACGGTATCGTTGGCCTGGAAGGTGACGGACCCATAGCAGGGATACCGAAAAGAATGAACCTGGTGATGGGCGGCGACAATCTGGTGGCCACCGATGCCGCCTTGTGCGCGATAATGGGGTTCGATCCTCTTGACAGTGGTCTCATCAAGAACGTTTATGATAGGGGGATGGGCCCGGTGGAACTTGATAAGATAGATTTCAGCGGAGTCCCCTGGAAGGATGTCAGGAACCCCTACATCGGCCCACCACAGGACCTCATATCAAAGAGCGAGAGGTGGGTCAGAAAGCACCCCAAACTTGCCAATTTCATCTACAGGTCGTGGTTCTTCAAGATAGCGAAGAGGAGCGCATGGGCGGTCAGAGGCCTATACGGATACAAGTCCAATTATCACAAGCAGGTGGAGGGGACAGGCCTCTGGGAAGGATACGACTGGGAGAACCTGATGGAAGTATACACTCCCATAGCCTGAAGGTGTCCCAACATCCGATACTATCGGGCCTCCCTCCCGCGGATGGGATTTTAATTACATCCAATTGAAGTTCCCTTCGGAGATAGGAATGGAGATCATCGACCTTGCAGAGGAGAACGAGGAGCTGTATTTCGTCTGCCTCGAGGAATGGTCCGACGAGATGAAGGAAGCAGGTTCTCACAAGAGGGATTGGTACGAGAAGATGAAGGACAAGGGCCTCAGGGTCAAGCTTGCCCGGAGCGACCAGGGTGTTATCGGAGGAATGATCCAGTACTTGCCTGCGGAGAACGCCTGGATAGAGGGAAGGGATATCCATTTCATCATGTGCATTTGGGTCCACGGGCATAAGCAGGGGCGCGGAGACCTGAGAAAACAGGGAATGGGAAAAGCGCTCCTGAAGGCAGCAGAGGAGGATGCGAAGAGCCTGGGAGCCAGGGGCATGGCAGCCTGGGGAATAGACATGCCATTCTGGATGAAGGCCTCATGGTTCAAAAAGCATGGATACAGGAAGGTCGATAAGGAGAAGGGAATGGTCCTTCTTCTGAAACCATTTTCCGACGATGTCAAAGAACCAAGATGGTTGAGACCCAAGAAGAAACCCGGCAAGGTAC
The DNA here is from genome assembly GCA_049472215.1 of Thermoplasmatota archaeon. GTDB lineage: Archaea > Thermoplasmatota > Penumbrarchaeia > Penumbrarchaeales > Penumbrarchaeaceae > JAFGLL01. Next base: position 3,529 of record JBLIRH010000049.1, on the reverse strand, counting down.
CTGGCAAGGTCAAGGTTACATCCTTCCTGAACGGATGGTGTCCGGCGGGAAATGTAGCTCACGAGAGGGCGAGGAGGGCTTCTTCGGAACTTGGAGACAGGGTCGTCTTCAACGTCATCGATACGACCGTCGAACGAAACCGGCAGGAGTGGGGGATCCCCAACGGTCTCTTCGTCGATGATAAGGAGGTCAGGACCGGTCCGCCTCCGTCTTACAAAAAAATATACAAAATAATAAGTAATAAAGTTAAAAAATTAAAATAAAAAGAGAAAGAGCTATTCAGTGCTCTTCCTCTTCGCAGTGCTTCTTGTAAGGTTCGAGGTCAAAGAGGTTCGCCAGCTCTGCCCCGTCCTCTATCTTCATCTTGTATATCCAGTTCGCATAGGGGTCCTCGTTCAGCATCTCGGGAGCGTCCACAACCTCGTCGTTGACCTCCAGGATCTCGCCCGAAAAGGGTGAATAGATCGGCGTGGATGCCTTGACCGATTCGACGGCTCCCTCGGGCTGCAGCTCCTTGCCCTGCTCCGCTTTCTCGCCGACTATGGGCGGCTCCAGATACACTATGTCCGTGAGATGATGGGTGGCGTATGCCGTGATCCCGACGATCGCCATGTCGCCCTCTATCTTCGCCCATTCATGGGTCTTGGTATACTTCAATCCGTCAGGGAAATGCAGTCCAGAGATATCGCTCATATCCTTGCCTCCTTTGTTTTCGTGTTCATGAAATACTTTCTATTTAATTTGATTCTTGGTCAAGCCCTCGGGTTCACGACCATCGCCGGGACGTCGCGTGTCTTGATCCTGACCTCGAACTCGCTGCCGTAGTCCTTGAGGTTGTAATCGACATAACCGAGGCCCATCCCTATCTTCTTTCCGGGGATCATGGTCCCGGAGGTGACATCCCCGACCTTCTTTCCGTCCTTGAAGATCTCCATCCCCGTCCGGGGGATCCCCCTGTCCTTGAGATGGAAGGCCACGAACATCTTGGGTATGCCTTCCTCCTTCTGTTTCTCCATGACCTCTTTTCCGATGAAATCATGGTCCCATTTCACGACCCATGCCACGTTGGTTTCAAGGGAGGTGTGGTTGAAGTCGAAGTCCTGACCGGAGAGAAGAAGTGCCTTCTCAAGTCTGAGGGTATCCCTGGCACCCAGACCGATGGGTTTGATACCTTCAGGGGCGCCGTGCTTGAACAGCGACCTCCAGACTGCTTCCGCATACTCATTGGGGATCATCAGTTCGAACCCGTCCTCCCCCGTGTACCCCGACCTCCATACCAGGAAGGTCTTGTCAAGGTCCCTGAAATGCATGAAGTCGCAGTTGAAGAACTTCATCTCGCATGGGTGTGTCGTCACCTTTCTCATGACGTCAACTGCCTTCGGACCCTGGACCGCAATGATGGCATACTGGTTGGAAAGGTTCTCCATTGCCGTTCCGGGCAGCCTGTACTTGTTGAAGTGGTCCCAGTCCAGCTGGATCTTTGCGGCGTTGGGGACGGAAAAATAGTGGTTCTCGGAGATCCTGCCTATGATCATGTCGTCGACGATCATACCGTTCTCGTCCAGGAAATGCGTGTACTTCAGCTGCTTCATCCTCATCCCGCGGATGTCCTGGGTCAGGATCCTTGAAGCGGTCTCGGTGGCCGTGTCCCCCCAGATCCGGAAGTTCCCCATATGGGAGACGTCGAACACGCCCACTCCTTTGCGAACGGTCTCATGTTCGTCGGTGATCGTAGTGTAATGCGTTGGAAGGTAGAAGCCGAAGAAGTCTGTCATGTTCCCGCCCATCTCCTCATGGATGGCGGCAAGGGGTGTTCTCTTTGGGGCCATGGTGTTCTCTCCTGGTCTAGAAAAGTATTTTCGCCATCGGGAAATGCATATTTTAATTTATTCTCCCCCGCGGGTGACCTTGCGCTATCTATTGTCCAGAGATTACCAGGGAGGGCCCTGGATGCTCATGGAAAAACATTATTTAAGAGACATGGATTACACCCGGCGTTCCTGGTAAAAAGGTGATATTTTGCATTACTTACCCAATCACAGCAATGAAAAGGAGATGCTCGAAAGAATGGGGCTGAGTTCCATTGACGACCTTTTTTCAGACATCCCGGAAGCTATGAGAGTGAAGAAGTTGAACCTCTCACCGGGAGCATCCGAGCTCGAGGTCACCAGGGAAGCGGACGAGCTTATGTCGACATCAAAGGGAGGCGGGGACATGCCCATGTTCCTGGGGGGAGGCTTCTATGACCATTTCATACCGACCATCGTGGACAATGTCATGTCCAGGTCCGAGCTTTATACCTCCTATACCCCCTACCAGCCGGAGATGTCGCAGGGGATCCTGCAGGCGCTCTTCGAGTATCAATCATTGATGTCGGACCTCCTGCATATGGACGCGGTCAATACATCGATGTACGATCTGCCCACATCCATCGGAGAGGCCATCCTGATGTCGAACAGGATAAACCACAAACCGTTGTTCCTGATCCCTGAATACATTACACACGACAAGCTCTGCGTCATCGAGAACTACATCAGCGGCTCGGGGATCAAGTTGGAGAAGATCCCGTTCATCAAGGACAAGGGAATAATGGACCTTGACGCCCTCAAGGGGATGCTCAACGACCAGGTGTCAGGGATTTACATCGAGACCCCGAACCTGGCCGGGATGTTCGATCCCGGTGCGCTCCGCATCAGGGAGATCCTCGATCCGAGGCAGACATTCGTTGTCGGGGTGAATCCGATGTCCATGAGCGTTCAGAAAGCTCCAGGGGACTACGGTGCGGATATCGTCGTAGGAGAAGCCCAACCCATAGGGATACCGATGAGCTACGGAGGTCCGTCCACTGGAATATTCGCCACCACGATGAAGCATGTCAGGAAGATGCCAGGAAGGATCATCGGCGCATCGAAGGATACCGAGGGGAGGAGGGCTTTCTGCATGACCCTTTCCACCAGGGAGCAGCACATCAGAAGGGACAGGGCGACCTCGAACATCTGCACGAACGAGGCCCTTACCTCGATCTCGGCGGCAGCCTATCTCTCCGCTCTTGGGAAGTCAGGTTTCAGGCAGCTCGGTATCCAGCTTGCATCAAGGGCCAGGTATCTTGCGGAAAGGATCAACGAGCTCGAAGGTTTCACAGCTCCTGCCTTCGAGGGGCACTTCTTCAACGAGTTCCCCGTCAGGGTGGACACGGATGTCTGCGGGCTCCTGGGTGCAGCGGAGGAGAAAGGGGTCCTTGCCGGGATCAACCTTACGGATGAGGTCGACTCCCTTGGAGGGATATTCACGGTAGCCACCACAGAGATGCATACACAGAGGGATTATGACAAACTGGTCGAAACCCTCAAGTTGGCCAGGGAGGTGATCTCTTGAAGCACACCTTTCAGCAGGCAAGGTACGACGAGCACCTTCTCATAGAGAAGGGAAAGCCTGGCCGATCAGGGACCACCCTTCCCCCATGGGAGGACATCAGGGACCTCAAGGACCTTGTTCCCGAGGACATGATCCGGGAGGACCTTGTCCTTCC
>JBLIRH010000005.1:0-40814 GCA_049472215.1 Thermoplasmatota archaeon | reverse complement strand
GAATCGAGTCCGGTGAGCCACATGAAGGCTATCCCGACGATACCGATCAGGAACATGATGCCCCCGACCTTCATGCCGATGTGAGGGAAGTACCTCGGCGGCCTGTCCATCGAAAGATAGATGCCGGCCATGGCACCTATGAAGGAAATGAACATGAAAGGGAAAAGCGGCTCGGTCTGACCTGCAAGCGGACCCAGGAAGAATAGTTTGACATAGTCCAGAACTCCGCTCTGTCCGGCCAGCGGATACTGGACCATCAGGTCGGTTCCCGGATATGTGGCAAAGGGATATCCCGGGACCACGCGGCCCGCGAACCACCACATCAGGGGCGTCAATAAAATGGTCAGGACCGAGAGGCCGACGTATACCTTGACGTTCCTCGCGACCTTTTCAATGCCCCCTTTCCTGTATAGGAAATACTGGATGGCCGAATTGATGATGATGCACCATGCAATGGTATGGAGCGTCATGAAATGGAAACCGCGGTAAAGGACCCGCGCCGAGTTCGCAGATACAGATTCCATCAGTGATGTTCCTGTCGAGACATCATAATAGGCCATCCTTCCAAGGAATCCGTGATGGCCGATGGTCGATTCCGCCAGGAAGGCAAATACCAAAAGTACGATGCCCACCGCCATCTGCCTTGCGATCACACCTTCCAGCTTCTTCCCTTTCCTCAACTGACCTTGTATTGAGAGTGTGTGGGCGGTGGCCGAGACCATCAGGAAGAGTCCCGCCATTCCTCCGAAATATGCCAGGGAGAGGAGCCCGGTGATATGCAGGAGGGACTTGTCCGACATCTGATCGGTCCCGAGCCAGGATGAATCATAGACCCTGCCGAAGACGTGAAGGGCAGCCATTCCCATTATACAGAGACCTCTGATGAAATCCAGAGTAGCAACCCTCTTCATTCCCTCGCCCCCTTATTGTTCATAACTGTCCAGGATCGAAATGACCGCAGGATCAGAATTCTGCTGTGAGCCACTTCTGCAGATCTCATCGATTAAAGGTATGAGGAATGAAATATTTATAGTTTATTTTCATACATTAAATGTATGGGTGCATACTAAGTTATGTTAAGGGAATTGGAAAGCTTTTTTATCCGGCAGGGGAATCCACCTTTGGAGATGACCATGGTTGCCCCCCTGCCGGACGTTCCGAGCATCTACTGGTTCGAACTGGAGATCCTGTACTATCTCATGGGTACGAAACGCTACGGGAACGAGATGAGGATGATGCTCAACGACCACCGCGGAGAGGATTCCGTCACGACCGGGAAGCTCTACCCCGTCCTGAAGAAACTCGAAAAGGACGGACTGATAAAGCAGCTGAAGATCAAGAAATCGGATATAGAGCAGATGGAGACGGGGATGAGGAACCTCCTTACCAGGGGGGTCGAGAGGAAGTACTTCGAGATAACGGAGCAGGGGATCGCCGAACTCGATAGGGCGCTGCATTTCACGAGCTGCGTCCATTTCAATCTCAAAACAACGGAACTCTACAAAGAGACAAGGGGCAACATCGAAAAACTCCTCAGACCCTTGGGAGAGGATATTACGATAGGTGTGATATGCTCCCCGACGAAACAGGGGGTCCAGAGGGCCATTGACATGATCCCCGAAATGGAAGAGGGGGAGCTGATATTCCTCGTTCTCGGGTCCAAAAAGGACATCGACATCGATATAGGTTCGGAGTTCGCGGTCGACGTCTCATCGTTCCCTTCCCGGTACGACGACATCCCCCTGAAGGGGTCATACCTTGATGCCGTGATCTCCACGATACACTTCGCTGATGTTCCAAATCCTCAAAAGCTTGTGAAGGAGATGGCGAGGACGGTGAAACCCGGTGGCCAGGTCATTCTGGTCGATTTCGCCCGTCTGGATTCCCTCATCCTGGAGGATATCCTTCAGCACCATGTGGATGCCGTGAAGTCCTCCGGTTTCAAGGGCGAGGAGGTCGATGAGATAGCCTCGGTCCTCGAGCCACATGTTGTCAAGGTCCATGCGGAGAGGGTAAAGGAGCTTTTGTTCCTTCACGGGAAGAGGTCGAAGAAGAAGCCCAAGTGATGTCATTGCCTGCAGCTGCAAAGTGGATCCGATCTTCCTATACTTTCACCAGCCCCGTCGAACCTTTGATTAATCTACACCCTGAATTCGCTCACGGAGTGAAAGGGGGCTCCGATCGGTGAATATTGAGAAGATCAACTGGAGCGATATCGACGAGGTCGAGGCCAGACCGGGGATCTTCAGAAAGAGCCTTACAATGGGGAATATGCAGGTCGTTCAATACCGGTATTTGCCCGGCTCGGTCTTTGAAGCCCACTCCCATCCCGAGGAGCAGATGACCATCGGTCTCACCGGAGAGCTCGAGTTCGAAGTGGGGGGAAGAATATTCGACTTCACGAAGGGGGACGTGGTTCATGTCCCGTCGAATGTTCCCCACAGTGCGGTCAACAGGGGATCGGAGGAAGCACTGACCCTGAACATATATCACCCGGCAAGGAAGGTGGCTCCATGAGGGGCGCCAACGGTCTGACGGACGGCCATATATTCTACCGCGATCTGGCAAAGAAGTACATCATGGTCGACAGGGGAGAGGGCATCTACCTTTTCGATAATAAGGGCAACAGGATAATTGACGGAGCTGCGGGCGCAGCCGTTGTATGCCTCGGACACGGAAATGAGAGGGTGGTAAAGGCACTGAAAGAGCAGGCCGAAAAACTCGCATATACCCATATGTCGACCTTTACAAACGAGCCCGTCCTCAGGCTCTCGGCGGAGCTCATAAAACTCCTCCCAAGGAGGCTGAACCGCGTATACTTCGCTTCGGGGGGCTCCGAAGCAGTTGAGACCTGCTTGAAACTTGCCAGGCAGTATCATGTCGAAAACGGCAACATACAAAAATACAAGGTCATTTCCCGGTCCACGAGCTATCACGGCGCTACCATAGGCGCTCTCTCGATGACGGGACATTATCCAAGACGGAAGCACTATCTGCCGCTGCTGGCCCAGTTCCCCCGGATATCCACACCTTACTGCTGGAGATGCCAGTTCGGAAAGGTCCCGGAGTCCTGTTCCTTCGAGTGCGCGTATGACCTCGAGAGGGTGATCAATTCGGAGGACCCCGAGAACATCTCGGCCTTCATCGCTGAGCCGATAATCGGGGCATCCGCCCCGGCAGTCGGGCCGCCAAGGGGATATTACAGGATAATCCAGAAGATCTGCCACAAGTACGATGTACTGTTCATCGCCGACGAGGTCATGACCGGGTACGGCAGGACGGGGAAGTTCTTCGCCATGGAGCATTACGAGGTCTTCCCGGACATGATAGCATTGTCCAAGGGTATCTCCAGCGGATATTCCCCTCTGGGGGCCCTGATCATCGACCAGAAGATCTACGATGTCATATCCAAGGCCCCCGGGAGCGCCTTCGTTCACGGCCACACATTCGCAGGGAACCCGCTTTCGGCGGCGGTGGGGCTCGAAGTGATCAAGATAATACAGGAGGAAGGGTATGTTGACAGGGTCGCCAGGCTTGGGGAGTACTTCCTGAAGGGGCTAAATACCCTGAAAAGGCACCCGATGGTGGGGGACGTCAGGTGCGTGGGACTCCTGGCGGGGATCGAATTCGTCCACGACCGAAAGACGAAGAAGCCCTACCCGGTGGAATACAAGGTCGGAAGCAGGCTCCAGCAGATATGTCTGGACAACGGCCTCTATGTTTATCCTGGACGGGTCTCCTCCATCGTCGACGGCGGCGACCATATCATGCTGGCCCCCCCCTTCATAGTAACCGAGGAGCAGCTTGACGAGATAGTTGATATTCTGGACCAATCCATCGCCCAGCTGCAATACGAGCTGCTGGTCCATGAGTGATGTAATACCCAGGAAGCTGCATGTTAGAATTATTTGATATCTTCAAGCGCCTTGATCCTCTCCATCAATATCTCCTCGATAAACCGCCCTCCCACCTTCAAGGTCTTCACAGGCTTGAAGTAGATGTAGAGATCATGAAGGATGTTCTCGGTGATCTTGACGGTATATTTCTGCCTCGTAAGCTCCACCTTGACCACCCTGCCCATTATGATGACCTTCTTTTTCTCGGTCTTGAATTCGAGGTCGTTGCGGGCAAGCACGTCATGTATCGTATCCACGACCTCGTTCATGTCCTTCGAGACCATCAACAGGACCTTGTTCCTCTCGGTTATAAGGGTAGTTACGATGGCCAGAAAGAGCATTCCGACAATGACGATCAATAGAACGAACCTCAGGTCTCTGAGGATGACACCCGCGTTTCCAAGAAGGTAGAAGATCAGTATGCCGATGAGAACTGCCAATAAAGCGATCAGCAGGAGCTTCAGGTAATACCGGGGAGTGATCTTGATGCTTCTGTCTGACATTCCCATCCCTTGAAAAATACCGGGTCCTACCTTCAACGCCTTTCATACTTTAATCGGTTTTTGTCGAAGGGGTTCAATGATGGGTCCTTCTCGGCCTCCACCATTTCTTGTAAGCCAGATAAACGCCAAGTACGATGACCATCGATACGACCGCGATAAGGACCTCGACGACGGGGGTCCCGTATCCAGTATCCATGATCATCGTCTCGGGGACGGCAGGCAGGATGGTGATGGTCTCCTTTGTTCTGTTCTCTTTGAGCTTTCCCATGAGTTCGTTGTTCAAATTGACCCCTATCCACCGGGTCTGTTCCTCAATTAACAGATAATAGGCCCCGTCCTCCCCGTGGATCTCGAAATGGTTCAGGGAAAATCCCATCCTGAACAATTCCTCTATACTGCCTGTCCTTCCATCGAGTATACTGATCGGGCCCGGTCCCTCGGAGTGATCTTCCGAAGGATAGAAAAGGAGGTCATCGTACCCGTCATCGTCAAAGTCCCCGCAGAAGTACGGGACCTTATCGGATCTCATGTAGGTTGAAAAGTTGAATGTCTCATGACCATCAAAGGGATCCAACACCCGTACCCTCCATCTTTCCGAATAGGTGATGATCTCCCTGCAGCCGTCCCTGTCAAGGTCGGGATATCCGGATAGAAGACTCGCTTCTTCAACCTTGGTAAGGACATCTCCTGTCGAGATATCCAAAACGATCACGACATGTTCCGAATGGACCACGAGTTCCTTCTCCCCGTCATCGTCGAGGTCAACAAGCTCCATGTCCTCGTATCCCAGCATGTCATGGAAAGATGCCAGAGGTGTCGACCAGTATTTGACCTTGGAGATCGGATTCAGGCAGTGGATGTGAACGTATTCCCTGCCGCCGGTCTCTTTTCTGCTGATCACCAGTATCTCATCCTCACCGTTGCCATCATGGTCTACCAATTGAACGTCCCAGGGATACCTCAGCTCCCACAGATCGCTGTATGACAGGTAATCGATGACCCCGCCATTTTCCATGTCGATGATGCAGGTGTCATCCCCGTGGGAGCTGTTCCATCTGATCCCTATAACGTAGTTTTCTCCTTGGTATTCAAGTTCACAAAGGTAGTTGAAACCGAACTGATAGATGATGTTGTCATCGATATATCCTGTTATGTTGAGCTCCTCCTCGCTCATCGTGTAGAAAGGAGACCAGGCCCACCTCCACTTCCCATCGAAGAAATAGAAACCCTCCCCGATCCCTTCCCAGTAATGCATGATATAATCTTTCCTTGGAACACACCCGGAACCGTACTTCTCATTAGGTTCGGTCCGATCCATTTCGGCGATCGGCTCCCAGGTCTTCGGATCGATCACCACCATCTTGAAAGATGAAATAAGTGCCAGGTATTCCGTCCCGTTGACATCCCTGAAGACCTGTGTTACTTCCGGCATGAAATCCAGGATACTGGAATTGATCGGGATATCCTCGCCGGTGAGTGGATCTAGCCTTACGATGACCCTGGATCTATTTTTCTCATCGAGATACGAGACAAGGATGTCGGACATCCTGTCATTATCGATATCCAGGGTGCTGACCGAATCGATCTGTTCATCCCAGGTGTCCTCCTGCGGGTTCTCCCATTCCCAGAGTATGGAGCCATCTGCGAGGTCCATGCAGAGCATTCTGTCATTTAAGAAATCGTAATCGTTGTAAAGTAGGCACAGTCCGAGGTCGGAAATGATCGTCCTCTGAGGGTTGTAGGTGTAATGTGGGTAGTACCATCGATCTTCCCACCCCATGTCCTTATTGACCAATCTATTGGTGTGGACCTCCCAGGAAATGATGTCATCCCGGCCGATAGAGAGGTCCCCCCTCACCCTGGATAGGGGAAGCTCGAATTCGACATATTCATGATATGCCCCTCCCGGGAACATCTTGGCAAGATCTGCATCTATCTCATCGAGAATATCATTGGGGACCAAACCCCCGTAGGGATAGTACCTCCGGGGAAGGTCATACAATGTCGTCCTGTCCAGGGGGATCCCCGGATCGGTGAAGAGTGCGAGTCGGATGAGGCTGTCCCCATCGAGCATCGATGATATCTCCAGAGGGAAGAACAGATGATCGGTTTCGAACTCGTATACAAGAGGATCGACCGTCTTCTCATCCTTGTAGATAGGGTAATTGTCCACCGAGAAATAGTTGCATCCGTCCAGTGTATAGTTCGTGATTATCCTGTTGAGCTCTTCGGGCCATGATCTCAGGTCTATGCCTATCTCCTCAACGATCTTCATCATCTCTCCCTTGAAGTTCTCCACGTCGTTGACCCTGATGACCGTGACATCATGCTCTCCTATTACCTCCTGGAAGACGATCTCGACCCCGGACCTTCCTCCCCAGTTGCTATCACCGGTCGTTCCATCTCCCTCATAATATCGGTCCTCAAAACCGTGCAGGACCCTCGTGTGGTTCTCGAAAATGGACAGGCTTCCAAGCGTGATCTCGGGCATGGAGGGGAACGGAACGACATGGAAACCTGTGGTCTCCTTGTCGGCATAGATGTTCACGGAAAGGTAAAGCCGTTCAACTTCCCCGTCCCAGGCGATGATGGCGTTCTGTCCCGATTCGAACACTTCTGAAGGTTTGACGGGGATGTAACATCCGTCCCCCTTCACTCCCGGAATGATCGCCGTCAGGACCAGGACCGCTATCACAACAGTAACCGAGATTGCGGCGAATGCTCCTCTTTTCATATGGATCCCTCGATGAAAATGAAAAGACATGTTGGTATGTCCTCTCATCATTCTCCCTTGAATGAACATGGCCGTGTGTTATAATAAGAATGTTGGAACATGTGTTATACAAAAAATCATCATTCTTTCAGGGTCTGGATAGGCCCGCCGCATCATCCAATGGAAAGTCTGACCGTCCACTGGGACCTCGAGAACATCTTGAGCTTTCCCAGCGGTTTCATTATCCGAGGCCTGATATCCCTGTCCTCGAAGTAGGACCACTCCTCGAGCAGCTTGATGTTCGACCCGAAGGATTCCAGGTCCTTTCCGGTCTCAACACCGAAAAAGTACGACGATCCCGCCGATGTTCCCGCCCCCCTCTTCATCTTCTTCTCGACGATCTTCTTCCACATGCCCTTGGTGTACTTCTCGGTCACGACCTCTGCGACAAGCTCCGAGGCGGAGAAGGTCTCGGACATCTTCCCGATCAGGCCCTTCACATCACCGGGTTTCAGGTACATGAGCAATCCTTCGGCAAGGAAGAGCACCCTGTCCTTTCGGACAGACGAGATCCTCCCGATCCATTCATCGTCCAGAACAGAGGCGCCTATCATCTCATAGGGTGCATCATTTCCAAGAAGCTTCCTCTTCAGATCGATGACGGGCGGGAGATCGAGCTCGAAATACTTTCCCGGTCCGTTCACGGCCCTCCAGTACCTCGTGTCGAAACCGCAGCCGAGGCTCACAACGATCCCTTCCGGGTTCCTCTCGAGGAACTCCCTCGTATAACGATCGTACTTTCTTGCCCTGAGGGCGATGTAAGACGTAAGCGATGTCCTCAATCTTCTCCTTAACAATCTATCCCTGATCTCGGCAGGCAGAATTGACCTGGCCCTTTCGAGAATCTCCTTGCCTTTGGGATCGGTGATCACTGGGTCTTTTTTCTCTGACTCGACCACCCTTGACCGAAGCGTGATCAACGCCGTCTCGGAAACACCGCTTAATATGCCGCTTTCGCCTTCCGTGATATCACCCCGGGGCGATCATACTCCGGCCGGTTCATTTGATGAAAGGAACGTTGCGGAGCCAATCGACGTCGGATATGTAGAGGTCCCTGATGTCCTTTCGGTCAAGGACCATCATCGCGAGCCGCTCCAGACCAAGACCCCATGCAAGGACCGGCTCCTTCACGCCCGAAGGCAGAGTGACCTCCGGTCTGAATATTCCAGCCCCGCCGAGCTCCATCCATTTTCCCTTGTAGAACACATCGACCTCGAGGGACGGCTCCGTATACGGGAAGTACCCTGGTCTTATCCTGATCTCCTCGAAGCCCATCTTCCGGTAGAACTCCTTGAGGATGCCCACTAGCATGTCGAAGGAGGCCCCTTCCTCGACAAGGATCCCCTCTATCTGGTAGAACTCCGGAAGATGATGCGCGTCTATTGCCTCGTTGCGGAACACCTTCTCCAGGGAGAAGACCTTGATGGGGGGCGCAGGATGATCATAGAGATACCTGATGGTGTTCACGGTCGTATGGGTCCGGAGGATCGGTTTGTCCGCCTTCTCCTTCGACCATTTGTACTGCCATCCGGTCGATCCAGTGTCCCCTCCTGTCTCATGGACCTCGCGGAACACCTCGTGGGGGTCCATCCCTTTTCTCTCGTTGAACTCCATTGGGTCCAGCTTCCCCACCGTTTCTATGTAGAACGTATCGTGCTCCTCTCTTGCGGGATGGTCCTGGGGAATGAAGAGCGCGTCCATGTTCCAGAGCTCGAGCTCCGCGTAGTTACCCGTGATCTCCTGAAAACCCATGTCCAGAAATATGCGTCTTATCTTCTCGATGATCTGTGTGATAGGGTGCATCCTTCCTCCGGAAGGTGTGGGAGCGAAGGTCATGACATCGTACCTCCTGAACTCCACGTCCTTCCATTTGCCTGACTTGAGCATCTCGGACGTAAGCTGGGTAGCCTCCCTCTTCAGCTCGATGCCGCTATCGGCGATCCATTTTCCCTCCTCGGTAAGCTCCAGCCTGCGGACGACCTCCTCCCTCTCGGAGATCACGTCCTTTCTGCCCTTCAGGGCCTTGTAGACCTCCGAAGGGATGTCCGAGACGTCCATCTCCTTCCTGGCCAGGATATCGATGACCTTCTCGTCCTCCTCCTTCTTGCCCACCGCCTTCTTTCCTGTCTCCGAGATGACGAGGAAGGTCTCGCCCCCCTCCTTTTTCATCTTCACCCATTTCTTCCTGTTGAGCCAGCCTATGGCGATGCCTATCTCCTGCTTGCTGAAGCCCCCCTTCCTCTCCACTTCTTCCAGGGAGGCGATCCCGTCGTTCTTGGCAAGGAATTCGAGTACCTTCCTTTCAGGAAGCCCCTGGGTCGAATAGGTCTTTCTTCCGAGGGTGACCTTCCGAAAGACCTCTTCCTGTATGTCGAGCAGACCCTTGCTCCTGAGCCAAGAGGCGGCGTTCATGACCTCGACCTCCTGTGAAAAGCCCCCCTTCCTCATGGCCTTGTCCGGTCTGAGCGACCTCTCGTCGCCCAGCGCCAGTATGAGCCTTCTTTCGTTATGGCTCAGTTCGTCCTTGATCCGAAGGAGCTTTTTCTCGTCCAACCGCTCACCAGCCTGCAATCACAATATAGGGACCTTGTTCAAAACTGTTTCGAAAGCAGGAGCTCGAGATATGACCGCCTCTCGAACCTGTTGAATCCCAATGAATCCATCGCCTCAATTATCCGCCTCTCCGCTTCCCGTACATCCTCCGAAAAGAGCTCCATCTCGCAGAAGACCCCTAGCTTTTCGACGATATCGAGGTCGACCTCGATCCCGTCCAGATCGAAGGTCCGCCTGACCTTCCTGACCGTCATTACCTCGTTAAAGCCGAGATGTGACAGGATCTGAAGGATCTCATCCCTGCTCCCTCCCGTGATCCCGACCTCCTTCTCCAGCCTCGCCTTGGAAAGCTCCGATACCTTCGGTCCCTTGTAGGTCATCTTCACCGCGAACTCTCCCTCTCTCTCCTCGGTCCGGACACGGAGTGCCTCGTCGGTTCGGGAGAAGTCCCTGGAAGGATGGGAGAGATATGTATCATCCTGACTGGCCATATATTTGAATCGGGCTCCTCCCTCCTTCAACCTTGCATCGGCAGTCCTGGCGAATTCCAGTGCTTCGTCAGGGTCCGATGTCTTCAACAGCACCGCCTTGACCTCTACCTCGTGGCCGTCCATCGGACCTCTAGCATTTCTCTCCGATAACCGTTTTTCCCACCGCGAAAGGTTAAATCGTGCCTATCCGTTAACCGTCACCGAGGAGGTAATGGATTGGCCAGCAAAAAAAAGACCGTCGAAGAGAGTCTTTCCCTCAAGAAGAGCTCCATATGGGAGCAGGTGACCGGGGCCCAGAAGAAGGAGATCGAGAGGATCTCCGGGCAGTACATGGATTTCATATCCAAGGCCAAGACGGAGCGGATCGTAACCGATGAGCTGGTCTCCCTTCTCAAGAAGAGCGGTTTCAAGCATATAGACGATGTCAAGACATGGAGGGCCGGAACCAAGGTCTACATGACCAACCGCAACAAGAACGTCGCATGCGCCGTCCTCGGGAAAGCCCCCATCGAAGAAGGGGCCAACCTCGTGGCATCCCACAGCGATTCACCCCGGCTGGACCTTAAGCAGAATCCCCTCTACGAGGATGTCGAGACGAAGCTCGCCCTCTTCAAGACCCACTACTACGGCGGGATCAAGAAGTACCACTGGGTGAACATTCCGCTCTCCATACACGGAACGGTGGTGCTCTCGAGCGGGAAGACAATAGACATACATCTTGGGGAGGACCCCAAGGACCCTGTCTTCACGATATGCGACCTGCTGCCCCACCTGTACAAGAAGAAACAGGCTGACAGGAAGCTCCCTGAAGGGATCACCGGTGAAGAGCTGAATGTCCTCCTCGCCTCGCTTCCCCATGGCGAGGAGAAGGCCAAGAAGAGGGTGAAGCTGTGGGTCCTGGACCATCTTCATGATAAATACGGGATGGTGGAGGAGGATTTCGTCTCCGCCGAGTTCGAGGTCGTCCCCGCAGGACCTGCGAGGGAGGTGGGCTTCGACCGCTCCATGATAGGCGCCTACGGCCAGGATGACAGGATCTGCGCCTACACCTCCGTCAAGGCGCTCACCGCCGTCAAGGACCCGAAGAGGACCGCGATCGCCCTCGTGGTCGACAAGGAGGAGATCGGGTCGGACGGACCGACCTCCATCAAATCGAGGTTCGTGGAGGAGGTCTTCTCCAGGCTTCTGGAGCTCAAGGACCCCGACTACCAGGACAGGAAGCTCAGAAGGGCCCTGAGCAATACGAAAGCAATATCATCGGACGTCAACGGCGCTGTCAATCCCACCTTCAAGGACGTCCACGAGATGCTCAACGCTGCGAAGCTCGGCTTTGGTATTTGCGTGACAAAGTATACAGGTTCCGGGGGGAAATACTCCTCGAACGATGCCAGCGCAGAGTTTATGGGACTTGTCAGGAAGGTCCTCAACGATGCGAAGGTCCCGTGGCAGACCGGAGAGCTGGGAAAGGTGGATGAAGGCGGAGGCGGAACGGTCGCCAAGTTCCTTGCCGAGCTTAACATGGACGTCGTGGATGCCGGCCCCGCACTGATCTCGATGCATTCTCCCATGGAGATCTCATCGAAGGCGGATATATGGTCCACATACAACGCCTACCAGGCTTTTTACAAAATGGTGCCTTAGCTAGGTTATAAAAAATGATGGGTTCCGTGGAACCCGTATTTTCTACCTGCTCAGAGGGAGAGGGCCTGGGTCGGGCATACTCCGACACAAGCGCCGCAGTCTACGCAGGCTCCGGCGTCCACTTCCGCCTTCCCGTCAACCAGGGAAAGGGCCTGGACCGGGCATGTTCCGACGCAAGCTCCGCAGCCGATGCAGGTTTCCTTGTCTATTTTAACGGCCATTTTGTTGCCTCCAAAATGCTTCCTTGATGACAGGAAGACGGATTTCAGTAAAGGATTACCGTATATAATTTTGTCCGTCCCTTTAGGGCTCCCTAGAATTCCCGCCTTCCTCCCTGATCCCGGTCAATCTAAGGCAGTCATCGCAGGCTCCGAGAATGTACGTGCTTACCCCTCGATGGGAGCCCGGGTTCGCGATCCAGGTATCGCCCAGGAGCTCCGTCATCTTCCCGGAGCGGTCCGGTGATTCATGTATATGTCCGGAGAGGACGCCAAGAGGCTGCTCCGAGAGCACGAGCTCCCTGAGATCGGTGGAGCCCAGATGTTCCCCGCCCCAGCCAAGGTCCATCGATGTTCCGGCGGGAGGGCCGTGGCTTACCACCAGTTTTCCCTCCAACCTGCCGAGCTTTGTGAGCTCGTCCATCATCGTCCGGTCCGTCCGGACGATGCAGTCCTTGACCTCCCCCTCCCAGGAGCAGTATCCGTCGATCCTCGACATCGGGCTGACGGGTGAGGTGGCCTCTACCCTTTCCCAGTCCTTGATGGGGAACGGTGTCACGGGTACGTGTGAGATTCCCAGAACCTCAACCCCGTCGTCAAGGCGGAAGGAGCCTCCTTCGAAGACCTTCACTTTGGGGCAGTACCTTTCGAACTCCCTGGAAACGAGCCCCCAGTCGTTGTTGCCGAATATGGTATGGACCTCTCCCTGGAACTGCTCGAAAACAGGTTGGACTGTTTCCCTCAGGAATTCTCTCTGCCTCTCGACGGAATTCCCGCCGCCGCCCCGGAACAGGTCCCCCCCGAGAATGATATGGGGGCACTGCAGCTCGATAGCTTTTTGGATTAGGTAGTTCATCCTTTCCACGTCGCCGTGGAGATCAGAGGCAAAGATGAAGGAGGGTCTCATCGGAGGTTCAACGTGACGAGGGTTATTAAGGTACCCCGTTCCATCAAAATGGAAGAACTGGACATTGCGGTCAGCGTCCTTTCCATGAAGGAAGGGGAGATGGGGGATGCGATGGTGAAAGAAGTGTTCCCCCTGCTCCTCATGGACGAGTGGATCGATCATATACTCGGCGGACTCCCCGACGGCCGGTTCACCACCTTCGGCTCGATCGCAAAGGCGTTAGGGACACACAGGGCTTCCAGGGCGGTCGGGGAGCGCATCGCCTCGGGAAAATTGAACGGCCCCGTCGACAGGGTAGTGTATTCCGACGGGACATTTCCCGGGACTGGCCTTCGAGATTCCGGCGGCGGTGGGGAGAGGGAACATGACCGGGTAGATACCGACAAACTGGTTGAGTTCGAAGTCCCCTCGCCCCCTTTCAGCATACTATCCGGTCTGCAGGACAGGATGGCCGGCCTGCTGAGGGAGGAGCATCCCAAGGGGATCGAGTTGATAGCGGGGGCGGACATCTCGTCCGCCGGAGGTGTCCACGCTGCCGCGCTCGCGGTCATGGACCTGCAGGGTGAGAGCAGGGGTGAGCTCTGTGTAAGAGGCATTCCCGGTCTGCCCTATGTATCCGGTTTCCTGTTCTACAGGGAGGCCCCGCTTCTTCTACCTCTAATTGCTCTCGCTATGAATGATGGCTTCATCGACCACGACACACTGATCGCCCTGGATGGGAACGGGATCCTCCATCCGAGGAGGATGGGGATAGCCTGCCAGATAGGCGCTGCTACGGGAGCGAGGACATGCGGGATCGCCAAGAAGCTCCTCGTGGGCAAGGTCTCCGGGAAAGAAAGGATGGTAAACGGCAGAATGTTAACGAGTATACTTGACAACGGAGAGATCATCGGATCGTCTCTTAGAACAAAGAAGGTTTCCAGGCCGGTCTATGTCTCCCGGGGCAACCGGATCGATCTCGGAACGGTCGAAAGGACCATATCAGCTCTGACCAGAAACAGGATCCCAGAACCGACAAGAAGGGCGCACATGCTCGCCAATGAGTGCAGGAGGTCAGAAGCCCCATCGAGAGACCTTTAGGTCCTTGCGCTTGTGCTCCATGTACGAGTATACCGTGGAATGCTCGGAACCCGACAGCAGCATCGTCACCGCCTTGGAAGCGACCTTCAATCCCTCGAGGTCGCCTATGATCGCCACCGTATTCCCCTTGATGGAGAGCATGCAGTCGGTAAGCTCCTCGACGAGCCGTCTGGTCCTCCCCCCTGTCCCTATCACCCGGGACCGGACCTGCATGATCCTCTTGCCGGATTTCCCCACGTAATCCCGGATATCGTGCTCCTCGTAATACATGTCATCCTCCAGGAGCTTCAGACCATGTTCCGGAGAGAATCCCCGCCCGATCGCCCTGAGGACGTCCCTCATCCTGTACGAGAGATAGGTGTCCTTCGAGTCCTCGTCGAAGATGGTGACCTCTCCCGTCTCGGAATCCACATCTATCTTTACAGTGCCCTTTTCCTCGAGCATTTTCAGGGTCTCACCCTGCTTCCCGATGATGACCCCGATCCTGTCCTGGGGGACCTTGAAACGATATACCATTTCCGCTACCTGCGACACCAGAACGAAGGCGCATATAAAATACATTCCCAGGGAGAAGTTAGGGCCGTTTTCGACCGCTTTCAAATCTTTCTGGGAAATGTTTATTACATCCACTTGTTTTATCAAATCAAGATATGGGGATAGGATAAGAGGACAGAATAAAGCCTTAATTTACCAAAAGGAAAAATCAGGACGAAACGGTTATAACGTCCAGTATGCAATCCTCAATTCCGGACAGCCGATCTCGTGCCCAAAGGAGCATTGCGATGTCAGACCTTGAGTCCCAGCAGATCAAGAAGGCCCTTGAGGAGGCGTTATGGCAGGTGGAGGAGGCCAAATCCATAGGGATGTCCATAACCAAGGCGATGAACTTCATCAATCTCTCCAAGGAAGCTCAGGGTTACGGGAACAAGAGGCTTGCTCTCGGCCTCCTTACCAAGGCAAAGGACCAGCTTTTCAACGACATTATCTCCAGGGTCATCGGGAACATAAAGGACGAAAAGGACGTCGTGGCGAAGATGAGGCTCGAGCGGGCCATAAGGGAAGCCCGGGACAAGTTCAGCAAAGGGGACCTGAAGGGCGCCTACGACCTGCTTCTGAGAAGCACATCCGACGAAAAGGCAAACGCCGCGGACGACAATGAGGAGAACGTCCCCAGGCTGTATTCGGAAGCCCTTGACAGCCTGCAGAAGGTATGGCTGAAGATGAAGCAGGAGGAGGACAAGGGCAAGGATATGACTAAGGCGAAGACCCTCATCAAAGATGCAAAAGGGGTCCTCGCCCAGGGCCGGTACGAGCGTGTAATGGAGATCTGCGCGGAGGTCCTCACGTCCATACAGTCCCCGCAGGACAGGCTGAAGGAAGAGGTCGATGAGACCATCGATGATATAGCCCGGAACCTCAAGGGTCTTTTCCCGGATGATCCGAGGTCTCCCAAGGAGAGGTTCTACAAGAAGCAGATAGAGGAGCTGTTGATGCAGGCTCAGAATAACCTCGATTCCGACAAGCCTCTGGATGCTGTCAACTTCTCGAGGAAGGCAAGGGAGATCCTTAAAAAGCTCGAACAGGAGACGATAAAAGGGGACATACCCAAGGTAATTATCGAGCTCAGGGCCTCCATAGACGATCTCAAGAAAAGCGGTGTGGACACCTCCTACGAGGACTACCTTCTCAAGCAGGTCGAGGAGACCTTCTGGAAGGGAGAGTATATCAAGGCAAGGAAGGTCGCCAACAAACTCTACTCCATCACGGGCAACGCGAGGACCCATCTCAGGGTGAACCAGCTGACCAGCTCCCTCAACGAGCTCAACTCGCGGTTGAAGGACCGGGCGGGAAAGGACGGATACCTCGAAGCCAGGGAGTTCATAGAGAAGGCCAGAATGCTTCTGGAGCAGTCAGCTTTCGACATGGCCCAGACCTTTTTAGACAAGGCGCGGAACGTTCTCGAGGCCTGATGGCCCGGGGATAGAGTTTTATCCATGGTCAGATTAGCCACATCGTGTTCAAACGTATAGCCGCGATCCAGGTCCTTTCAAGCGGTGCCTTCCTGGCGTCCTTCACCTACATCGCGATATACGCCAAGGAAGCGGGGCTGACGAACTTCCACATCACCGTAATGGCCTCCCTGTATGCGACCGCAACATTCTTTTCGGCATACATATTCGGCCGCCTCGCCGACACATACGGCAAGAGGAAGGTCCTCATCGTCGGGCTTTTCTCCCTGATCTTCCTCACAGCGAGCCAGGCTCTGGCATCGGATGTCTTCTCATTCCTGTCCTACAGGTTCTTCGCAGGGATAGGGTTCGGCATGTTCCCGGCCGCTCTTGCCGCCTATGCCTTCGAGACCAAGGCCAAGATGGGGAGGTTCTCAGCTTTCGGGGCCCTGGGCTGGGGCCTATCGCTCCTGTTCTCGGGGGTCATTGCCGACCTGTTCGGTGTATGGTCCGTGTTCGTCTTCGCCTCGGCAATGGTACTGATCGGCCTGGTGATCGCCACCAGGCTCGGGAGGATCCCGGAGGTCCGGATCCGCTCACCTCTGCTTCCCATCAGGATGTTCCTGAAGAACTACAGGGTCCTTGTTCCCTTCATAGTCCGGCATTCGACCGCCGCTTCGATATGGGTCCTCTGGCCGGTCTTCCTGCACGAGAAGCTGGGCCTCAACTTCTGGGAGATAGGGATCGTTCAGGCCACCAACGCCCTGACCCAGTTCCTGTCGATGTTCATCATCGGGGACCATCTTAAACCCAGGACGCTTATTGCGATAGGTCTTATCACATCCGCCCTGGCATTCATCTCGTTCACCCTCATCCAGGAGTTCCCGCTCTTTCTCATCACCCAGGTGCTGCTCGGGTTCTCATGGGCCAACCTCTACGTCGGCTCCCTTCGGTTGATGCTGGAGCGCAACAAGGAGCGGGCTTCGGCCGCGGGCCTTCTCGCCTCCTCTATCTCCCTTTCCTCTCTGATCGGGCCGCTGATATCCCTTTTGATCGTTCAGCTTATCCCCGTTTCGTCCTTCGAAGGGCCCATGTATCTTGCATTTGGAGCTTCGTTGCTTGCGTTTTTCTTCTTCTTGTCGCAGATCAAAGGTCTGGAGAGGGTCGCACAGGAGTAGGGGAACAGATCCTTTCCAACAGGTTTATCTATCCAACTTCTCGTTCCTGCTTCCATGGGCCCGGAAGCTGGAAAGATCCCTCTGTATTATCATGATGATTACGTCCGCCACGAGCAGTCACCGGGCCACCCGGAATCACCGGAGAGGGTCAGGGAGGTCATGAGGTTCATCGAAGAGAACGCCATTCCTGTGGAGTTCAAGGAGCCCGCAGAGATAACCGAGGGCGACCTTCAACTTGTCCATTCCCGGCGTCATATCGACAGGGTAAGGGATTTCGGCCACGGATACATGGATCCCGATACCTTCCATACAGAGAGGACATACGGATATTCCCTCCGGGCCGCCGGAGGGGTGGTGGAGGCCGTCAGGCAGTGCATAAAGGAGAGAAGACCGACCTTTGCAATTCCCAGACCTCCCGGCCACCACGCGGGCTTCGATTACAACATGGGTTTCTGCTACTTCAACAACGTTGCGCTCTCGGCAAGAATGGCCCAGAAGGAGTTCGAGGACATCGAAAAGGTCGCCATCGTAGATATCGACGCCCATCACGGGAACGGGACGAACGATATTTTCAGCGATGACCCCTCCGTCCTCTACATCTCCACCCATGAATGGGGGATCTTCCCGGGAACGGGGCATTACACGGATGTTGGAACGGACAAGGGGGAGGGTAAGACGGTCAACCTGCCTTTCAATGGAGGTTCGGGGGACGGGACGTTCTCCAATTCCTTTTCCGAGATAGTCATCCCCGTTCTCAGGGAGTTCGGACCCGATCTTTTACTGGTGTCCTTCGGAGGTGACGCTCATCTGATGGACCCGTTGACCACCCTGTCCCTCTCGACGTCCGGATACCTTGAGCTCACCAGGCAGTTGATCGACCTCGGAAAGAAGGAAGCTGGGGGCAGGGTATGTATCGAGCTGGAGGGAGGCTATCATACCTACGCTCTCGCGGAAAGCTTCGGGGGAGCTGTCGCATATGCCGCAGGTGTTGAACCCGAGGCACCCTTGAAGTTCACGAGGACGAGGGACGAGAAGGGGGACCGCCGGGTCATAGATCTCCTGAAGGACACGATATCGACCTACTGGAAGGTCTGACCGGTCTTGCACTTGAAGTAAGCATCAAGCGCAACTTAAAAGAAGAGATCCAGGAACAAATACACAGTATGAACAGTGGGACAGTATCAGAGTGCAAGGCTGGTATGGACTATCTGTTCTTCTTCCTCTTGTCGCTGTCCTTCCTGACCGCCTTCTCGATGTTGTCGAAGGCGTTTCCGATGGCCCCTTCGAGGCTCCAATCATATGCCTCGCGGGAATATACCTCGACCGGAGTGGAGAGCTTTACGTTGACGGTGTACTTGTCGTCGTCGCTCATATGATGATGATGCCTGATCCGCACCGTCGCCGCTGTTACCTGCGCCAGCTTGGAGATCCTCAGAACGTAGTGCGATATCGTGCTGTTGAGTTCGCTCGAGTCCATGAGCTTGGCATCCTCGATCCCGGCGATCTGGATGAGCGGCCCTCTCCTGGTGTTCTGGCGGAGCAGGACCTCGAGGATATCGACCTCGGAGACGGAGCCGATGAGCTTTCCTTCCTCGGTGATGAACACGACCGGCACATTCTCTTTGAGCATGATGTCCACTACATCGTTGAGGTTGGCGTTCATCTCCAGGGTCTTTGGCATGGTGGTCAGCGATGAGACCATTCGATCGAGATGGACCTTTTCCCCGTGGAAATCCCCGGTATGCATCTTGCTCGGCGGGGTGGTCAGGTATGACATCATATCGTTCGCGCTGACAACCCCGAGGAACTTCTCTGTTGTGTCGACAATGGGGACATAGACCTCCCTTGTGAGGTCCATCATGGTGAGGGCTTTCTTCACGCCCATCTCCCCGTTGATGGTCGTCGGGGCGAAGTTCATTATCGTCTCGACGTTGATCCTCCTGATCTGTGGATCGTTCATCATCTCCCTGATGATATCCCTTCTGGAAACCATGCCCCTGAGGTCGGTCCTGTGGGTGACCGGAAGAGAAGCGAAGTCCCTGTTGATCAGCTTCTCTGCTATGGAGGGCAGTCTGTCATGGGGATTGATCTTGGGGGGGATCACCATGAAATGGCGGACCTGGGAAGTTATGGGCATCTTCCTTCTCCTCGCCAGGGTCCTGAAGGTCAACAAGCCTCTGAGCTTGCCCTTCTCTATCACCGGCAGCTCCTGGAGATCGTGCTTCTTCATCTTTCCCAGGGCCTCTGATAGGGTGTCCATGGGCTCAACGCTCCATTTGACGCCGGACATGATTTCCTCCACCCGCCTCTTGTACAGTTCAGGGTTGACCATATCATCTGCCTCCAAAGAACGTGTCCCGAATGAACAACTTATATTTGAAATAGAGGGGCGAAGGATATATCTAGGTTTTGGCACCGGCCGGCCTTCCCCTGTGCAAGAGGACCGGTGCGGATGGTCGGCCGCATCATGGAGGGATAATCCTTTTTATGGGCAATGATATCCGCCCCCCATGGCACGATCAGAGGACCATTTAGGGGGCGGGGCCCACCTCTCGCCCGAAGATAGCTGCGATGTGCACATTCTGATGGGTTCCAAGAGCGATATGGACATAGCCAGGAAGGCCGTGAACATCCTTGAGGAGTTCGAGGTCCCCTACTCCGTCACCGTCGCATCCGCCCACAGGACCCCCGGACTTGTGGAAAGCACGGTGAAGGGTTCCAGTGCAAAGGTTTTCATAGCCATCGCCGGTCTCTCGGCAGCCCTTCCCGGTGTGGTGGCAGCCAACACCCAGATGCCCGTCATCGGGGTCCCCGTCTCCGGGAAGGTCAACATCGACGCTATACTGTCCATCGTCCAGATGCCTCCGGGCATCCCTGTTGGCGGCGTAGGATTGGACAGGGGCGACAATGCCGCCCTTCTTGCGGTGAGGATACTGGCAACCTCGAACAGCGCCTATGCCGCCAGACTCGAGGATCATCTTCGGAGGATGAGGGAGAAGGTATTCAGTTCCACCGAAGAGGTGCTGGGCAGATGAGCGGCCATGACACCATTGCGGTCGTTGACAACGGAGGCCAGTTCGCTCACCTCATAGCCACGAAGGTCCGCGACAGCATCAGAGTGAAGACCATCATAGTTGACCCGCAGACCGACGAGGATGAGCTCAGGGACGTGAAGGGCCTCATCCTCTCGGGAGGGCCGGATTCCATACACGAGGAAGGCTCGGTCCAGCTGAATCCCAGGATACTGGACCTCAACGTCCCCGTGCTGGGTCTTTGCTACGGGATGCACGAGATCGCAATCAACTACGGGGGGACCGTCGAGAGGTCCGCGTTCAAGGAATACGGATTCGCATCACTGGACCTCGAGAGCGATCCCGTGTTCAGGGATGTTCCCCCGGGAGACCGCGTCTGGATGAGCCACGGCGACAAGGTCACCGTTCTTCCTGTCGGTTTCAGGACCATCGGTTCCACCGAGAACTGCCCTGTGGCCGCCTTCGCGGATCCCATAAGGAAGAGATGGGGCTTCCAGTTCCATCCCGAGGTGGAGGATACCGCACGCGGCGAGGAGATGCTCCGGAACTTCGTGGTGGACATATGCGGCGCCCGCCAGGACTGGACCCCGGAGAAGAACCTCGAGGAGATAGTTGCGGAGATCCGCCGCGAGGTCGGGGACCGCAATGTCCTTTGCCTGGTCTCGGGGGGGGTGGATTCGACGGTCGTGGCCGCACTTCTCTCCCAGGCCCTCCCGCAGGAGAGGTGCAGGTTCATCCACGTTGACACGGGTCTCATGAGGAAGGACGAATCGAAACAGGTCATGGACGCCCTCAGGGACCAGGGCCTTTCGGACCTGAAGGTCGTTGATGCCTCCGCCCGCTACCTGGAGGAGCTCAAGGGTATGGCGGACCCAGAGGAAAAGAGAAAGATCATCGGCAGGCTGTTCATAGATATCATAAACGAGGAGGCCGGAGAGGCCGCCTCGGGAGACTGGGTCCTAGCCCAGGGAACTCTCTATCCGGATACCATAGAGAGCGGGGGAACGAAGAACGCCGATGTGATCAAGACCCATCACAACAGGGTCGACGTGATAATGCAGATGATCCAGGAGGGGAGGGTCATCGAGCCTGTAAAGGAACTTTACAAGGCTGAGGTGAGGGAGGTCGGTGAGAGGCTGGGACTTCCGAAGGATCTCGTTCACAGACACCCGTTCCCGGGACCTGGTCTCGGCATCAGGGCTTTATGCCAGGACCGGGAGCTTATACGGAAGGACATAAGGGAAGCGGCCGAGGTCCAGCCAAGGGTAGAGGAAGGAATAGGGGGGGACCCCTGGGGTAGAGATAACGTGAAGGGATTGGTGCTGCCTGTGAGGTCGGTAGGGGTCAAGGGGGATGCAAGGTCTTATGAGCATCCGGTGGCCCTGTGGACCAGCGGTCCGATCCCCTGGAAGGAGTTGAAGCTCTTTTCAACGAGGCTCGTGAACAGGACCCCGGGGATCAACAGGTGCGTACTTATGATAGAGCCCCGGATATTCGGGGCGCCCATGCCCGTGGAAAGGTACATCACCGGCGAGAGAATGGACCTCCTGAGGGAGGCGGATTCGATCGTAATGGAAGGCCTGATGAAGCACGGCCTCTATGATTCCATCTGGCAGTGTCCGACCGTTCTGGTCCCTGTGGGTTATGCTGGAGGCGAACTGGTGGTCATCCGGCCGGTCTGGTCGAACAGGGCCATGACCGCAGAGGTTTCCGAACTGCCGGAGGATTTCCTCGAGGACGTGGTCCACAGGCTCCTTATCATAGATGGTATCGATGGTGTTGCGGTGGACGTTACCTCGAAGCCGCCGGGGACCATCGAATGGGAGTGATGCCCCCATGAACCTGGTCCTTGCGTCCGGGTCCCCCAGGAGAAGCCGGTTATTGAGGGATTCCGGATTCGATCTCGTTGTCAGGGAACCCGATGTCGAGGAGACCCATCACGGGCATCCGCCCGAGTTCGTGGTGATGAACGCGAGATCGAAGGCTCTTTCGGTCCGGGCCGAGGGTGGGGATATCGTCATAGGAGCGGATACGGTCGTGATCTGCGGCGGTGAGGTCCTCGGGAAACCGAAGGACCGCGAGGATGCCCGCAGGATGGTGGAGCTTCAATTGCTTCACCCTCAGGAGGTGATCACCGGTATCTGCATCATAGATACCTCCGGAGGGAAGGAGTACACCGGATACGAGGTGTCCACCGTGGTAATGGATGGCGGCGAGGACGCGGTGGAAAAGCACATAAACAGCGGACAATGGGAGGGGAAAGCAGGGGCCTACGGCATCCAGGACAGGGGGCCGCTGAAGGCCAGGGTTTTGGCTGGGAGCGAGGATAATGTCGTCGGCCTGCCCATGGCGCTGGTGAGAAGATTGCTCTCGCTGGTGGGTTTCGAATATCCGAAAAGAACACCGTCCGAGGGATGATCAAAAGCAGTCCCAGGCTTGCTGAAGCTTTTTCTCAAGGGCGTTGACCGAATTGTCAAGCTCAGCTTCCAGTATATTTGAGAGGGCTTCCCTCTCGCACGGGTCGAGATCATAAGAGAACCCGGACCTGTATTTGCTCCTGCTCCTGTCGCTCTCCATGGTTTCCCCTGTGAATATCCATTGGCCAAATGGACTATATAAGCATAAGGGGTCCGTTATCACCCTTGGAGAACATGAAACGGTCATCAATGTCCAGGGTGAAAAGGTGAAATACGAGTAAGTCCCATCTCTTCCGGGGAGGGAACCGATGATGGATGTATGGCTCCTGCTGATCATTGTCGTTGTCTCATCCGCATCCTTCTTTGCCCTGGTCCAGATATTGCTTGTTCTGAGGGCGATCCTCTCCCCCAACCGTTTTTCGGACAGACCTCTGGAACAGGGGAACGTGAAAGTCCCTGGGAAAAGGTCCGTGAAATGGAGATCGGGGTCAAGATTCACTTCGGAGCTTCTGAGGGATTGGTCCTCGGGAGAGATACCATCATGGATGGAGCATGGAAAGGGAGAAGCCCCAAGAACCCTGCTTGCGAAACTCGAGGCCCGAAGGGACCTGGAGGAAGTGAACAAATACATCAGGTCCGTGCATCCCTGGGGGGTCCCCGGCTCCACCTGGCTCCTCAATCCAAAGGGGGACTATGATTTCACACTGATGGTCCTGACAGCTATCCTTTTTCTTTACGGCGATGATGAAGAGAGGCTCGACCCGGGAACGAGGTCGCACCTGATCGAGGAACTGCTGACAGCGAAGGGAAGCCGCCAGAAGAGAACGGTGCCCCGGACCTTTGGGACTGTCATCGAGACCGAGAACCATCAATTGATGATCGAGGGGTCCCGTTATCTTAGAGCGAAATGGCTTGCGGACCATCCCAAGGATCGCGCAAGTTATCGCAGGAGCCATTCTGCCCTCGAGAGGAAGGTCCTGAAAATGCTCCGGGTCCTGAGGGGATGTGGTTTCTACGAGTTCAACTCGGACCCCTACTCCCCCTATTCGATAACCGCTCTTATGAACCTCGAGGCCTTCGGTTCGAAGGAGGTCTCAGGGGAGGCAAGGCACCTTCTCGACCGGTTGTTCTATCAATTCGCTTCAGGCAGCTCGGACCTCCGGAGGGTGGCCCCTTTCAGAAGGCAGCTATCCCGTGCAGGGGTCCATAACCTGGATCGGGACCTGCTTTCCGCCTTCATGAAGGTCTACATCTCGCTACATCCAAAGGGGACCGAGATCATGACCTCGGGGCCGCGTCCCGAGCATTCCCTGATGGCAAGCGTCCTCCCCTACAGGCCTCCCGATGAGGTCATGGAGATGGTCCTCGGACCCGCAGATGAACAATGTATCAGGATCGGGCACGGCCGGCATTCCTCCCCCGAGATCTACTCGAAGGGTCCGGGTTACCTGCTGACCGCAGGGGGGGTTCACAGGGGGATCCTCTCGAGGATCGTTTCCCGGCCGATAACCCTGATGCTGGACGACGGTGCAAAGAACCTCAGGGAAGTTGTTCACATCTCCGGACCCGGGAACGATTTCAGGAAATGGAACAACACCGGGGTCTACAAGAGGTTCGCTGTCGGAGCCGGTCCTGTGAAGGTACCGAAGGGATGGAAACCTGTCTGGTGGACAAAAGTATGGAAGGTTTACAAGAGGAACGGCATCAACATAGGCGTACATTCCACCGAAATGCTCGGGATAATCGTCGTCTTCGACAAATCAGCGGAAGAGGCCATTTCCCTGATCGACCATCTCAACCATGACGTTAGGTCTCTGGGCTTCACCTTCGAGTTCCCCGGTGGGGAGCGCATAGACTATGATGTACTGGCACCGAGGAACAGGTGGGTGATAACAGCCGTCGGGGGCCAGGAGGTCGATAGAAAGTTCGACAGATGGCCGCTGCTGGAAAGAATTGAATAAAAAAAAGAGGATGGGGATGGCCCCATCACTCCTTCTTGATCTCGGCTATGTACTCCTCCACCCCTTTGCTCTCCTTTTCGAGCCATTTCCTGTACTCTTCAAGCAGTTCGATCTTCTCATCCTTCGAGATGAACATCCTTCCCATGCAGGGCCCGGGTCCGTGCCCCATTCCCATGCCGGGTCCCATTCCGTGTATGAAGACGTTGTGTCCTCTTCCATGTATTCCGTGGTGTCTGCACATGTTGATACCTCCTTATCGGTTGACCGATATCGGATTTCCAATATCGGTTATGCGATAGTACTATTTTATGGTATCGGAAAACCGATAGAAAACATTGGGAACCGTTTTTATATCGGGGAACCGATAGATGCCTATGCACCCTCCTTTCATGATGAGGGGTTTCCTCTCCTTCCTCATACTTTGGCTTCTCCGCAAGGAGCCCATGACGGGGATGGAGATCGCAAAGGAGCTTGAGAAGAGAAAAGGCCACAGGCCGAGCCCCGGGACGATCTACCCGGTCCTGAAGATAATGACCAAGAGGGGCCTTCTCGAGATGGACCGTGATAAGAGATATTCTCTCACGGAGAAGGGGAGACAAGAGCTGGATCGGGGCCTGGACATGTTCTTCGGGACGTTCTTCGACGTTGATGAGATGAAGGAGCACTGCAAGTGCGATCACAGGGGCCCCTGCCACCACCAAGGCCATCATCACCAAAGGACCAGATGAACCGGAGTTCGCGATGACCGGAAAGGCTATCGATCGATCTTTTCACCATTGACCGTGATCTCGTAGGAAATGTCGACGGCCTGTCTCAGCATTGCCGAGACAGAGCAGTATCGGTCCTTGGACAGGTAGACAGCCTTCCTGAGCTTCTCGTGGTCGAGGTCCTTCCCCTCGAACTTGAAAATGAGATGGATCTTCGTGTAGACCTTCGGATGCTCCTCCGACCGCTCATTCGTCTCGCCGACCTCGAAGAGGTCGTAATCAACCTTCATCTTCTTGAGAATGGAGACGACATCCATTGCCGTGCATCCGATGAGGGCCTGGAGCACCAGCTCCATGGGGGTCGCTGCCGATTCGAGGCCCCCTACCTCTTTCTTCGTATCCATTGCCACCTGGTGGCCGCTGTCGGTGAACCCTATGAGGGCAAGTCCTTCCGTCGGTCTTACGTGAGCCATTAATCGGCCTCCGATAACGAAGTAGAAGCGTGTCTTTTATTAACCTTTCTCCGCAAATATACGGGAAAATGGGCCTGGATAGGGGTTATATAGGATACCTTCTTTCCCCCCTTCGTTACCATATACAATGTAAGAAACGGAGGAATCTGCTTGGAAGACGCCAGCGAAAAGACAGGGTCCAGGGCCAGCGAATCGGTCGCCCTCGAAGAGGAGGTGCTCAAACGCTGGAGGGACCTGGACATAATTAGGCGGCTTCTCTCCCACAACAAGGGGAAGGATTACTTCAGGTTCCTCGAGGGGCCTCCAACTGCGAATGCCAAGCCCGGGGTCCACCATATCTTCGCCAGGACCATAAAGGACTCGGTCTGCAGGTACAAGAATATGAAAGGCTTCTATGTCCCCAGGATGGGGGGCTGGGACTGCCACGGGCTCCCGGTGGAGATATCCGTCGAGAAGGAGCTCGGCATCGAGAACAAGGAGCAGATCGAGGAATACGGAATAGAGCCCTTCATCAAGAAGTGCAAAGAGTCCGTTTTCTCCCACATCGACCAGTGGTCCGATATGACCGAGAGGATAGGCTACGTCCTTGACCTCGACGACCCCTACATCACCATGACGGACTCCTACATAGAATCCGTCTGGTGGTCCCTCAAGGAGATCTGGAAGAAGGGTCTCCTCAACGAGGGGCATACCATCGTCCCCTTCTGTCCGAGATGCGGAACCTCGCTGTCGTCACACGAGGTCGCACAGGGATACAAGGAGGTCGAGGAGCCGTCCATCTTCGTGAAGTTCAAGGTCGCGGGGCAGGACAACACCTTCATCCTGGCCTGGACGACAACCCCTTGGACGCTGATCTCGAACGTCGCCCTCGCCGTCCATCCGGACGAGTTCTACCTGAAGGTGAAGCTCAACGGCTCGGAGATCATACTCGCCGAGGCAAGGGCCAAGGTCCTATTAAAGGAGGGCGAGTACGAGGTGGTCCAGAGGATAATGGGCTCCGACCTGGAGGGGATCCGTTACGAGCCCCTTTTCGATTTCACAAAGCCGGATAGACCGGCCCATTTCGTCACCACGGCCATGTTCGTGACCATGGAGGACGGAACAGGAGTGGTGCACATTGCACCCGCCTTCGGAGAGGACGACTACAACCTCGGGGTACAGTACGACCTCCCCCTGGTCCAGCCCGTGAGATCCGACGGGACCTTCATGGAGGAGGTGGCCCCCTGGAAGGGAATGTTCGTCAAGGACGCTGACCCCCTGATCATCAAGCAGCTTGAGGACAGGGGCCTCCTCGAGGGAGTTCACCACTACGCTCACCAGTACCCGTTCTGCTGGAGGTGCGATACTCCACTCCTCTACTACGCCAGAAAGGGGATATACATCAGGATGTCCCAGCTGAGAAGGAACCTGATGGAGAACAACGATCAGATCACCTGGTATCCAGGCAATATCAAGAAGGGGCGCTTCGGCAACTTTCTTGAGGAGGTCAAGGACTGGAACCTCTCGAGGGAGAGGTACTGGGGCACACCGCTCCCCCTCTGGCGCTGCGAGTGCGGCGCGGAGCACATGGTGGGGTCGATACAGGAGCTCAAGGAGCTCTCCGGCCTGGACCACATCCCGGAGCTTCACAGGCCTTACGTGGACGTGGTGAAGTTCCCCTGCGGGGAATGCGGAAAGGAAATGAGCAGGGTGGAGTACGTCATCGACTGCTGGTACGATTCGGGGTCCGCTCCGATCTCCTCCATGCACTACCCGTTCGAGAACGCCGACGAGTTCGAGAAACAGTTCCCGAGGGATTACATAGCAGAGGGGATCGATCAGACACGTGGTTGGTTCTACTCGCTCCTGGCCATCTCGACCGCCGTCTTCGATAAACCATCCTACAAGAACGTCATCTGCCATGCACTGGTCTTCGACGGTGAGGGCAAGAAGATGTCCAAGTCAAAGGGGAACGTCGTCGATCCCTGGGAACTCTTCGCATCGGACGGAGCGGACGCTATCAGGTGGTATCTCCTCTCATCATCCGCACCATGGAGGCCAAAGCTGTTCTCCATTGAAGCAATGAGGGAATCGAACCGGGCATTCCTGGGAACCCTGAGGAACGTCATGGGCTTCTTCAAGACCTATGCCGAGCTGGACGGGTACGAATATTCCGATCCGGTCCCGGCATCGGACAGACCCGAGGTCGACAGATGGCTCCTTTCCAAGATGGACCTCCTGGTGAAGGAGGTGAATGACAGGATGGAGAATTTCGACCTGACCGGTGCCGCGACCCTGCTGAACTATTTCGTCGTGGAAGACCTTTCCAACTGGTATGTCAGGGTCAACAGGAGAAGGTTCTGGGGGGCAGAGGATTCGATGGAGAAGAAGACCGCCTACGACTCACTCCATGAATCGCTGATGACGGTCGCAAAGCTTCTGGCCCCTCTGGTTCCTTTCCACGCCGAGAAGGTCTATCTCACCCTGGGGGGTAAGATGGATTCTGTCCATTTCGAGCCTTACCCGGAACCCGACGGGGCCGAAGTGGACACCTCGATCATCGAAAAGATGGACCTTTTGAAGAGGGTCGTGGAGCTCGGAAGGGCGGCAAGGGGCGCCAAGAACGTCAAGATCAGGCAGCCCCTCCAGAAAGCGGTCATAAAGGGACCGGAGCCCTTCGGCCCCGGTCTGGAGACCATCATACGCTCGGAGCTCAACGTCAAGGAGGTCGAGTTCCTCGGGGACCTTTCAACATTCTTTGAAATGACAGCAGAGCCGGACCCGAAGAAATTGGGGCCGAAGCTGAAGGGCGCCTCGGGAAAGGTGCGGGAGGAACTGATGACCATCGATCCCAAGGAGCTTGCCAGGATCTTGCACGATCACGGGATCGACGTGGAGGTGGAGGGGCAGTCCTATCACCTAGACATGGAGGATTTCAGGTTCCACGAGGTCCTCGGGGAGAGATGGGCAATAGGCGGAGAGGGAGAGGACACCGAGGTCCTCCTCGACCTGCACCTCACCGACGAGCTCGTCAAGGAGGGCATAGCCAGAGAGGTCGTGAGGAGGGTCCAGACCATGCGAAAGGACATGGACCTCCAGTACGACGCCAGGATAAAGCTCGTGGTCTCCGGCGACAACGTGATCATTTCCGGCATCGAAGCGTTCCGGGAATACATCCTGAACGAGACACTGTCTGATTCCATCGAGGTCGGGGATGCCTCCGGAGGAAAGGAGTGGGACCTCGACCAGGGCAAGGTGACCATCGCGGTCCGGTCCTGAAATTGCCAAAAGGTTTAAGAACGGCCGGTCAGCCAGATGATCGCAGCACTTCTGTCGGAACCGAGTTAAGTACTCCCGCCGGTACCATCATCGGTGACCGGATGAGAGCTGCCGTGCTGATATTGGTATTCCTGCTATCGCTGCCTGTTCTTGTGAACGTCGAGACAAGGGCGATGGAGGCTCCGGTTCGTTCGGACCTGCTTCCGGTGATCTTCGAGAACGGCACCTTCATCATCAGCAGGGAGACCGGTTCCCAGGAATACGGGACCGTCACGATCGGTATGAACGCCGACATCAGGGTGATCGGTGCGACCCTCAAGGCGACGAGAGTGATCTCGAGCTCCAATACGACGAATTCCACCCTCCTCATAAGTGATTTCGGAGGCATACCTGCGATCCTTTCGATAAAAGGGGGAAGGGCCGACCTCTCGCTTCACAGTATACAGATTTCAGGTTCGAGGATCGCGGTAGCTCATTCCCAGCGGGTGATGCAAAAAGGGGAAGATGGGTTTGATACACAGCTCGTTATGAGAACCTCAGGCGGTGGGATAGTTATAGACGGATCAGAGATAACCGTTAGCGCGGAGGACGGAGCACCCGGCGATTCATCCACCTTTCCCGGTAACGGCGGGGATGTCCAGTTAACGATCGAAGATCTTGGCGGTGGAAGTGTAAAGATCAGCGATTCCCTGATCGCCCTGACCGGAGGCAAGGGAGGATCATCAATGGTCACAGGTTCCGTATCCGGATACGGAGGCTCTGCGGATATTCTGATCGATGGGAGCTCGGTAAACCTTCAAGGATTGGACCTGAAGGTTCTGGGAGGGAACGCCGGAACGGTTTCGGGAGGATCCGAAGGCAATAACGGAGGAAGCGCCAGCACCAGCATCAGGTCACAGTATAATATCACACTTTATTCGACAGATATCATCGCATTAGGGGGCGACTCGACAAAGATGGAACCCCAGCCCACCCCTTCCTTCGTGAGACTGACCTCCCAGGACGGCTCGGTGGTGTGGGACGCAGATAAGAACATCTCCGAACAGCATTCCACATTATCCAGGGTCGATACCCTTTCCCTGCAGGTGGATGCGGAAAAGGACGCCTTCATGCACGAGGTCGACCTGAAGGACGTCCCGCCTACCCCTCTGGGGGAGACGACAATAAACATCTACTGGTGGTTCGAGGTATCCATCCTCGATACCTACGGATCCCCGATCTCCGGCGCATGGGTCTACTATCTCCTGGAGGACGATCCCTTCATCTATCCGGGGTCCGGGAACGCGCCGGTCACGGACGAGAAGGGAAGGGCCTCCCACGAGCTCCTTGCAAGGACCAACGGAGTGCCGGTCAAATACCGCTTCATGGTCTCCCTTCCCGATGGTCTGGACCCGTTCATCTCTCCGTTGGTCTACAACACCAAGGACGAGAACAAGGCGGTTAGGATGGATCTCGATGTGATCACGATAGAGACCTGGACGGATATGACCGATCCCCAGAAGGACACCTGGACCATCGAGGGGACCACCCTGACCATGATCAGCAGCCCCATCGTCTACATGGACCTTTACGTGGGCGATGAGAAACACTCGACCGCAGAGGATCTGGCGGACAGGTACGAACCCGCTTTTTCCAGGTGGTCGCTTGATATCAATGTCTCCTCCCTCCGTCCCGGGACCCACGTACTTGAACTGAGGGTCCTGTGCGGGGAGCACATGACAGCCCGGAACTGGACGGTTGAATTTCCGATATCCATCTTCAACCATCCTCCCATCCTCGAGAACGTGCAGTTCACGGATTCCCTCGGAAGGTTCGGCATCGAAACGGGCAAGATCTATCCTGTCAGGGTCTCCTCGCTGTCACCCACCATTGAACTGGGGATCGACATCTACGAGCCGGACCATTCCTCGGATGTGCTTGGTCCCCGTCAGGGCGCTCTCCTGTCCTCGGTAAAGGTCGAGATCGCCGTCAATGAGAAAGCCGGCATAATGTTCTCCAGCGAGGTTGCAGCAACTTCCCTGGACTCCTATTCCCAGGGCCGGGGCACCCACAGGTTCTTCATCGATACAACCCATAAGAATGACGATTACAGGCTGTGGGAGGACGGGAGATATGTCATGACGGTAGAGGCCTGGGATGATGCAGGTCTCCGGTCCGATCTCTTTCAGGTGCGCTTCGACCTCCATTTCGATCAAGCCCCTCTTCTGCTCCTGAGGGCAGGCGAGGACGGCTCGATATCTCCTAAGGGCCACCCCACCTATTCCGGTGAGTTCTTCTCCTTCGAGACCCCGATCGACCGGGACCTGAAGGTCTGGTTCGACCTGACCGGATGCAAGGACCTTGACGATCCCTCCTATTTTCCCCACCCCGCCATGGACCGGTCCTGGGAGAACCTGACCTGTACTGTCAGCCTTTCTCTTAACGGATCGGAGCCATGGGTGATCTTCGGCCCGGAAAAGGGTGCCCCCGGATTCTTCCATACGTTCGACCTCTCGAACTTTTCCAAGGACGATACCGCGGTCTTCGAGATGACCCTTCACGTCGAGGACCCCGACCGGATAGAGAACGAGCTGAAGGTCCTGATAGAGGTCCAAGTAGGCCCCCCCGTCGACAGGGAGTCGAAGCCCCCGGTATGGGTCCTTCTTCTGATAATGGCCGTTTGGATAGCGGCCATGGTGGCGTCCTTCGCGATCGTACTGCCGATATACAACAGGCGCCGAAGGGACAAGATCAGGAGGCTGCTGAAGGACCCCCGGCTCTACGGAGTGACGATCCAGGCCATGAAGGGCGAGAAGCCCACGGACCATTTCGTCTCGGAGAGGGAGATCAAGAGGGGCCTTGTTGAAAAAATGGAGGCCGGTTCACTGGATGCGGGCAAATACGAAACGATAATGGACGATTGGAAAGATGCACAGGAAAAAGTAAATATTATCTCGGGTGAAACCAGATAACGGGATTGGTTGCCTTGAGCGGAGAGGGGGTGATCGATAACCGGACGAGAAAACGTCTATACGACTATATCACCGGTCACCCCGGGGTCTCCTTTCAGGTCCTTCAGGAAGCTTTTCGCATGAAGGACGGGACCCTCCGGTACCATCTTCAGTACCTCCTCAGCAAGGGAGAGATAGTCAAGGGAGGGGACGGCCACAAGAGGGTCTACTACTGCACCGGAATGAAGAGGAACATGCTCCTCGGACGACCGATACCCGGAAAGATCAACGATCAGCAGAGGACGGTCCTCGAGATAATCTCGCTCGATCCCGGCATATCGAGGAGCGATCTGTGGATGAGAACGAAGCAGACCCGAAAAGAGCTCTCCGAGAACCTCAGGTCCTTGATGGACCTCGGCCTCATCTGGAAGGTGAGGACCTCCAGGGGGGAGGGTTTCGAGTTCATCACCGAGAATGGCATGTACAGGGAGGTCTACGCGCTCCTGCTTGACAGGCTTGTCAAGGGGGAGCTCTCGCTTTTAGAGTTCGAGGAGCTGAGGGAAAGGCTGAAGAAAATAATGAAATGAAGGGAACTTTCGCAAACCCCGCGATACGATAAATATATGGAAAGCATTATTGAAAACAGGAAGAGGAAATAATGGCCCGTTTCTCAGAAGGGATGACCTTTAAAGTATCCCATGGAATATTGAAAAAAGCATGCGAAATGGCGGTTCGCGACATGGACCTGGCCACTATCGAGGACCGCAAGGACCATCTGCTCTCCCGGGAGAGGATCCGTTTCGATGCCTACAATCCCGTGGACATAGAGGTCCTCTTCGACGAAGGACCGGACGGGATAACCCTCAGATTGACCGGGGAGAACGAGGGACAGGGACCGTACCAGGAGCATCATGTGAGGGCGAAGGTCCTCGATCTCATGAGCAGGATCCAGCTCGATGTGGAGTTCCTCGACGAGGAGGCTCCCGTGAACGATACAGGGATCATCTCAAGCGAGCTCAGGATGCTTTCCGAACTGCATGCCAAGGGCATTATAACCGATGTCGAGTACATGAGGGCGAAGGAGAGGCTGCTGCAGATCGGGAAATGAGAAGTACAGATGTGTACGCCCTTGATTTCATGTGCAAATACCCCTTATTAATCACCAGCTGGATGAATGGAGCACCGGGTTAAGAGGGTGATCCATTGGGAATCGGGCTGAGAGCGGTACTCCTTTCATTGGTCCTTGTCCTGTCATCGGTCCTTATCGTCATCAGTTCCGGCTCCGAAGCTGCGGAACTCAATTACACCGACAACATAGTCCTGGGCTTCGACGAGTACTGGATGTCCCAGGAGATCGGCCCGGACCGGAACGTAACGAAACCTCTTACCATCCACTGGTTTGCCAGGGACCCCAACGGTCTGACACTTCTTATCGATCTTCAAATCAAGGCCTTTTTCGGGTCCAGCTGGGTTCCGATCCTGGAAAGTGGAGAGAACACGGGCTCATACGTGTGGGACCTAAGCGATCCCTTCGTTCCCGACGGGGACTACGTTCTCAAGGTCCTTGCCAGGAACCACAACGGTGAATACTGCTACAATATCAGCACATTCTCATTCCACATCCACAATAACAAGAGACCGGATGTCAGGATAACGACACCCATGACGGAGCTCGAATGTTCCGGCAAGGTCGAGGTCGAATGGGAGGTCAGCGACGGGGACCACCAGAGGTATATGATATCCTCGGTCGTCCTGATATCACCGGATAACGGAATGACGTTCAAGCCTATCTTCGAATACCGGGAGGACCCGGGCTGGTGTATTATAGACACCACGGACCTGATGGACGGCGACCAGTACCGGCTCCGGATAGAGGTAGAGGACCCTACGGGCCTCAAGGATTGGGACATGACCGGCAGGTTCTATATCTACAACAACGAGAGGCCCGAGGTCGAACTGACCTTCCCCCCGGAAGGAAAGGGACTCTTCGGGACGGTCAAGGTCCAGTGGGATTCCTTCGACCGCAACGAGGATCGGGAGAGGCTCCGGGTGGACCTGTGGTATGTCACGGTACATGACGAAGGGAGGTACGATATCCTCAAAGGAGCCTACAACGGAGGCTCATACAACTGGGATACCAACGACGTGTATCCGGGTCCCGAAGGTCACAGGCTTTTCATTCAGCTTTCGGATTCCGTCGGGGAGAGGTCGACCATAGACAGCGTCCTCGTCTGGATCTACAGGAAGGATGACCCCCTTATCCTGAACCCGCAGTATCCGAGGGGGACGGTAAAGGACAATATCACGATCACCTGGGAGACATCCAAGCCAGCAATGGCGGTCTGCGACCGCCTATCGCTGATGGTCTATCACAGGAAACCGGGGTCGGATCACACTCCTGTCGCTCTGTATGTGAACAACACCGGCAGCTATTCCATCGATGTCTCCTCCGGACCGGACGGATATCATCAGGTCAGGATCATCATGCTGGACCCCACGCGGACCTGGATCTACGACGAGTTCCAGGTGGACGGGATTAGGGTCTATCACGAGATGGAGCCCCTTCTTCATATCAGGGAAGCACCTTTGAACGGAACCAACGTGACCGCGCTCATGACCTTCGAGGTGGCAGGGTTCGACGGCAACGGCGACATTCTGACCTATATGGGCCTTTACAGGGTCTCCGGTGGGGGATGGACGGTATTTGATGAAGCCTACGGAGGATACAAGCAAAAGTTGGTCTGGAACACGACCGGCCTGATGGGAGGGGACTACGAGGTCCGGATCGCGGTCTTTGACGGTTCCGAGTTCAACATGTCGACTTCCAGGACCTTCGGCCCCTACTACCTGTATGAGAGCAGGACCCCCGAGATCGGATCGATCGATGAGAAGGGAAACGACCCCGCCACCCTCATCGTTCTTGCGGCGATCCTGGTCCTTCTGACCCTCCTTGTATCCCTCGCTGCCGTCTTCGCCTTTTTCATTCGAAGGGACAGAAAACGCCTCCGGGAGAATGACATGGAGGGTTTGAGGTTGAAACCCGATTACGTCCAGTCATACCTCCGCAAGACAAGGGAGGGAGGCTTCTTCGAGAGGCTTCTGCCTTCGATCGGAAAGACCTCCGCCACGAAGAGGGCGTCTTCATACACAGGAGGATCGACCGGGTTGAGCGAGGATGACAAGGCGAGCCTTGAAGGATACCTTGACATGCTGGACCCCGACCTCGTTGACGATGTGACGGAGAAGGACATAGATTCCTACGAGGTCCTCGGCGTCTCCATGGATGCGACCGAGGACGAGATACGGGAAAAGTACAGGGAGTTCGTGAGGAAGTTCCATCCCGACAAGTTCGTATCCAAGAGGACGATCATGTTCGGGAAGGCCGAGGAGGAGTTCAGGAAGAGAAACAGAGCCAGGGCGATCCTTCTCGATCACAGGAAGAGGGCGATCCTCGACCGGATGCTCAGGGAATCGGAGGGTTATCTGATAAGGAGCCGCTCCATGAAGTCCGTCGATCAGATCCGAACGCTCGGAAGGAAGTGAATGACCTCGATGCGCAGTTTTACTTTTTAAAACATCAGTCTTAAATAGGAAGGTGTGATGGTCCGGACCCCTATGAGAGGATTGAGTGCGTTGATAACAAAAGATAAGAGGCCCGGGCCATCCGATGAACATCCTATATGATACTTATATAACTAACCCTTAAGAGTTACATACTGGCCCATGTTTTAGACCTTTGCCATTGCAGTTCCATTTTTCAAGGGCGTTATTCCTCTTCCCACTTCTCCGGTTTAGGCCTCATGACTATGAACAGGATGACGGCGATGGTCAGAATGACAAGGAGCAGTATGCCGCATATAGCGAACCCTATGCCCACTGCACTCCACTTGCTTTCTTCATCATCGTCCGCGACGTCATCGTCGACGATATCGTCATCTGTATCGTCGTCCACATCGTCGTCATCGGACGGTATCGGCTCATCCGGTGTGGTGAAGGTCCCGCTCAGGCTGGGCCATTTATCGGGCCCGTCCTCGGTGTCCGAGAAATGGTATTCATAGGTGGTGCTCCAATCGAGCAGGGTGCCGTTGATGGTCGCTGTGTAGACACCCGGGGCCCCTTCTTCCATTTCAAAGGAACCGATCGAGGCGACCACGAAGTGTATATCGATGCCCTGACCCCCGGTCACCTCGATATCCACGGTCCTGTCCGCGCTCACGTAGATCTCCACGGAATCGATGTACCAATCGAGCAGTTCCGTTCCGGTCCTGAAGGTCCACTGGAAGCCCCCGATATCCCACATGGGCATCCCCGCGAGCGACAGGACGGTCCCCTCCACCTTGACCGTGTAGTTGGTCTCCGGCTGGAAGTCGTCATGCTGGATGATGATCCTGGTCCCGTCAGGGTTCCAGCTCATCCTCGTAACGATGATGGATGGGTCCGTCTCGACGGCGGCTTCCACGCTGGCTTTGTCCATCTCATGGGAGAACTGGATCCAGATCACGTCGTTGAGGCCTACGTTTTCGCCCTTCGGCCCCCATGCGGTGACGTTTACGAGCTCGACATCGTCCACCTCGATATAGGGGAGCACGAAGTTCATCTCCGTCATCCATTCGGAGAACGTCACGTTCTGGATGACCCTTGGGAGGTATCCGGACCTCACGTCAACGATCCCCGTGTAAAGCATCGGAGGGGTCACCTCGATGGTCCAGTTCGTGGCATATGGCACATCATCGAAGATGTAATCGCCCTGCAGGTCGGTCGTGACGTTCGCCTCCGTCTCTATGACCGGGTGGTGGAGCTTGATCAAGGCTCCCGGTATTCCCCCGGAGAGCGGCCCGCCGGAGCCGGTGATCCTCCCGAACAGGGTCCCCGAGGTCCTGTTGAGGAGCTGTATGTCCACATGTATCGGGACCCATCCCATGGTCACTATCTTGTCCCCTGCAAATCCGTAGTACTCCTCGGTGTCCTGTATGACCAGGCGGTAGGTCCCCTTCCTAACCGGGAAGGAGAACGCTCCGTCAGCGCCGGTCATCATCCACTGGACCACGTTCTCCGGCTCTACCGAGGCATCCACCAGTGTAACATTGATGTCCTGGAGCGGATCGTCGTTCCCGTTCACCACGGTGCCGTTGATGAAAGTGCTTGGAGCGAGGACCAGCATCAGGTCCTCTATCCCCTCCGCGGGGACCTCGATGTCGACGTAGTCCCAGAGCGTCTCGTTCCCGAAAAGGGCGCGGAGCTGCCCCGGATAGCATTCGAGCGAGAACTCGCCCGTGGTGTTCACCATCATGTTGTCCAGATGGTAATTATCATGGGGGACATCGAGGAGGGCCACGATACCCTCGAGAGGCTCACTGTCCTGATCGACCAGCGTCCCGTTCACGAAGGTCGTGTACTCGGGAATGGGCTCCATGAGGATATCATGGTCCATATCCGCCCTCGTCGATAGGTCTAGTTCGTAGTCGTAATGGTAGTAGCCCTCCCGATCGGCGTACAGGGCCACGTTATTGCCCCCCCAGACCCTGTAGAAACCGCTATCATCTGAACCCGATGAACCCTCCCAGAAATAGTACAAACGGTCCTCGTCCTCGTCATGCAGCGCCTCGAAGTATCCCATGACGTAGGGGAGCTGCCTGGTCGGTCCCACATCAAGATCGTGGTAGGACGAAGCCGAGACCCACTGCTGGGGTATGATCTGTCCGGACACCGAATCCTTGATGAACCCCTCGATCGAACCGAGGGGCTTTGTCGGATGGAGAACGACGTCCTGGAGGGTGCCTCCGGTCGAAACGGTGACCTCGACCTCTTTCATGGCCCAGGAGGCCCTGCAGCCTCTGATGCAGGAATATTCCTGGCTCATCCAGATCCTGTAATCGCCGGGAACTACCCACACCCTCACCCTTCCCTGATGGTCGGAGATGGGTTCATGCTCGGCATAAAAACCGCTGATCCCGGAAAGGGAGACCGGATGGTCCGGGACGGGATCTCCCGTCGCCGTCACAAGGTCGAACTCTATCGCGACCGGTTCCGGAGGGAAG
This sequence comes from Thermoplasmatota archaeon, assembly GCA_049472215.1. Taxonomy (GTDB): domain Archaea; phylum Thermoplasmatota; class Penumbrarchaeia; order Penumbrarchaeales; family Penumbrarchaeaceae; genus JAFGLL01. The sequence goes on along the minus strand of JBLIRH010000005.1, from coordinate 2,809 downwards.
TCCCTTCTCTTGGTATAGCCTGTTATCTCGCTAAGAGCGGTCTCGTACACCGTAAAGTTCTCGATGGTGCCTGTCCCGAGATTGCTTGAAAGTCTTATCATAGGATAGAAACCCGCGTCAACCGTCTTGTTCATGTATCCGTCGGGTCCGGTCGTTCCATACATCTGTATCCAGTACTCTCCCTCGCTGTCGTAAGCGCTCCCGCTTATGCTGACCAGGGGTATCGGGAGACCTGACACCTCGTCCTTTACAAGAATGGAGACCTGACCCGTGGGTGGACCGGATGAACTCCATGGTTCCAGGACCTCGTCAACGGTAACAGGAGAGGATGAGGGCCCCGCTTCGATATCGACGTAAAGTGAATCATGCGAGTAGGACCACAATCTCAGGTCGACGTCGGTTTCGGCCGGGATATAGAGCTCCGCGTTCCCTGCTGTGTCCGTGTGGGTGTCCCCCGAGATCCGGAAATCCCCAAGGTACAGGTCGTAATCCGCGTAGGCGTAGTAGATAGGCCCGGAGCTGTCCTCCAGGTGGACGTCCACCCTCCTCCATTCGGTCGGGATCGGCATCTGTACCTCTTCGAACTTATCAGTGTCGTTGACGACAAGGTAGCTGTACATCTCGAAGGAGACGTTAAGGACGGGATCGGGATAGGTGTTCAGCCTTACCTCGTACTCCCCGAAACCAACGGGGATCTCGTAGTAGCCGGTCGTGGTGTTCGGGGCATATGTATACCCGCTGAAGTAGGTATGGTCGGCCTCGGCGTTGGTTCCGTAGAGGGAAACGTATTCCATCTCGAACTCGTACCCTGATGTGGTGTTGACACCCTTGACACCAAGGGTCGTATCGGGAACATAAGAGGCCCCCATCCACAGGTCCACAACGACGTCGTTCGAATCCAGGGTAAGGTAGACCTCCGCCCTGTAATCATTGAGGCCGGGAGCGGTTGCCAGCAGGTCAAAGGGCATGTTCGAATCCGGGAGCGGGAACGAGTATTCACCGTCCAGTCCTGTCGTCATGCTGCTGAAGATGGGCCTCCCCCGCAGGTCATATCCCTCGACGCTGACATCCACCGCGGAAAGGGGGAGCCCGTTCTCCGAGTTCTTGACGATGCCATGCAGGTTGTTGTCCCAGGTAAGGACCGGATATACTGTGCCGTTGATCGAATAGTTGCCGTTGGGCTCGACGAAGAGGTCGTCGGTCCACCAGTTCTCCAGCATCGAGTCGTTCGCCCAGAGCCTGCAGGGGCCCCAGTCGAAAGCGGTGACCTCGAAGTCAACCTCTCCGTTGGTATCCGTCTTGAAGGTCTTCCTGTTGTATTCTCCCTCCTCGTAGTTCTGGAGATATACGGTGAACAAAGCAGCAGGGTTCTCGTCCGCGAACTTAAGTTCGAGATGGACCTTGGCGGGATAGGGATACGATGCCCTCGTCCCCCCGGGATGCTCTTCATCGGCGATGCCGATGAATGCGGTCAGTGATAGGACCAGTACCAGAACTATCGGGATTATCCTCTTTGTGCCCCTTTCGATCATGGGAGTGTCCCCCTCCGGGGAGTAATGACAGTGGTCCGTATTTGAAATTTACATAGGGAAAGGGGATAATAGTCATCGCCCCCCCTTTTTGTGGTGGGGAACGATTTTACAATATTTTACAAGGCATGGGGGGGCTTCTTTCCGACTTTTTCCCCTGATCTTTCCACTATGCCAGGGGTACATTTGGGGAACTTTTCTTTCCGTTTACGTGCGCAAGTCGGAAAGGGCCCCCCTGGTTTGCATAAAAACCCTTGAGCATTTTAAAAACATATCGAAAAATCGTGCCATCTTCGGGGGGGAATAGGTAAAGCAAATCACAGTATTGCCATTAGGTGAACAAGGAGTAAGAGAGCCAGAGGGTAAATGATCAAGCCTGAACACGAACAAGACGAAGCCCGAGGCCCTCGTAGCTGTCGTCGGGGTCGTCGTAAGAGCGATACCACGACCGGCACTTACTGGAGCGGAAGCTATAGACGCTGCAGCCGAAGCATCCACCACGTACTACCCGGTACGATCCTTCTGGGTCTTCCCAGGCAGTACCGTCATTCGGGGCACCATTATATCCGTAATGAAACCAGTCCTGGCACCATTCATTCACGTTCCCATGCATATCATACAATCCCCATGCATTCGGAAGCTTCGTCCCTACTTCATGAGCATATGCCTCACCTACATGCCAAGTATTATCATAACACCAGGCGTAATCGCCAAGATCACCACTATCGTTGCCATAACAGTAGTCAGCGGTGCTCCCTGCACGGCAACAATACTCCCATTCCGATTCGCTAGGCAGTCTGTAGATATAGTCCGGATCAAGATCATTCAAAGCAGAAACAAAATCCTGACAGTCATTCCAGCTGATAAACACAGCGGGATTATTCTCTCCTTGTTGAACATAGTCCTCTCCAGACCAGGGAGTGGTTCCCATCACAGCTTCCCACTGTGCCTGCGTCACCTCAAACTTGCCCATCTGGAAACCGTAACCGATATTTACCTGATGGACGGGCTCTTCATCGCTTTCTCCAGTCGTGGAACCCATCATGAAACTGCCCGAAGAGATCGTAACGAAATCAAAAGTTGATTGGTCTGGATCATTCGGGAATAGATCCAATTCTAGATCAGTTGTTGAATCAGACTGACCTTTTCCCGCATTCCACTCATCAGGACAACCGTCTCCATCACTGTCCAAAGAAGCTGCCGCGTCATCCGGAAAATCATCATCTCTATCTCTAATTCCATCGCCATCACTGTCCCAATTAACAATAATATGATTGATT
>JBLIRH010000048.1:0-17258 GCA_049472215.1 Thermoplasmatota archaeon | reverse complement strand
GGACCCCCCGCACCCAGAGGTCTGGTGGTAATGTCGGGCAAATGCCCTGTCTGCGACAGGGCAATGATGGGCCCGCCCGGACCTTCAGCGAAAAATAATGGCAGACCAAATTAAACCGTTTTTCGCCTGGCCAACAATGAAAAAAAAATTACATCGGGCGGGAAGAGATCAAATAGTTATTGATTCCCATTATCCATTTTCATATAATGTAAAATAATATATAAATAATTCAAATAATGATAGAAAATGAATAATGGGCCCGCCCGGATTTGAACCGGAGTCTATGCGTCCCGAACGCACAAGTATACCAAGCTAACCCACGGGCCCATGGCATTTTGGCGAGTGAATATCGCAGGGGGCTGTAGACGGGAATTCCCTATAAATCTTACTGTCAGCGAATGTAATGCATTATATCAAAAGGTTTATGAAAAGCTCCAATCTTCCGAAGATGTCCCCGAGGCCCGCAGATGGATACTTGCGTTCATGTTACAAGATGCAGGGAATACGATCCCGATATCATCAGACCCCAGATCAAGGAGCATCTGGACAGGTACCCCAAGTTCAAGGATCTCAAAGGAAAGAAGGTACTTCTGAAACCCAACCTGCTTTCCGCAAGCGATCCAGGAAGAGCCGTCACGACCCACCCTGCCTTCCTCAAAGCAGTGGTCCTTGAACTCAAGGACCGGGGGGCGAACGTGATCATTGCCGATTCCCCTGGCGGGGCTTTCACCGAACCTGCATTGAAGAAGCTTTACAATGGGGCCGAGATATCCGAGGTCGCCAGGGAGACAGGCGCCCAACTCAACTTCAATGTCGGCTCCCATGAGGTCAAACATCCGAAAGGGATGTTCACGAAGAACTTCCTGGTATGCGACTACCTCAAGGATGCCGATCTTATCATCGCGCTCCCGAAGATCAAGACGCATATGCTGTGCGGGCTGACCTGCGCCTCGAAGGTCATGTTCGGGATCGTTCCGGGCACTGAGAAGGTCATGTACCATACGAGGTTCCCCGACTCCCTCGATTTCTCAAAGGTCCTGCTAGACCTGGACGATATGGCCGGAACGGACCTCTTCCTCGTGGATGGGATAATCGGAATGGACGGGAAAGGTCCTGCCCAGGGACGGCCGAGAGAGGTGGGAACGATCCTGTCGGGAACGAACCACCTTGCTATCGATCTCCACGTTTGCAGAATGGTCGGCCTTGAGCCGGACGATACCACCATTTTCCAGGCAGCCTTCGAGCAGAAGAGGATCAAAAAAGATGAATCTCTGGCTGTTTCGGGAGATGGCAGTGACTTCAGATTGAAGGAGCGGTTCAAACCATCATCGGGCGGGATCGGCAACCTCCTCGTTCCAAGACCGATCAGAAGAACGCTCATCAACCTGACGACAAGCAAGCCGAAGATCTCCCACAACAAATGCGTGGGATGCGGTGTCTGTAAACATAACTGCGCCGGCAATGCAATAGAGATAAAGAACAAGAAGGCCAGGATCACCTATTCAAGGTGCATCAGATGCTACTGCTGCCACGAACTCTGTCCTCATGATGCGGTCTATGTCAACTTCAGGGATACGGGAGTTCTGAACCGGTTGATAGACATTGGGTATCAGCTCTTTACCGGATAGGAGCAGGACCCCGGGATTTCCCGTAGAACCTAATTTAAACCAAAGAAGTAATGATAGGCCCCCCGGAGGAAAACGATGCTCTCGGAAAGGTCAACGTGGATACCGACCCTCAAGGACATTCAGGTAGCAGCCTACAGGATAGAGGGGCATGTCCTCAGAACGCCTGTCATGACAAGCAGCTCCTTAGACGCGATCGCCGGAGCGGAGCTTTTCTTCAAGTGCGAGAACCTGCAGAGGGTGGGGGCCTTCAAGTTCAGGGGGGCGACCAATACGGTCCTGTCTCTAACTGAGGAGGAGGTGGAGAACGGGGTAGCGACCCATTCTTCCGGAAACCACGCCCAGGCCCTTGCCCTCGCGGCAAGGAACAGAGGGGTCCCGGCATACATCGTCATGCCCATGAACTCCCCCCGGGTGAAGGTGGATGCTGTAAAGGGATACGGGGCGAAGATCACCTTCTGCCAGCCCACGCTGGAGTCCAGGGAGACAACACTGGAAGATGTCGTGAAGGAGACCGGAGCTTATTTCATCCATCCATACAACGATCCTCGTATCATTGCCGGGCAGGGAACGGCGGCCCTCGAACTTCTCGATGAGATCGACCCGTTGGATATCGTTATGGCTCCAGTGGGAGGCGGCGGACTGATAAGCGGTACCTCATTGGCCGTAAAAGGGGTCTCCCCGGAGACCGAGGTGATAGCCGCAGAACCGCTGAACGCCGACGATGCCTACCGCTCTTTCAGGACCGGGATGCTGATACCATCAAAGAACCCGGACACCATCGCGGACGGGCTCCGTACCTCCCTGAGCGAGCTGACGTTCAAGATCATATTAGACAACGTGGACGATATCGCCACGGTCTCGGAGGAAGGGATCGTCAAGGCAATGAGGATCATCTGGGAAAGGATGAAGCTCCTGGTGGAACCATCCGCAGCTGTGCCCCTTGGGGCGATCCTCGAAAAGAAGATCGATACCTCGGGGAAACGGATCGGGATCATATTGTCCGGAGGCAACGTGGACCTTGATCGGCTCCCCTGGAGGAACAACGGTCATTCGAAATTGATGGAGATGGACCTGAGATATTGATCTCGCGACATTTGCAGGATCCATTTAAGCTCCCATCGATCCTGGACCTGTGTGGTCAATTCTCCCCCTGTCCACAAGTGGTCAGACGATATTGGTCAATAACCATATACTTGATAGGATCCCGAGGACCCCCACCAATATCCTCAATCTGCCTTTCTTCACCTTGCTTGCGATGTATGGGCCGATCAAACCGCCTATCATTGCCCCTATACAAAGGGTCGATATCAAGAGGATATCCACTTTTCCGGAGAAAATGAGATAGATGATGAAGGCCGCGAAGCAGATGAAGACCTCGGCGAAGGTCGTGGTTGCGATGGAGGCTCTTGAATCGAGGCCCCCGATTATTCCTCCCGTACTCGTCACCGGGCCGAAACCGCCTCCGGACAGGGCTTTATTGAAGGCTGCCACTATTCCGAGCAGATAATGTTTCCACCACTTGAATTTGAACCGCAGCGGCAGCATGCAAAGGATGCTCATCACAAGGACGAGGACGAAGATATAGACCTCGACATAGATCTTCGGGAGGCTGAGGCCGACGATCACCCCGAACACCACTGCGATCAATCCCGGTATGACCATGGCAAGGACCACTTTCGTGTCCCTTGTCAGGCCGTTGAAATCGGCATTCCTGAACCTGTGATGTGATAGAGTCCCCCCGAGACCCCCGACCGCTTGTGAAAGAAGGATCGAGGGGACCGCCAGCAGGGGATCGATCCCCGCTCCTATCAGGAGAGGACTCAGCAGGGTCCCATACATCATTCCAAGGGAGGAATCGATCATCTCCATGATGAAGGCAAGGAGCACGAACAAAGCCAGGGTGGTTATGAGATAATCCATCAGGCCGCCCCCTGCGCTTTCAGGACCATTACCCCGCCGTCTTTGCACAAGCACCATCTGATCCTGTCGCCGTTCCTCAGTTCGAAATGATCAATGATCCTCTTGGGGACAGTGGTCCTCCTCCTCGTCCCCCTGATCGTCAATTTTGTCTCGGTGATATATCGAACCTCATCGATGTCCACGATCATTCTGCCACCATAGGTTTAATTAAATATCATTATATAACATTGGCTTCAAACCAATATTAATTGGCGTCAATATAGACACTGGCAGAGTGTCTTACTTTCAACGGAAATATTTGGTTATCAATCTAAGCAGGTTTGACGCATAGTCCCCAGGATCACTTGAATTATCCCAGAGGTTCCTGATCACGGTCGTGTGAAGTCTTTTTTCTCCAAAGTACACACCTTCCTCCACCCCATCTTCTGGGAATACGCCGATCTTGATAGGATCGATCCCGGACCTCCTAGCGCTGGTGATGAATGAGGCTTCCTTCTCGGCAGGTATTGAAAATATGAGCTCAAAATCCCCGTGAATGCTGAAGGTAAATGCAGCAGGCGGGATACTCAAGGAATCTGCCATTCTTTCGACCTCCTCAGTTATCGGCAATAGGCCGGGATCCAACCTGATCGGGACTTCATTGATGCGTGATAAATGATCCAGAGCGGAAATCAGGCCGTCACTTGTATCCATGCATGAAGAGGCAAAACCGGAAATGAGCCTGCCCTCCCGAATCCTTGCCTTCGGAAGGAATTCAGTCACCTTCACACTTTCCTTGAGAACCATCTTGCCGATGGCATATGCCGTTCCTAACCCCGCGGGACCTGTCGTGTAAAGGATATCTCCTCTTGAGCAGCCGATCCTGCTCATAACACGGGATCTTTCCACCTTTCCCACTCCGGTCCCTGTAAAAGAGGCCGATCCGGAATTTAGATCCCCGCCCAGAACTGGACATCCATGCTCCAGGCACGATGAGAGGATCCCTTTTCTGAATAGGTTCCTATCTTCCGGCCCCCATTCATCGGGGATCGTGTGACTCAACAGGATCCCCAACGGCTCCGCCCCAACTGCTGCAAGGTCGCTCATGCTCGCTGCGACGACCATCCATCCGATCTGATACGGGTCATCATAAAGTCCGCTAGCAACCTCCTCAACGATGGTATCCGTTGTCAGTGCGAGGTAATGACCCGGGATGCCGATGTCCAGGATCTCGGAATCGGAAGAATGGATCCGATTCACAAGTAGTTCCGAGGTCGGCAGTCCCCCTGTCAATCGATCGATCCTCTTGATCTCTTCAATATCGTCTAGGCGCATATTCTGATGCCTCCTCTGATGAGTGCGAACTCAGCCCTTGATACCACATCCACCTCTCCATCGTATTCGATCCCTATCGGGCTATCGGGGACCACAACAAATTCTTTCACCTTCCACGAATGGCACTTGGGATTCCCGATGAACTTCCCCCTTATCATCCGGATGAATAGATTGAGTCTTCCAAAAACACCCATCCCTTCTGCAAGGTTGACAAGAAAATGGTCTGTATACTGATCAATGGGTGTGTCATATTCCAGATCACCCGTGAAATGGGGATTCAGCAGAATGCTGAGGTTGGTCACCGATGTGCTCTTCTCCTTTCCGTCCAGGAATAAACGGCAGTTGAAGGGGTCGAACCCGACAACGGCCATTACGGCGGCGGAGTATATACCAAGAGGGGTCCATACTTTTTTTAGGAAGGCGGTAAGACCGTGAGGCCGATTGAATATCCGGTTCCCCATGGAAATGATACCAAAGCTCGAGTTCACAACGGAATAACTCACCTTTTCGGCTCCCTCAACATCCAAAGTTCTGATCCTGACGATGTTGGCCTTTGGGGACCTCTCGCGGTCCAATCTCAGAGGTATACCCTCGACCACTTTCCTTCCATCGAGAGGTTTATGGAGGTCATTGCTGGAACCCAGACCGATCGCTCCAAGGATGATATCCTGTCCAAGTTCACCTTCCGCCCTCATAAGACCGGTCACCATCCTGTTGAAGGTTCCATCACCACCTGCAGCGACGAAAAAGGTCTCTCCCTCGTCCAGAGCTTCTTTCAGGCACTTCTCTACATCCACCTCCCCTTCCACTATGGTGAGGTCCTCTGCTTCAAGTCCTGCGATCTCGATTATCCTCTTTCCGTACCTGTCCCATCGAATCCCGGCCTTTCCAGCTCCCGATCCCCTGTTCAATACCATCAACATTGGACCACCCTATACCTGGCTTCTTTCCGGTCTCTTCATTACCACAATTTCGAAAGCGATATGGAACGGCAGAATTAACAATACCCAGGAGGGATAGGATATAAGGACCAAAGCATAGCAGTAGAAAAGAAAGGCCCGGACGACGTTGAGGATCGGTCCAAAGGTCTTGGCCTCATCCCTGATCCTGTGGATCCCGACCTGGGCCTTGACGTTCGCATAGATCCCCAGAACGAATGGCACAGTCCATGCCAGGCCCAAAATCGTCGGCCGTATCCCGGCAATTGCTCCTGACACCAGCACTGACCCAACTGCCAGGAGGGAAAGCACATCTCCATATATTGCCCCTGCTCTCCACCCGAACCTGACCTGAAAGGTATCGTATCCTGTTGACCTGTCCGCGCTCATGTCCTTGAAATAACCTGTCACGACAAAGTTCGCGTAAGCAAAGAACACTGCCGCCATCGAAGCGATCAGCATCAACCCCTTTGGACTCATCGAGGACACTTCTGCTACCGGACTGAAATGCCGATCCACCATCGAGCCGTCAAGAACAAGCGTGGCAACTATCCATGAGTTCCAGGGAGGCCCACCCCACCATCTTCTCTTGAAGAAAGTATAGGTCGCAAGTCCGACGATAGCGGCGATGCCAGGGATAAAAATGAAGGGGTTGACGACTGCTAGTATGATCACTCCAAGAAGAAGTCCGCAAATACTTACGATCAGAACGTCACGTTTTCGCAATTCCCCCTTGATCAACGGTCTGTACGGAGATGATATCGCATCGGTATCCGTCTGAAATACATCGGTAAGGGCCTGGCCCAGCCCGTATGAAAGGAAGAAGGGGATGAAGCAAACGGCCATTTTCCAGAGGATAGGGTCCTTAACGAGAGACATCCCAACAAGTCCTGCAGCTCCTGATACAAAGAGCAGGTATGGCCTCATCGTTGTCATGAACCGGGTCCAGAAACCAGGATCGAAAAGACCGTATTCAGATCTCCTCTGAGGATTACCCAACTTCCTGCCCTCCGAATTCCTTGAAAACATCTTTTTGTCCAGCCAGTTTCCGGATCGAACTGATAAGAAGGTCCAGGTCCGCTTGCGTATGTGAGGCCATGAGGGATATCCTGAAACGCTGCTTCTCAAGCGGGACCGCAGGATATTCTATCGCATTCATGAACAATCCCATCCTGTCGAACATCCGTGACAGGGACCTGATATCGCCATGTCTTCCAAGGTAGAGGGGAATGATCGCTGAAGGGGTCTCGACATGGTATCCCAACTCTGCTAGGCATCTCTGAAAATACTTCCTGTTTCTGTGAAGTGAATGCCTTAGGTCCGGGTCTTCGTTCATTACCTCGAAGGCTGCTGTCACACCTGCCAGATTGACCGGAGGAATGGAGGCTGAGAAGATGTATGTCCGTGCAGTATATCGAAGGCTCTCGATAAGGTCGGTCGAGCCGGAGAGAAAACCACCTGTGGAAGCCAGGGCTTTGCTGAAGGTACCCATCATCAGGTCCACCCTGCCTTCGAGACCGAAATGTTCCAGAATTCCCTTTCCGTTGGCTCCGAGAACTCCTGTACCGTGTGCATCATCGACCACAAGAAATGAATCTGTCTCTTCCACAACCTCCACGATCTCAGGAAGGGGAGGCAGATCCCCATCCATGGAATAAACGCCCTCAACGACCACCAACCTGTTGGTCCTGCCCTCTTTCTTAGCAGAGGCCAGAGCCGACCTCAGGCAGTCCACGTCATTATGCGGGAACTTCACACATTCTCCCCGGACCATCTTCGTTCCATCGATCATCGAAGCATGCGCCAGTTCGTCCATTATCAGAACATCGTTCTTACCCACAAGTCCCGTTATCCAACCCAGATTGGCGAGAAAACCGGAGGAGAAGAGCATAGTATCCTCGGTTCCCTTGAACCTTGAAAGACGGTCCTCAAGTTCTTGATGGAAAGTGGTATGACCGTTCAACAGAGGAGGACCACCAAGACCGGTCCCGTACTGGTCGATCATAGCAAGGACCTTTTTCTTTACCCTCGGATCGTTCGCCAATCCAAGGTAGTTGTTGGACCCGAACATCACCTTCTCGGAGGGAATCCCGGTCTCCCTGTCCTTTACGATAACGCTCCGGTCCATAGGACTCACTATCTCTCTTAGTGTCGAAAGACCGCTCTCGAGTTCTTCGTTCACTCTCTCGTTAAGGATCCTTGCACGGTCCAGGATCGAGATATCGAGATGTGATAGGTCCCTGAAAGATACGCCTCTCAATTGGTTATCGGCATCTTCCACACATTTCATGATCGGAATGCCTCCTTCGGCCCCAACCAGTGATTTCCCACCTTGAAGTTGGATATGAACGTGAACGAGTTCAGGACATTGGACGGATGGACCGACCCTGTCATTTGGTGTTCCATTCTCTCTCCTTACCTTCGATCCCGACTCTGCTGTTCGGGTCAATATTATTCAATATATCGTTCTGATTGCCAGAGTGGATCGGGACTTTTCAATTCAATATGCCCAATTTCAATTCCCCCCTACCCTGGTTAATATTATTTTCAGGACCATATAAGCTTTTTGAAATCTGCCCTAATGGGGGTTCTGAGGTCAAAGTGCGTTTCGGGAGAATTCTGGAACCATGGGAATTCCATTACCGCCTGTAGATCTCAAACCTGTTTGGATATCAAAAGAGAGGTCATGGTGAGGCTTCCCGCTACCAGCTTGTCGTTGAATAATCGAACACTCTCATCCTCATACATCGAACCCAGAACGTAGATCAGGGGCAGGAAATGATCGGGGGTCGGTATGGCGAGCTGAAAAGCCCTTCCGCCTCTTTTGTATTCAATCAGGGTTTTATGATCCCCTTCAAGCAGGAGTTCATTGATCCTGCTCCTTGCCTCCCATGCCCATTCATAACCATGATCGAGCTTGTCGATGTTGTGGAAATCCACAAGACCCAGATTGTGGACGATGTTCCCACTGCCAACAATAAGGACCCCTTCGTCTCTGAGGGGTCTGAGCTTCCTTGCGAGTTCGTAATGGTAAGCTGCGGATTTTGTATGGTCGATACTGAGCTGGATGATAGGGATATCGGCATTTGGAAAAATATGTCTCATGACAGACCAAGTACCATGGTCGAGCCCCCAGGCCATGTCCGCCTCCACCGGAGTGGGAGACAGCATCTTCCTAACCTTTTCGGCTATTTCGGGATTTCCACTTGCGGGATACTTGATCTCGTAGAGCTCTCTGGGGAACCCATAGAAGTCATGGATGGTCCTTGGTTCCTCCATCGCAGTGACCTTTGTCCCTCGGATGAACCAATGAGCGGAGATGCATAACACCGCAGCTGGCCTCTCCAGTGTCCCTGCGACCTTCCTGAACCCTCTGGTGAAAACATTGTCCTCCATCGCGTTCATCGGGCTCCCGTGCCCAAGGAAAAGGAGAGGCGTTCTATTAACCTGGGTATCACGATCTTCTAATGTATTGGATAAATTCTCCGGGTCCATTCCGACCATCACCTGTTTGCTGTGTCATTCAGAGACAGGATGATTAATATCATTAATTCCTGAATTTGAATGAGATGTGAAAACATGGGCCTATTAGAGCTGAAAAATGATACTCGCTTCGGATTGTTGGACTTTCAGTTTACAACATTAGATTTCTGTTGCCTTCATTCTTTCTCGGCTGCAGACATACCGCTTATTTTCAGTTGCAAATACGTAAAAATATAGTAGATTTTTTAAGTAAAATGATATTCAATCCAAACTGTAATAATATCGGTCTCAGGGCCTCCATCGAAAAGATTAATTAGACGATATATCAATGATATCCAATTCGGATTATGGGAGGGGCATCTTTGAACATTAGAGGTAGGATAATCTCGTTTTCCATAGTATCCAGCATGATCCTCTTGTCATATTCGTCAATGATCACCGCTTATACTGATCCCGTACCTGAAAGTTCGGAAAGTAGGGCGGGAACTCTGGATAGTCCACTTAGGGATTGGAAGGAAATATTCGAAGCCCTACAGGCCGTCTCAACGAACTTCACCGACACCGATAACGACGGCATATACGATTCGGTCGAGAGGGTTCTCGGGACCGATCCCGAGTACGGAGATTCCGACTTCGACGGATTGACCGACGGATACGAGGTCCAAAGGGACATGAGTCCTCTTGATGCCGATATAAATGACGATGGACTGCCTGATAATCACGAGGTTTTCAACAAATCCTTGGACCATGACAAGGATGGAATATTGAACCCGTGGGATGAGGACAATGACAACGACGGTGTTCCCGACGGAACGGACATCTCCCCGTTCGCGAGATCATCGTTTGGAGACAATTTCGAGATCAATATAACTCCCACGGGAAAACCCATCGAGATCAACTTCCAGATAAGGACAGAGGACCCTGATCACCTGAAATTGTATTCACAGTATTGGAACTGGCCGAAGGATGAAACAGGTTCCATGAACGATCTGGATGACTCGGAAAAGGATGTCACGGTGGTCCCGTCCCTCGTTCTGGAAAGTACGCATACGCCTTCTGAAGAATTGATGACTGACCTGGGGATCATCGAAACTTCGGACGGACTGATGGTCCCCCTGGTGTCAGTCAGGGAAAATGGACAGATAGTCGGGTTCGGGGGGAAGATCGCTTTTCAGGGAATATCCGCCGATCACATCGATATCAATGCCCGTTTGTTGTGGAGGGTTCACGGCCTATCGGATGTGGAGATCCACGGGTTCGAATTGACCGACGGAAGAAGAATGACCATCGACGAAGATGGATCGGTCATCGCAAGGGAGGGTGAGGCCGATGACAGTAATTCCTTCATTATCGAAAAACAGCAGGATGACAGGATCGCGATAAGGACCATCGACGGGAGGTATCTTACTGTCCTTGAGAACGGAATGCTTGAAGCGTCCGAAACCGAAATTACCGATTCCGGCCTATTCACTATTAAAGAAAACGTCGATATTGTCACACTGGTGGATCATAGGGACAGGAATCTGTCGGTCACTCCCGGCGGAATCTTTAGGATCGACGGATCGGGGCTCGCAGTTGAGATGAAACACCTGGATCTCGGTTACCGCTCGCTGGTTGTACTTCTGAGGGATTACTGGGACCGATTCTCTATAAGCGGCATGGACATATACGAGGACCACGGAGCGGAAGCGGGAGTTTTTTTCAGTGATAAGGGGAACATGACGATGGGGGGCCATATGGCCATGGCTTTCGAATATTTGAGAAATTCCAGCAACTCCCTATCGGACACGGATTTCATTTTCGAGAACTACAATATCACGGATGTGGAGAAACGGATAAAGCAATCATCAACAAAGGTCGAAGCGGTTGATGATCTGATCAATAATTTGATACCATCTGCAATAGGAAATATGACAGTGGATGATATGGTGCCCCTAACGATCGCTATTGGCGACCGGTACAGGAACTTCGACCTGTCCGACCTGAGTCCTTCATCCGGCATCACGGGGTCGAATGTCAAGGCCCCCATGGCTTCGGGGGATGTTATTGAGACGAGGTCCTTGAAGATGAACTGGTATGATACGAAGAACGATACCCTCCATGACGATAAGGGGGCATTGGACTGTATCAACACCATTTCCCCTAAAGGGTCTCTAAACAACGATTACTTGTCGGTTTTACTCTCATGGTCATACGGCGAGACGGAAACCTTCGGCGACCCGATCAAGGATTTCAATTATGACTTCGGACAAATTACGGAGATCGCAGATAAGGATATCTCGGTGAAAGATATCATAGATTTTGCATCGGGAGTGGCGGAACTGCCGAGCGAATTGAGGATCTGTTGGTACGAATATCGTTTCCCCTCCAAGGTCACTAGTCGATTCTGGGCTCTTGACCAGAATGGCAATGCCCGTTATCTATACGAAATGGATCAAGTTTCAAAGTTTGGACCCAAAGACGTACCTAAAGGGATGCTGAAAGAGCAAATGAAATCAAAATCTGTGAGGAATTCCGAACGGTTCGGAAATGCTATGGCCCAGTTCGCGGTGATCGTGGAATCGGTGGCCGTCGGCATTGCCCTGTATTCGATCCTTTCATGCTCGGACCTGAACCCGATGATGCTGGACTATTTCCTGACAATGACCTTCATGGAATATTTGTTCAACATGATGATAGTCATGATAGGTCTCATCCCGTACGTCGGCTGGATAATTTCCCTCCTGATCTCCATATCGGATGCGATCGCCGGCTGGTCGGGAAAACTTTTCAAGCGCATACTGGATTCCATGATCTCGGTAAAGGATAGGGTTACCCCATCGGCCGCAATATTAAGCCCACCAAGGATCACAACCTACGATCTGGACAACAGCGGACCGGGACTTGATGTAGGAGACCGTATCGAGTACAGGATCAACGTCAGCGGAAATGTAAGCGGGAATAACTGGGGTATCGTTTCGAAAAGCGATAACTATCCTTTCTACAATGTGAGCAACTGGGATCCCAACGCGAAATACGGGTATCTGTTTTCCCCGCTTGTCCCGAATGACCCGAGCTACAATGGCTACGGCTACTATGCGGCACCGTACAACCAAAGTACGAGGGTAGTGACCTACAATACCCCCAACGACAACATATCGGGCTTACCATATTGGAAGAACATATCGTATGAGACGGGTGTCTGGCTGGAACCCGGAACACCTATGGTAAATTATCCTATGACCCTCCAGCTGAAAACCCACTATGAGCTATATTACACATATGACGTGTTCTACTTCTTTGTTTTTTACTGGTGCACGAGGACACATACAGGGGTCAGCAGAGGTCTTTCGAACCTCGGGGATCCGGTCACACTTTATTACGACATAATGCCCGACTCGTTGAACAATTTCGCTAGCTGGAGATCTTTGAAACCCCTCGATAGCGATCTGGACGGTATCGAGAATTCGAATGAGGTGAACTCATCCAAGGACAAGAGCGATACGGATGGTGACGGGCTATCGGACAAATATGAGGAGGATATAGGATATGACCCATCTGTCCCGGACCAGGACCTCGACGGATTGAGCGATCTCACTGAACATGATTTGAGGACAAATGCGACGATGAACGATACGGACGGCGACGGCCTGACCGATTACGTCGAGGTCAAGGGATGGGTCATCAATTTCACTTACTGCGGGGAGATCTTTTACTGGCACATCAGATCGGATCCCCTGATCAACGATACCGACGGAGACGGACTCCTTGACAATATCGAATTTCTCTGCCTTCTGAACCCAAGGTCAAGGGACACAGACGGCGATGGAAATGATGACGAACTACTGGATTACTACACGACCGAGATCGAGTTCGACGCATCGTTCGAGTATACCGGTTATGTCGGACCGATAGATAACATGGTTTATTTTTATGACGATGATATCGCGGTGGACAGGTGGGGGAACATTTACCTTGTGAACGGGAACAGCTCTCTGACAAAGTTGGACACAAACGGATCCTTCATGCAGGAGTTTAATGAGGGGTATGGGTTTAAAAGCCTCTCATCTTTAGATATAGATGATGAGGGATACATTTTCGTCGGGGATATCAAGGGTTATTACAACCAAACAATTGTCTATCTTCTCAATCCTGATGGTACGTTGAATAATTCGTGGGGAGAACAGGACCTTTGGGAGGCAAAAGAGATCGACGTCGACATTCAGGGTGATATTCACGTACTCGGTGTGGGTGAGGGTGAAGATTATTGGCTCGTTGAATTCGCGAGGAACGGGACCGTACTGTCAAAGACCTTATTCCTATCTGGCTCCCAAGGGGGTGAGATCGAATACTATCCTGAAGGTCTTGCGGTGGACAGCAGAGGTTACAGATATATCTCCGACACTGTAAGCGACAGAATATATATCGTCGATCCGGATGGAAATATCACCTATATATGGGAAGATCCCGGGACCGGGATCGGCCAGTTCACGGCTCCCAAGGATATCTACATCGACAGTGATGATTACATCTACCTGTGCGACAGCGGAAATCAAAGGGTACAGAAGTTCGACAAGTACAGAAGGCCCGTTGCCTGGTTCGGAGCGGAGGGGACGGGGAATGGAGAATATTCGGACCTGTTCAGTATCTGTGTGGGCGAGGACGACGTGATCTATACCGGCGATTATGATCCGATCGGAAATGTCAGCAGGATCCAGGTACTTGGGCAGAACATAACATTCCATGAAGCCGAGGATGATATCGAATTCGTTGATACGGATCAGGATGGACTTGAGGATATTCAAGAGGAGGCGGGATGGACCGTGGTCGCACTCCTTCCGACTGGGACGGTCGAATACTCTGTCGTCAGCGATCCTTTGCTCAATGACACCGATCAGGACGGATTGAGCGACTTTGAGGAATTCACGTATTCCTCGGATCCGAGCTCCACGGACACCGATAAGGATTCCATCCCGGACCTGATGGAGATCCAGCAAGGCACCAACATAGTCTCGTTTGACAGCGATGGAGATCTTCTGGATGACGGAACGGAAAGCTCATTCGGAAGCGATCCACTCGAAAAGGACACCGAACACGATGGTGTTGATGATAAAACGGAATACATCTACGGAACGCGTCCAGATTCCGGCGATACCGATTTCGATGGAGTGGACGATAAGTTCGAGATCACCTCCGGTTCCGCACCCTGCGATCCCGACTCGGATGGGGACAACGTCTTCGACAAAGTGGAATTCGATGATGGAACGAATCCGGTCTTCGGTGATTCCGATCTCGACGGACTTGATGATGGGTTCGAAAAATTGTTCATGACAAATCCTCTGAGCAGCGATACTGATATGGACGGCCTACCAGATCTGAACGAGATCAAGCTGTTCCTCAACCCGCTGATCAACGATACTGATATGGACGGCCTCCTGGATATGTACGAGATAGATCTCGGGACGAACCCGAGATCGAACGATACTGATGGTGACGGGGTCCTCGACGGTGTCGATATCGATTCCCTCGCGAGCATCGTTGGAAACGTGACAATATGCTATGATGATGAGGAACTGACGGACCTGATGGCGGTCATCGGCAGCTATATTGATCTGGTTCCTGTCGATCCGATGCGGTTGAAGGAGGATCACGGAAACGACGAAAAGATCCTCCTCCTGGGCAGTTCCGATAAGACGGGTGATACGTGGGGCCTGATCGAAGAACTAGAGGCGGGTGGGATAGGCGAAGGAAGCCATATGGGCTCCGATTTCGGCATCAGGTTCGGTGTTTGGTCGGAAAAGCAGACCGTCGTATGGATCAAGGACCCGAACGATCTGGATATCCCGAGGATCCTTCAGTCGTTCAGGGGGAGGACGATCACTCTGAAGGAAAGCGGGTACGAGATCGATTATTACTCGAACAAGACAACGTTGAATTCATACCTGCCGGATCTGCTGAAGGTATCCTCCCTGCTCTCCAACATCGAACTCGAAGGGCCGAGGACCGCCAGAATGGAGGTGGAGACGAGATCGTATGCCGGAGATGCTCCAGCCCTCGGGGTTGAAAGCGGAATGTTCTACGACGACTTGCCGCTGGACAGGTATATCGATATCGATCTGATCGACACATCTCCTGAAGGTCTCGAAGATCCCGTAAGAGGGGCATATATCGAATTCTACTACACCGAGGACGACCTGGACCCGGACGGGGACGGGGAGGACCTGCTGAATGAGGAGAACCTATCCGTCTATCATTTGAACGGATCGTCCGGAAGATGGGAGAAGATGAAGGATTCTATGGAATGGGTTTACGGGATGGGGGTCAACACGACCGATGTATCCCTGATGGGATTTGACTACGCAGGAATGATCTGGATATCAGTGGACAGATTGTGCTCGTTTGCTCTTGCCGGGGAAAGGATCGACGGGGTTGAACCGCTCCCATGTGTCGCCGACTGTGGACCAGACCTCACGATATACGCTGGTGAAACGGTCTTCTTTAACGGATCGGGATCATCGGGCAATATAAGGATCCTGAACTTCACCTGGTCGTTCGAATACGACGGAACCCCTGTCGAGTTATTCGGGGCCAATCCCTGGTTCAAATTCGATATGCCGGGGATATATGACGTCACCCTTTCCATACTCGATGGTTATTCGTTCACAGCAACGGACATGATGACAGTAACCGTTCTAGAGGCGGAGCCGCAGTTCTTCATTCTTCGGGTAGGACCGATCATGAACGTATCCGATATCGCAATCGAAGGCGCGAATGTAACATTGGATTTCGGTGACCTTTTCTATTACAACCTGACCGATGATCAGGGATTCGCAACCTTTGAACTGCCGGTCTCTCTTTTAGGTTCCGAAGTGGATGTGATCATTAAAGCAGAAGGATACAAGGAACTCAGATATTCAACTAGGATCAATGAGAACGGAACATTGGATATGGCCCCCGCCCGGTTGGAGAAAGAAGAGGCTTCACCACCCCCGCTAGGAGATGGTAAGGAGAAAGGATTCCCTTGGGGGGTCGTGATACTCATTGTTGTATTGTCCATACTCCTACTGATAGCGGTTTCCCAATTCGTCATCAGGAAGAAATTGGGAAAAGCTCCAGACGAGATCGAGGAGGAATGAGACTATTAAAAAATTTATTAAATCGAATGATCAAGTTTGAAATTGAGAGGTAAGTATGAAAAGTAAAGATCGATTAGCGTATCGTAACTTTTTTCTAATGGACAACATTCAACGAACCCAATGACCATCAGGGATCTTGGGGAGGGATCAGCCGTTAGATCAGGAAGGTATTGGAATGATGATCGGTGAAATTGAACTTGATGAAGAACTCATCATGGAGAACATGATGGGACCCAACGCAGTGAGAATACTGGAAGAGATGACGAGAGAAATGGACCTCAGGAAGGGAATGAGGGTTCTGGATCTCGGCTGTGGGAAGGGGTTGACCTCGATCTATCTTGCAAGAAAGTTCGGGGTCACGGTCTATGCCACGGATCTCTGGATCAGCGCCACCGAGAATTTTCAGAGGTTCAAAGAACTAAGATTGGAGGATCTCATCATCCCTATCCATGCCGAGGCTCACGAATTACCCTATGCCGAGGAGTTCTTTGATATCATCATCTCGGTGGATTCCTTCCATTATTTTGGGCATGAAGAAGGGTATCTTGACGAGCATCTCGCCCCACTTCTGAAGAGAGGCGGACGGATCCTTGTGGGCGTTCCAGGGCTTCAGAAAGAGTTCGATGAGGGAGTCCCGGAAGAGATGAGACCTTTCTACCAGCTTGATTATAATTTCCACACCTGTGAGTGGTGGAAGGCGCACTGGGAGGCCTCCGACCTTGTTGAGGACATCAGATGCCGCCAATTGGATTGCCACAAGCAGGCATGGGAAGAGTGGCTTTCAACTGACAATGAGCATGCCATAAAGGACAAACCCATGATGGAAGCCGATGGTGGCAAATATTACAACACGGTAAGCA
>JBLIRH010000047.1:0-17312 GCA_049472215.1 Thermoplasmatota archaeon | reverse complement strand
TGCAAGAAGCAGGTTGGTCAGGGGGATCCGGTTCCCTGTCCTTGAAAGCATGTATGCAGCAGTTACAGTGCCCATAGCAAACAGGAAGCTCAGCACTATCCGTATCAGATATCCATCCAGGAAACCGACATGATCGCCGATAAGGAGCCCGAGCACAAGCCCGAAGGCGCCTCCGGCGGATATGCCGATGATGAAGGGATCGACAAGGGGATTCTTGAACAATCCCTGCATCGCAGCTCCTGAAGATGACAGTCCGGCCCCTGCGAACAGGGCCATCGCAACTATCGGGAAGCGGATATCGATCACTATGGTCTCGTATTTCGATGGTACTTCAGAGGAAATGAACGAGAGTCCCGGTATCGATCCGAGCAGGACCCTGATGATATCCAGAAGAGGGATGCGGACCGGCCCTATGGAAACGCCGACAACAACGGCGATGACCAGCATAACGATCAAAATGAGGAATGCGGCCGGTCTCCTCTTCCGCATCCTCACTCCTCGATGTATTCCCTGATGTGCTCATGCATCTCTTCCAGTCCCAGTATCAACCTGGGCCCCGTTCGATCGATGATATCGCCGTCCACCTCGAAGACCCTGTTCTCCCTGACAGCGGAGATGTCCTTCCACCGGTCATCGGACATAATCTTATCCTTGCTCTCCGTCGGCCAGACACTGCTCTGTGTGCAGATTATGATATCGGGATCGGCGCCGATGACCCTCTCAACGGAGACCGTCACGACGATCCCTGTGTCATCGGAGATCACATTGTTGCCGCCGGCCGCCTCGATCAGGCCTCCCGCCATCGTGGAATCGGTGGATACCCAGGGATCGTAGGCCCCATCATAAAATGTGACGAGGAGTATCCCTGGTCTGTCATCGTCAGAGACCCCCTCCATGTATGAGCTGACGGCCCCCATTCTGTTCCGGAAATCCTCCACGATCCCATTGGCCTTTTCCGGTGTACCGGTAATATTTCCTATACCGATGATCGCTTCCAGAACCTCTTCCATATCCTTCGGGAAGATCCTGTAAACGGGAAGGCCGAGGTCCTTGACGGAATTATAGGCGTTCTCGCTGATATCCAGGGTCTTGTCCATTATTATCAGGTCCGGATCGAGCATGACAAGCTCCTCTCTTGCCAGATAATTGTAACCGAACACCTTAGGCAGACCAGAGGCCTCCGGCGGGTAGTTCGAGACATTGTCCGTGGCGATCACCTTATCCCCCGCCCCCAGAGCGAATACGGTTTCCGTAATGGCCGGCGATAGGGTCACGATCCTCTCCGGGATCCGTTCAAGCACGACCTCGTGGCCCAAGGGGTCCGTGAACTTCAGGTCTCCTTTCTGTGCCGGATCGTCAAGACATCCCAAAAAGAGCGGTAAAAGCGAAACAATGACTACAATGGAGAACCATTTCCACATCTTCAACCTCTTCACCCCGTTAAGTGGATTTTACACATAATAAAGTAAACTTTATTATGTTAAAGCAAACTTTATCCATAAGCGAAGGCAGATATATTACCTTTTCCGGAGGACATTCATGGATATGATCAGGAGCAAAGGAAAGCTTACCAGACTTCTCATTCTCAGGGAGCTCGTGATAGAGGAACCGAAGGACCAGAAAAGTATAGCCGGATCCCTGGAGATCACTCCCCAGGCGGTCTCGGAATACCTGAAGAAAATGGCCCGGGAAGGTCTGGTGGACCTCTCTTTCAAACCTCCACGGCCGACCGTTAAGGGGGTGGATGTACTTCACAGGGACCTCCTGCAGTTGAAGGGATTCATAGATCGATCGATAGACAGCATGTATATCGTGAGATCGACCGATGCCATTGCAGCTTCGGAGATCAGGAAGGGAGAGAGGGTCAGACTTTTCATAGACAACGGGCTCCTCTACTGCTCCCAAGGCGCCGGGGGCTCATCGAGCGGTACAGCTGAAAGCGATGGAGATATAGGAGATACGATCGTAGTATCGGACCTTTCCGGATTGGTGGAGATGCCCCATGCAAATATCTCCTTCGTTGAGATCAGATCGGTCCGGGAGGGAGGGGGAAGCGTCCGGATCGACGATGACATAATGGATCGGATCAGGAGCAAAGGTTCGACCGGCGAGTTTTCCCGGACCGCTGTGCTCGATCAGGAGGCGGCATCGATCTTCATCAGGAGCCGGCTCAATTACGATATGGAGTTCCCGAGCTCATCCACCGTGAAAGATACTCTGGAACGCGGAGTGTCGATGATCTGCTTCGGGACCCTTCATTCGATCTCCGCAATGATGTCCGCTCACGAACTCTCCACCGATAGCATCAAGAAACGGTGGATGAAACTAGATGACGTGATAAGGTAGAGAAAAATCATTTTTAGGAAAAGGTATCTTCTCGGCCCATGTCGGGCATTGATGGTAAGAGGGTCATTCTGATTGCCCTGGTGTTCTCCCTGACCGTATCGGCATTGTTGCAGAACACCAATGCTCAATCGCAGGAGGACCCGGTCCGATTCGAGGACCTGAAGCACCTCGTCGACCAGTATGACGAAGAAACCGGCCGCTACGGGAACCTGGAGACCGGGAGCTGGGTAAATTTCCAGGATACCATCGCATATTCAAGGATCAACGATAACGAAGATACGGAGGCCTATCTTGTTTCCACCGGGGTCTCACCATATTCTCCCCATCTCGTTTTCGTTGGGTCGGAGATCCATGAGGACCTTCTGGTCGAGGCCAAGGTGAATTTCACCGTCCAGATCATCGAGGTCGTCGAAGGCAACACATCGAGGCAGGTGATAGCTACTTTCAATGAAGGTGCCAGGGTAGTTGTCGAGGGAAAGGATACGTCTGACGAAGACAGGTCCGTAATTGAAGTATTCGGCATCGAGATCGACATTCCGAAGTCCCTGGACAGTTCCTGGGCAAGGTTTTTCATAGTCCTGATCGCATGGACATTGGGGTCCATCCTTCTATGGTTGATATTCTTCATCGGCCTCAAGATATCCAAAAAGACAAAGACGGTCTTTGATGAGGAGATACTGGGGATAGTGACCGCTCCTTTTTTCGTGATACTTCTGCTGTACGGATTGCTGATATCCCTGTCACAGTTCGACATGAACAAGAACCTGATAGATATCATCGACAAGATCTACAGGGCATCCACCGTGATAGTCATTGCATATATCTCCATCAAGGTCTTCAAGAGGGTCATACTGGTCTATCTGAAGGTGATCTCGAAGAAGACGGATACACAGGCCGATGACATACTGGCCCCCTTCCTTGGCAAGGTGATCACTGTTGCGATATGGATCATCGCATTCGTGATGTTCCTCCGGGTCTTCAATATCGATGTCACCGTATTCGTTGCGGGTATGGGCATCATCGGGTTGGTGATCGCCTTCGCGGCACAGGACACACTGTCGAACTTCTTTGCAGGCATCATGATCCTCCTTGACCGCCCGTTCAAGGAAGAGGATTGGATCCAGCTGGACGGCTCCAATTATCAGGTAAAGCACATCGGACTGAGGTCGACCAGGCTTTTCCACTCCATTTCGAACCAGATCGTGACGATCCCCAACAACCGCATCTCCGACCACATGTTCTCGAACATCAGCGAGCCCGACTATTTCGGCAGAAAGACCGTGGAGATCGGAGCATCATACAAGCATGATCCCCGCCGGGTAGGCGAACTCCTGGTCGAGATCGTCAATTCTCATCCGGAAACGATGATCGACGAGGATCACCAATCCTTCTACCGTTTCGTCTCCTTCGGCGATTCGGCATTGAACTTCTCCGTGACCTTCTGGGTGAAGGACTTCAACGAACAGTGGAGAGTTGCATCCGAGATACGGGAGCGTATATACAAGAGGTTCGAGCAGGAAGGCATCGAGATCCCCTTCCCGCAGAGGGTCATCCACATGGCTCCCGGTGAACAGAACAAGAATGTACCGGTAGACGAAAAGGGCCGATCGATGGGCAACATGCAGAATCTGGGGGTTTAGACCCGCCTCACTCGTCCCTGGAGGAATGAGGGGGGTTGTGATTGTATGAGTCGTCCGAATAACGCCCGTTGACCGAGAACTGGAACCAGTCGTAGAAAGGCGGGTCAGCGGTGCTGCTGGCAGTTCCGTTCCCTTTCACTCTGAGTGACCACAGCCCCGTGTCCGCCCCATAGATCTGATCGATGACCCCCGCGACGTCGAACCTTCCAACGTCCGGGGCCCTGAACACCTTGCTCGACCTTAAAACCGGGGGATCGTTCTGGGGTAAGTAGTAAAGACTGACCTCGATAATTCTCTGATATTCGACCCTTCTTTCCGTGTCCGCTCCGAAGTGTACCTGTCCGTAGATGTAGAGGTCGCCGCCGCCCTTTCCGATGTAGAAATTGTCCACCGAGAAATGTTCTTCCTGCGTAAGGACCTGGACATTGTCCCCGAAGCCTCCGGTGAAATTATGTCTGACCTCTGCTATGGTTCCCTGGGTGAATTCCGGCGGCTCCTCCTCTCCGGGAAAGAACAATCGCCTGGTGGAGTGGATGTCAATGCATCCGGAACTGGATAACATCAACAGGATAATGGCCCCCAACAGCATCGTTGCAACCTTGCCCTTTCCCTTCACGAACCGGTATAGAGCATGTCCGTTTATAAAAGGTTTCAACGGATAGTTGAAATGTCATCGACCTTCCTGAACCTCTCCCTCCCATTCAAGGGCATAGTTGCGTCCAGACCAAGTTTGGCCGTAGTGTTGTCTTCCGGATTGGCCGAGGGGTCCAGGGTCGAACCTCTTGCCTTCTCTATTAGGACCATGTCTCGACCTGCCTGGAACCTTGTAGCGATGGCCCATTCCACCTCCGTATCGTCGAAGATATCGATATCATCATCGACCACAACGACCTTCTTCATGGAGGGATGGCCGCTGAACGCGGCCATTATCGCGTTCTTTCCATCGCCCTCCTTCTGTTTTGAGATGGAGACAACTCCGTGCAGCCAGCAGCAGCCTCCTTCCGTCAGCCTGACCGCCCGGACCTTCGGGACCACTTTCTTAACCGACTGGATGATGGATGGTTCCTTTGGTATCCCCATCATCATGTAATGTTCGAAGCCCCCCGGGAGCAGGACATGTACTATGCCCCCATCCCTGATAAGGGCTCTTTCGACCTGGAAGACCGGCTCCCCTGGCTCCATCCCTGAAAGGTCGATCGTGGATGTGACATCAACGAACGGCCCCTCCTTCGCACGCTCTCCGGTGAACATTCCATACAGCACAACTTCCGTGCCAACGGGTGCCTTGGGGCCTTCGGGATCGTCCACGGGTGAAAAGACCTTAAGGACACCGGAACCTGAGATGGTCGAAAGAGATGATGCCACCTCCATCTCATCCTTGCCGTAGGGAAGGGTTACCGAACCAGCGAGGAGCGCCGCTGGATCGGTCCCCATCGAGACAGCGGCCCGGAGACCTTGTCCCGCCTCTTCAGCCTCCTTGAGCAGTGCGTTGAGGTGACGGGGGACCACCCTCACGGCGAACTTCCCCTCTCCCATGTACATCATCCTGTGGAAGGAGAGGTTGAACTTCCCCCCGCGGCCCGCATGGAAGATACCGGATGTTATGTACGGTCCGCCGTCGGTCCGGTAGTATGTCGGTATGGGGATAGAATCCACATCGATCTCCCTGTACACTCCGGGTTTGTCCACCGTTACGAAGGGTGCGGCATTCTCCATCCCTCTGATCATGATGTCGGGGATGGTCTCCTTTGAGGTTCCGAGCGCTTTGGCGAGCGCCTCCCTTGTGGAGAGGACGTTGCCCGCAAGGAAGAGACCTTCATGGTCCTTAGCAGGGGCTATCCATGCTTTCCTCTGGTCCTCCATGGAGATCTTAGCGGCCTCTAGGAAGGGGTCCACCGGCGTGTCTAGGACCCGGTGCTCGCTGCCGAAAAGGAGGTCGCGGAATTCCATTTTTCTCACCCTGTACCCTTACCCTCGACCTTGGTGATAACTCTATCGAATCGTTTGAAGCCGTATCTCCTTTCTAGAAACGTATATATTTTTAAAGGGTCTACCGACGATGATTAGTATGGTCCAGAGAACTCGTCTTATAGAATGTCCGAACTGCCACAAGCAGCTGGAGGATACAAAGCAGGAGAACATGACCTGCAAGTTCTGCGGTTACACCTTCAGAAGGATCGATGTTGCCCAGGAGGATGAAGATTACATCAGAAGGAAGATGATCGTTGAACTTCGGACCGATATGGAGATCTTCAAGGCCAGAAAGAAATTCTCCATCGTATTCATGGTCATTTCCTTCGTGCTGGCGATACCGGTCCTCCTGAGCGTTCCTTTCGAGGTCCTGCACTGGGTGATGCTATTCGTTTTCATAATCGGCGGATTCGCATTCTTCCTGCTAATGCTCCTCTGGGACAGAAGGTATGAATCGAGCAGGAGCCAGGCTAGCGATATTTCAATGAGAAGGAGGCTGTAGGAGGTGAACGGAATGGTTTCGAAGAAGATAGTAATTACATCGCTCTTGGTCCTATCTGCACTGTTGATGACCTCCTTCAGCACGATACCCATTGTTGGCGGACATGACAACCAGGTTCTGGCACAGCCAACAAGGGCTGCAAATGAGAATCTCGAGATAGAGAACAGGACATACAAGGTCTCCTATCTGACAGGGTCGGAGGAATGGGACACGGTCTACATCCGGGACAACGGCACCCTTTTGATAGAGGGAGCGACCCTGAAGGCAAAGAAGATCATTTGCAGGGCCGAAATGGAGAACACCGCGCTCCGTATAATCAACCATGAGGGGACGCAGGGCCTCCTCTCGATCACACAGGGAATACTGAACGTCAAGGCTGACACCATCGAGATCCTTGGCTCAAGGATATCCGTAGTGAACGGAACGACCACGATCCCCAACGGTCAGAACGGGGGAAATTCCGAGATATCCCTTCTCGCCGAGAGTTCCGACCTTGTGATAACGGACTCGGAGTTCATGGTCAGGGGCCATGACGGAGGCCTCGGTGATATTACCAATTACGGCGGTAAGGGCGGAAAAGCAACCATATTCCTGGGAGCCAAGGGTTCCAACAAGGTCCTGCTGACCCGCTCCGATCTTCAGGTCGAAGGAGGGGCAGGCGGGAACGGTTTCGAGAGGGGATCGGGCGCTGGAGAGGGAGGAGAGGCCAACTTTGACATCGGCGCCGAGATCATCGATATAAAGAACTGCAACCTCTTCACAAAAGGTGGGAAGGCCGGCGCACACAGCGAGGCCAATCCCGGGAACTTCGGAGGCAACTCCTTCATTGATATCCAGTCGAGCAATGAGAACTACATCTTTTCAAGCTACATGGAATCAGAAGTGGGCATCAACACGAACAATGAACCCCCCAAACAATCCTTCATCATCCTCAAATCGGTCAATAAAAAGGTACTATGGGACCATCAGAAGAGCGATGAGCAGAAAATGGATACCCTCTCCCAGGTCGTTGCGGACACTCTCAACGTGGACAGCAAGACCGGAGCGGAGCTCCACCAGGTCGATACCGGCCTGATAACGCCCCAACCACTGGGCGCAGGGCCCCTCAAGGTCTTCTGGTGGGCAAGGATAACTGTCAAGGACAAGTACAACGAACCCATTGCCAACGCGGCGATCACCTATACCATCGCCCCTGATCCGGTCCCCTATCCCCGCGAAGGGGCCCCCATCGAGACGGACGAGGAGGGAAAGGTGGACCTCGAGATAATTGCCCGCGAGAACCAGGACTGGAACAAGTACACCTTCCAGGCGGAGGATTTCGGAGGGGCGATCGGTACCTCCGACCAGTACAGGTTCGATTCAAATCAGAACCTGAACATACCCATCGAGATCGTCCGCATGACCATAGCGATCGTTGAGCCCGAGGACCTGACAAGGTCGGTCGGAGGTTTCGTCAACTTCAAGGGGACCGCCGTTCCGGGCAATCCACAGAACACGGTTCAGAACGTCACCCTGTATGTGGACCAGGAGGTTATCGGTTATGGTGAGGACATATC
Source organism: Thermoplasmatota archaeon (assembly GCA_049472215.1). Classification (GTDB taxonomy): domain Archaea; phylum Thermoplasmatota; class Penumbrarchaeia; order Penumbrarchaeales; family Penumbrarchaeaceae; genus JAFGLL01. The sequence goes on along the minus strand of JBLIRH010000047.1, from coordinate 9,297 downwards.
CGATGAGGGCGCTCCGCCATTTTCCCAGTGGGAACTCACAGGATGGGATTCGAAGACCGTCCCAGACGGGAACCACGAACTTCTGATCATCGGGATCGATTCGGCGTACCAGGTCAGGGTAAGGAGGAACATCCACGTGGACCAGTTCTCGGTGAACCACAAACCCTTGCTCGACAAGGTGATCCTTACCGACAGGCTTGGCTCCTACGAGCTAGAACCTAGAGATTCGGAAGATATACACGTCAATCAGGACGAATCGGTCATCGGCGTCGATGTCGAGGTCTTCGAGATCGACATGTTCTCAACCATCCTCCTGCTGGGGCAGGGCATCAAGGTGGTCAAGGCAACGGTCGACCTGATCCATGTACCATCAGGCACGGTAATCCTAAATGACAAGATCATCGGAGAGGACGATATCGAGAAGATAAACCTCACAGGCGGTTACGGCTTCAGTTTCGAGATCGACGCGAACAAGAGGCCGGGACTGGACGAGCCATACCCCGAGGGAGAATACAAGATGGTCTTTAGGATAGAGGACGACGGCGGTCTGATATCCGACGAGGCATGGGTATTCTTCGATCTGTTCTTCGATTTCTTCCCCTGGATATACATGTATATCGAACCGAACTTGAGACCGGCGACCGACCCGGAATTCATTGAAGAATCCTTCGTTGTCGAGACCTTTGAAAGCCATATCTACACGGCCCGTTTCAACCTCACGGATTCATCGGACCGTGACGATCCACTCTGGTCCACCGATCCGACGCAGGACCGATCGTGGTCGAACCTCAGGTTCACCGTTGAGGTCATGGACCCAGAGGGCAACAGGGAGGTCGTTTTCGGACCTGACAGCAAGGGAGCAGGCTTCATACAGGATTTCGATGTAACGGATGTCAAGTCGGGGGAGCAGGGCATATTCACACTGTTGATAACCTGCAAGGACCAGGAGGACCTGGAATCAACCCTTAGACTGAAGATAAGGGTCACACACAATCCACCTCCGGAGGAGCTTGGTATATTCGGCCAGAAGGTCGGCCTGCCCGGCAACCTGATGATAGTTATATCACCGACCCTTCTTGTCATCATGATACTCGCTTTCGTGGTAATGTTCTTCCTGGTCCAGAAGAAGAACAATGATGACAAGAATAAGAAGATGGAACTTCTGGAGAGGAAGAGGAAGGAAGAGGAGAAGGAGAAAGGCAGCTCCGCTATCGAGGAGGAGTTCACCGGCGGGCGGGTCAAGGATTCCAGAGCTTATCTGAAGAGTTCCGGCGCCGACAAGGGAAAGGACGATTTCGCAAAGGAGCTCCAAGCGGCCCAGGATAAAGGCGTGGAGGGTGGTCAGCTTCCAGAGAAGAAACAGGCCGATCTCCCTCCTGCAAAACCCCAGGAGGTACAACCGCCCCAGGCACCCAAACCCGGTCAGGCCCCCCCAGTCCCCCAACAGCAGCCTCCGACACCCCCAGTACCCATAGCTGCAGCGCCTCAGCCGGCACCCCCGGTGCAGGCTCCGCCAACCCCTGCCGCGCCCGTACAGCAGCAGCCTCCGGCGCCCCCAGCCCCGCAGGTACCTGCACCTCCTGCTGCACAGCCGGTCCAAAGGCCTCCGGTGACACCCCCTCCGGCGTCACCCCCGGCCCCTCCAGTACCCAAACCGCCTCAGCCCAAGGAATGAGATAGGCTTCTGTTTCCCCTCCCGGTCGGCAACATTTATATCCGACCCAGGGCTAGGGCTTTTTGAATGGGTACTCCGAAAAGCCAGGGATCACCGATACTATCAGTGATCATACCCACCTTCAATGAGAAGGAGAATATGCCGTTGATCATTCCGAGGGTGGCGAAGGTCCTTGGAAGGGCAGGAATACCTCACGAAATACTCGTTATGGACGATGATTCCCCCGATGGGACCGCTTCGTCTGTCAGAAAGCTTGCGAAGAAATTTCCGCAGGCAAGATGTATAGTTCGAAAGACCGAAAAAGGCCTGTCCCCCGCCGTTATCCAGGGATACCGCGAGGCCGATGGGGACATACTTCTCGTAATGGATGCGGACCTGTCGCATCCTGTCGAGGCCCTTCCTTCGATGTACAACGCGATAGCTAAGGAAGGGGCGGACATCGTTGTCGGTTCGAGGCATGCCAAGGGCGGAGGTATCGAGAACTGGCCTTTCTCCAGACGCTTCATCTCATGGGGGGCCGCGTCTATGGCGAGGCCTCTTACCTCATGCTCGGACCCGATGTCCGGATTCTTCGCCGTGAAGCCCGAGGTGATCAAGGGGGCCCCGCTGAAACCCAAGGGTTACAAGATACTTCTCGAGGTCCTTGTGAAAGGGAAGTACAACAAGGTGGCGGAGGTTCCCATCACGTTCAAGGACAGACAGCTTGGTGAATCAAAGCTCGGAAGCAAGGTGATCATCAATTATCTCCAGCACCTTTTCAAGCTCTATCTTTTCCCCGGTTCAGCACCCTTCGTCAAATTCCTTTTTGTGGGCGGGAGCGGGATGCTGGTGGACCTCGGATTGGTAACGCTCCTTCTCCTCACACTGGGTGACAACAGGTTCGATCTCCTTTCATTCGATGATGTCCGCTTCTTCCACCTGTACCAGGGAGTCTCTTTTTTTTATGCGGTAACATGGAACTTTGTCTGGAACAGGTACTGGACGTTCGATGCCAGGAAGGGGTCCAGCACCGGGCAGTATGCCAGGTTCTTCACCGTGGCCATCGTGGCTCTGGTGATCCGCTCGGTCCTTCTCTACCTCGCAGTTGAGATGCTGGGTTTCGAGGGTGTTCCCCTTTACCACATCGCCCTGGTTGCGGTGATCGCAATTGTAACGGTGATCAACTATATCGGTTCCAAATTGTGGGCCTTCAGGAAGTAAAGATCAAATGGCCCCCCTCGCCCATCTTTCTTCCACAAGTTTAAAAAGGGAAGTAATGGGATTTTACCCCGTGGTAGCGGTTCGAGATCTTCTGGTATTCGTCCTTGTTCTCTCTGCCCTCCTCATTGGGTTCTTTCCAGGAACAAGAGGCAGCATCGATGCCCCCCAGCAGGCAGTCGAGCTTGTCATGATGGAGATCGAGGAGGAGAGCATATCGATCGATATCAGCTTCAACGGCTCTTCTGAAGGCCAACTTCGTTGCACGGCGACCTTGATCTATGACCTGGGCATCCTGATAGAGTATGTCGACCTCTACATAGATCCCGAGTTCCCGGATTACATCTCCGTGGTGCTTGAGGATTACGAGGTCCGTCTCACTCCGGACGATCCCGTATACGAGTTCACGGCGAACATAAGTGTGAACCCCAAGACCTCTGCGACGTTGAATCCAAGCGTTGTCATGGGAGGCATGGCAAGAACGAACAGGGGGACCGACGGAACTGTCCGAACGGACTCGGCCGAAGTGGACATCCTGCCCTACTATTCGGCGACCATTTTCTTCCCCAACCCTACTGGAAACATCGACACCGGATCGACCGAGACCTTCATCCTTACGATCCAGAACACGGGAAATGCCGGGGAGCACTACCTGCTGGCCGTTACGAACAACGAATTCCTTTCATCCAAGGGTATCGAGGTGGAGTTCCCGGAATCGAGGGTATATGTCGATGAGGACGGAGAGGAGGAAGTGGAGGTCAAGGTAAAGACCGACAGCGGGACCGACCGCGGATCCTACATAGTCCAGGTGGCGGTGTGGTCGGAAAGGAACGGCCATCCCACGGAGGAGGACACCGAGGCCTCCCTCACCCTCAATATTGATAAGGCATACATCGACGTTATCGAGCGTTTCATTAAGAACCCCATCTATCTATGGATAGGTCTGGGGATCCTGGTATTGATCATCGGACTTGGTATCTGGGGCCTCGTGAAACTGCGGGAGCATCTCCTTTGGAAAAGGACACTCAGGAACATCCGCAATAGCAGGGTCGATGAGGAGGCCTCCGTTGATGCCTCCGTCCTCGAGGAAGGGCGGATGTGATCCGGTCAATGTGACCCGCCGGATCAATCATCATCGAAATCGTCGAAATTGAATTCTTCCTCGTCCTCGTCTTCCTCGATGTCCTCGAACTCCGCTCCGCAGTTCGGGCACTCGCTCTCCTCCATCGACACGAGCTCACCGCAGTTGGAGCAGGTGCTGATGGCCTCGAGCTCCTCGATATCCTCTATGTCCTCCTCCTTCGGCGGGAGCTTTGCGAGTCCGGGTGATTCATCGTAGATCGCCTCTGCACCCTCCACGGCCGGGGGTGCCTGCGACGGCAGGGTGATAGTTCCGTTGTAAACCAGATAGCCGAAGATCCCGATCGCGAGGAAGATGACCAGTACCAGTAGCAATGTGAGTATCTGGATCCAGAGCGTCTCCTTGGTCTCCGGGGCTTTCCAGATACCCGGATCGTACGGGGCATAATCATCTTCGTTGAGGTGGTCGTCACCGTCTATGTCCGGGTCCTGATCGTTGCCGATCCCGTCGAAGTCCAGGTCCCCCGGCATAGAGGCGGTCCTCGGGAAGGTGTCGTACCAGACAGGTTTGGTCATATCGGCATTTGCGGGATGGATATCCCATACACCGTCGTTGTCATCGTCCAGGTCCATCCATTCCTTGGTATTGCCGGTATCCCCGTCAGGCTGTCCGTCCCCGTCGGTGTCCACAGGTTTGCTTAGCCAGTCCTTTGGATCTGTCTTCATGAAATCTTCCCATTCGTCCATGTACCCGTCGTTGTCATCGTCCGGATCGTCGTTCTGATCGTTCCTGCCGTTGCCGTCGGCGTCATCCAGCAGGCCGTCGCCGTCTGTATCACGCGGGGTCACGTCAATGTACAATGTGAAGGGGTCTCCGTCAAGATTGCTTGAGTCATAAGGTGTTATGGTCACCGAAATGTTCGATGGGTAGTTCCAGTTCCCCTGGGATTTCTGAAGAACGCTGAGCGTATCGGCGATGGCGATCGGCCAGCCCCTGACGTACCACTGGTATGTAATGGTCACGTCATCCCCGTCCGGGTCCACCAGGACCAGGTCTTCGATGTACATCCTTTCCGTTTTCTCGTCGACAACCTCCGGCATCAATTTCGCGGAAACGATATAGGGTTTGGAATTTCGGATAAAGACCTCGTCGGTCCTCACCCTGCTTATCGACATCCCGTCGGAGACCCAGACCTTTACCCTTATCGTGTCTCCCCTTGTGGTGAACCTATGGTCGAGGATTGGTGAGTTCGGGGCTCCGAGGGCCTCGTAGCCTGTCGATGTCTTCCTTTCCCAGAGGTAGTTGAAGCCCACGACATCGGTTTCTTGGTCCTCCCAGAAACCTGGCGAGGCCATCAGGTCCGTGAGGGTGGTCGGGTTCTTCGTGGTTATGGTGGCCGAAGCAAGCGTTGGTGGAAGGTTGCCCACCATTACCGGAGGTGAATGTGCGGGCGTGCCGTAGGTGCCGGCGCTGATCCCGATATTGTCGGCAGGATAGAGGGTGAAGTTCCATATCTGTCCCGCGAAGACCCCCTGGACCTGTATCTTGTTATCGTGCTCTTCCACATGGGTGCCGTTCAGGAACCAGCGGATGATATGGCCCTGCGGCTCATCATCGCCGTCAACATCGAACCACTCCCAGATCCCCATTATCGTATCATCCGTCCTTGGAACGGTCGGACTGTCGCTGTTCAGCGCGATTATCCTCGGATTGGTCACATAGGGTTGGTCGTTCGTACCCGCGACGTTGACCGACACCAGAAGTGTCAATTTCACACCGTGTGGATCGGTCGCGGTCACGGTTATGTTCCCCATCCCGTTCCAGTCCTTCAGGAGCGAGAGCGTGAGCATGGACCCATCGAGATGCGGGGTGATCTCGCTATTCAATGTTGCCGCAGAATAGGTCAGATTGCCCTTGTCGGTCCCGATGTCCGTGAACCAGGTGGAGATATCCACCACCCCGTCCTTGAGACCACGGTCCTCGAGCGCCTGGAGCTTCGAGGGGAACTTGCTTGTCTTCTTCGGGGCCTGGTAGCCGTAGTAGGTGATCGCTGTTCCCTTGTCGAGATCGAAAGTATCGGTGATCTTCCTCATCATCGCGGTCCCGTCGGCGTTCTTTCCCTCCTCATAGTCCAGGGTTATCTTGACCGTTACCCAGTCGGCCGCAACGGTGTCGTACCTGACAATGTAGGAGTCGAAAGAGCCCGAGAATCCGGAGGTCCGGTCCCTGAAGACGTCTATGTCATTGCCCGGACCCCTGTCAACTGTCAGATCGAACTTAACGTTCTGACCGATCTCGTTCAGAAGTTTCACATCCAGGCTGTAACCCACCCGAACGGAGTAACCGTTCTGGGTGACCTGTATCTTGTAGGGATTCACGTAGGTATTCAAAAGATCGACATTGGATGTCGCGGTCAATATCGGCGCGGGGCTGTTACCTGCGAAATAGGACTCCCTTATGGATACGTCCCTTCCTGAATCGTTGAAGAGGGATACTCCCCACTTGTTGTCGATGATCTCGCAGTTGGTAATGGTGAGGTCGCTTTCGAGGCCGTCGACCAGGACCCCTATGGTGTTGGACGAGAACTTCGTCCCGTCTATCTGGCCGCCTCCGCCGTTGATCTCCAATCCGGTCCCTTCGATGTCGGATATCTCGCTGTCGAATATCTGGAACTCGGTGGAATGCAGCACGATAGGTCCTTCTCCGTACCTGACAAGCGTTCCTTCCATGTAGAAGGAAGCACCATCGATCATCTCCAGGTTTTTCAGCTGTCCGAGATAACCGCCCACGATCTGGATCGTTGAGGACTCGCCGCCCTGGACCGAGAATCCCTTGGTCGTCTGGCTAGGTCTGATATAACAATATTCCATACGAAGGGTTCCCCTTTCCATGACTATGAACTTGTTGTTGGAGCCACGAAGCGTGATGTTCAGGTTCAGCATCTCGGCATAAGCTGATGTACCTACCTCGACATCGATGTTCGCCCTTATGACGCCCGAGACCTGGCCGCTCCCCAGCGAATTCCTGTTAGCGCTGGAGACAAGGGACTTCCACATGAAATGGATCTGCTTTGTTGCGATGATGTCCCCTCCGGAGTTCCCGCCGAGGTTCGGGTCAAGCAGAAGGATCTGGACCTCCACGGAGACCTGTGCCGGATCGAGAGTTACGGGCAGTCCGATACCGGAGTTCATCATGATGTCGCATTCCTGGATGATCGCATAACTGCCGTTGCTGTCCAGAAGTGAGCTCGACGGGATGTGGATGGAAAGGCCGTCCTCCCCGTTTGCCTCGACCTTGACGTTCTTCATCACCTTGAGGTCGACCCCCTGAAGGATGATCCCCTTGCCGGAATTCATCTGGACCCATGTCCTTGAGATGTCGAGGGACCCTCCGTCGATGAAGATCCCGTTGCCGTTGTTGTTCCTTATCAGGGAGTTCTGGGTACCTCTTTCGATCTTGATATCGGAGGATTTTGCCCATATGCCGGTACCCATGGAGTTGGTATCCACTTCAAGTCCGCTGATGGTGACGTTGCTACCCTCATCGATACGAACGCCCTGGACGCAGCCGTAGGTCTCGGTGTCGATGATCCTTCCAAAGGCTCCATTGCCGGTCTCGATGGCCCACCCGGTACAATATGAGATGTTCATCCTCTTGAAACGGAAGTCCACATCGTCTCCAAGCCAGATGCCCCCGGAGCCCATGTTCTGGATGCTGACGGGTTGTTGGAGAGTGCCGTCGATCCCGATACTCGTGCCATCCTTGACGTAGATACCCATGAGTGTAGCCTGGGCGAGGTAACCCTGGGTTATGTTCACGTTCATGTCGCCGCCAAGGTAGATGCCGTCGAGGTCGACATCCGTCACCCTGATATCCTCCATAAGAATACGGCCGTTGGCCGGCCAGTTCGGAATGGCTATCCCATGGGCCGGACCCTTTGTCACATTGCCAGTAAGGGTTGCGGTGGCGGAATTCGTGGTGGTCAGATCAAGGGTTAAGCCCCCGACCATATCATTCCTCGTGAAGCTTGCGGTCGAGCTGGAGTAGAACTCGTATTCATTCATGGTCAGGTCAAGATCATAATCCAGGTCCGTCCCCTCGAGGTAAAAGGCCGAATATGTGTACCTGTTCCCCACCAGAAGGTCGTTCACAGTCATGACCATGTCCGTGTAGAACGTATCCGGAAGCATCACATATATGCCGGTCTCCTTTGGGTGGATCTGAGCCGATTCCACGTTCAGAAGCCCTCCGTCCATCACTATGCCGACGGTCGAGTTCTCGAGGATGACAGTGTCGATGTCGACACGTCCGCCGAAGAGGTCTATCGCTGCATCGTAGACGCTGGTCCCCCTCTTTGAAATGCTTACGTTGGTTATCGTGGACAGAGGCCAATCGTTCCCCGCCGAGAAATTGACCGAGATGGCCGTGTTGGTCTTGTTGCCTCCAACGAGGACGGTATCGGATAGGGAAAAGTTCGAATTCACGGAGCTGATGAATTCGGTGGCCTGCATCGGGGAACCGATCTTCCCGAAATGCATTTTCGATATCTTTACGCCGCCGGATGAGGATATGGACATGAACCTGTTCGAGGCGTCCCTGACGGATATGTTCCTCATGACCAGGGTATCTCCGGAAGCGGTTCGCCCGAACTTGCTGAAATCGATGTTGAGGGACGGGGTTCCGTGTCTTATTTCCTGTATGTTGTCTCCTCCGAAGCGCGGGGTGCCCATATGAACGCACCCCTGCTGATCATTGTCAGCGGACCAGCTTGCGTTCAGCTGTTGTCCTCCCTCGGGCAGTCCGGAAAGGTCGATCTTTCCGGTCTCCCCGCTCCACCATTCATCGTAAACGATGTTCGATACCGGAAATCCCGGGAGGCTCTCCCACGTCCCGCTGTTGTTCCATTTGATATCGAAAGTAGCGGACGGATCCCTCGAATCGATGAAATGGGGAAGCTTGAGATAGGGATTGGTCACGTTGGTGGTGTCCATGTAAATCATCGCAGTGCCCGAGGTATCTTCCTCGTAGTATCTTGTTGTGACATCGTATGGAAGATAGGTCGATACGTTCTTGACCTGGATCGGTACCCGGACGGTCCCGTTTATGGACAGGTTCACGAGCCTTGTCGGTGCAGGCCCCCACCTGTGGTCGTAATCAATATCTATGGATCCCATCCCGGTGAACTTGATGGAGGAATTCATAAAGCTCACCCCTGGTGAAGTGATCGTTATTCTGTTTGGTATATTGGTAAAGGTCACGTTGAATATGTCCCCCGAATTCATGACAAGAAGGGAACTTGCGGGGTCCGCATAGCCAGCTCCTATTATCTCGCTGTTGTTGATGG